>JAFRMB010000048.1 GCA_017430945.1 Clostridia bacterium | reverse complement strand
CGGCTGATGCGATGGTCAAGGCGGCGAACGTCCACCTGATCGGCAAGGTACACGTGGGCGGCGGCCTGGTGACGGTGATGGTGCGCGGCGACGTCGGCGCGGTGAAGGCGGCGACGGACGCGGGCGCGGCGGCGGCGTCCAAGGTGGGCGAGCTGATCAGCGTGCACGTGATCCCGCGTCCGCACGACGAGGTGGAATTCATACTGCCCACGCTCGAGCACTGCGACCGGTGACGCACGGCGCAGGCGCGCCCGTTTTGTGAATGAGAAGAGGCCGCCCGGCACGTGAGCCGTGCGGCGTGGAAAAGACGATGAAGAAGAAGCTGTTGACGGATGTGGAGCTGCGCGCCCATTGGCACCGGACGCACAGTGACACCTATACCGTCGCGCCCGACACGATGCTGACGCCGGCCGCGCGCGATTTCATACGCGAGAACGGCATCAGGCTGGTCGAAGCCGGCGCGACGATGACCCGCGTGCCCCTGCCCGTATCGGTCGGCAGGCCGAGGTTCGTCGACGCGGAGACGGGCGAACCGATGGCGGAAAAACCCGAGGATATGACCCATCTGTCCGGGAACCGCCTGGTGAGCAAGTTGCACCCGAGGATCGCGTTCCGGGGGAAGCTCGATACGCTGCAGGCCCAGATCCTGTGCCTGCAGGCGGCAGCCATGTCGGCGGGCGCGCCGGCGCTGGCCGACGCGCTGGACGATGTGCTGGCGCGCGTGCGCCAGATCCTGGCGGCGGAGGTGCGCGAGGCGCCGCTCGAACCGGCAAGCCTGCTGGGCATGACGGAGGACGAGTTGCGCCGCGCGTCCCATGACCTGAAGGGGAGCTGCGGCATCGACCATCCCATCCCGAGCCGGGACATGGGCAGTCTGGCGCTGCGGGTCAATCTGCTGCGCACGCAGGTGCGCGAGGCGGAGCTGGCGGCGATGCGCGCCTTCTCAGGAGGCGGTGGCGGCTGTGCGCGGCCGGACATCGTGCGCGCGCTGAACCGGCTCTCCAGCGCGGTCTACCTGATATTTGCCCGGCTGCTCACGGGCGGCCTCGACCGTCGGAGGTGACAAGGCATGAACTATTACAGTGAAGAGGATATCCGGCGCATCGTCGAGAGCGTCGTCAGTCGATGCGCGGCGCCGTCAGCGGCGCCCCGCCAGGCCGGCGCGCCGGACACTGTGCCTGTGGAGGTCTCCGCGCGTCACGTGCATCTCACGCGGGAAGCCGTTCGGAAGCTGTTCGGGCCGGACCACCAGCTGGTCAACAAGCGCGCGCTCAGCCAGCCGGGAGAGTTCCTTTCGGAGGACCGCGTGAAGATCGTGACGGCAAAGGGCACGTTCGACAACGTGGCCGTGCTGGGGCCGGAGCGCAGTGCCGTGCAGGTCGAGCTGTCCGCACAGGATTGCCGGGCGCTGGGCATCGATGCGCCCCTTCGGCTGTCCGGCAACCTCGACGGCGCTGCAGACGTCCTGCTGATCGGGCCCGCCGGGATCCTGGAGGCCAGGGGCAGCGCCATCATCGCGCTGGCGCACGTGCACATGACCGAGCAGGATGCGGCGCGCATGGGCATCAAAAACGGCGAGGCGCTCACCGTCCGGCTGGACACCGAACGCCCGACGACCGTGCGGGCGATCGCGCGCGTCAAGCAGCGGGCGAGCCTGGCGCTGCACATCGACTTTGACGAGGCCAATGCCGCCATGGTCGGGCGCGGCGTGATCGGCACCATCGTGAAGGGGGAGGACACATGCGCGAGGAGGAGCTGACGCGGCTGGTGGAAGCCGTGACGGAGCAGGTCATGCGCCGGCTGTCCGAGCGCGGCGCCGCCGCACCTGCGGACGACGCGGGCCTGCCCCGGGTGCTCGTGCTGGGCGACGCGGCGCAGCTACCCGCCGGATCACCGCGCGATGCCGCGTAATGGGCCTGGAGGATTATGAGCGCTGCGGGAACATCAAAAAGTACGAACGCGTCATCATCGGCCGCATGACCACGCTCCAGCTGTCCGGCCTGGCGCTCGGACTGCCGGTCGACGGGCTGTGCCGCGCGGTGACCGAAGCGCTGCTGAACGGCGTAGAGGTGCTGATGGCGGCGGATGCGCCGCCGCACCGGACGTGTGCGGGACAGGGCAGCCGGGCGCTCTACGCCATGCTCGAGGGCTATGTGCGGCAGCTCATGGTGTTCGGCGTGAAGCCTTTGGAGGGCTGCCGGGACACCGTGACGACGCTCGAGCCGCCGCTGCCGCCGGAAAAGCAGCGGCCGCCGCAGGCGGTGGAGACCCACGCCCGCCCGAACCGCGACCGGCTGGTGACCGAGGCGTGCGCAAAGCGCATGTGCGCAGGCGCCGAGGGAGAGATCCGCTTCGGGGCGGGCACGCTGATCACGCCCGCCGCCCGGGACGTGTTCGCGGCTGCGGGCATCACCGTGGTCATCGAGTGACCGTGAACTGCCGGGATCGAGGCAGGTAAGACACGGGGATCGTTTTTTGAACGGCGTATGGATCGCAGGGCGATCGTCGAGCGGAGGTTGATGGAATGATCATTTGCAGAGTGATCGGCCACGTGTGGGCCACCAAGAAAGAACCGAGCCTGGAAGGGCTCAAGCTGATGGTCGTGCGCGAAGAGGGCCGCAAGGCGTCGGAGCCGAACAACTTAGTCGCGGCGGACGTCGTCGGTGCGGGCATCGGAGAAAAGGTGCTCGTGGTATCCGGCAGCACGGCGCGCAAGGCGCTGGGCCGGGACGAGGTGGCCGTGGACATGGCCATCGTGGGCATCATCGACAGCCTGCAGATCGTTGCGGACGCGAAGTGAGGTGGGCACAGTGGACATACTGGAGACGATCGCACGCGCAGGCGTGGTCGGCTGCGGCGGCGCCGGTTTCCCAACGCATCTCAAGCTGAAGGGCCGATTTGAGTGGCTCATCGTGAACGGTGCGGAGTGCGAGCCGCTTCTGTGGAACGACAAGTACCTGATGCGCACGCGGGCCGGAGATATCGTGTCGGCCGCATCGGCGCTGGCCGAACAGCTGGGCATCGAAAAGGTGGTCATCGCGCTCAAGCGCCACTATCGCGAGGAGACCGCCGCGCTGAGAGCCGCCATCGCGGCGGCGGGCGCATCCATCGCGATCCATGAGATGGAAAGCTTCTATCCCGCCGGCGACGAGCAGACCATCGTGTACGAGGTGACGGGCCGGGTCGTGCCCCCCGCGGGACTGCCCGCCCAGGTGGGCGCGGTGGTGGACAACGTGGCCACGCTGTGCGCCATCGCCGACGCCATGAAGGGCATACCGCTGACGCGCCGCCTGCTGACGGTGACCGGCGAGGTCAGGCACCCGGTCATCGTGGACGCGCCGGTGGGCACGTCGTTCGAAGAGTGCCTGCGCCTTGCGGGCGGCCTGAAGTGCCGGGATGTGTATCTGCTGTCCGGCGGGCCGATGATGGGGCGCCCTGTGCCGCTGGAGGAGGCGGGGCAGACCGTCGTCACGAAGACCACATCGGGTATCATCGCCCTGCCGCAGGGCAGCGCGTCGGCGGCGCGGCAGGAGATCGCGCCCGAGCGCATGCTCGCCCGGGCGCGCAGCGCCTGCATACAGTGCAGTTACTGCACCCAGCTGTGCCCGCGACACCTGCTCGGGCATCCGCTGGAGCCACACCGCATCATGCGCCGCATGGCGGCGGGTGCCGACGCGCGCGAGGCAGCCGGGGATCCGGTGCTTCAGACCGCGCAGCTGTGCTGCGAGTGCGGCGTCTGCGAGGAATACGCCTGCCCCATGGGCTTGAATCCCAGGCGGATCAACGCGATGATCAAGCGCGAGCTCGCGGCGGCGGGCTTCCGCTACCGCTATGACGGCCCGCCTTGTTTCGCGAGCCCCGACCGCGAAGCGCGCAAGGCGCCATCCGACCGGGTGGCCGTCAGGGTCGGGCTCTGGGACTACAGGGACGTCGAGGTGACGGAGCTGGTGCGGGCGGAGCCTTTGCTGACGGCGGTGCCGCTGCGCATGCACATCGGCCGGCCGTCCGTGCCCACGGTGCGCGTGGGCGATGCGGTGCGCGCAGGTGACGAACTCGCCGCCGCCGCGGAAGGCGGCCCCGGCGCGCGCATCTGTTCGGGCATCGACGGACGCGTCACGGCCGTCGGAGAGAGCATTATCATAGAAAGGGAGCGCATGTGATATGATGCCGGAGACCATCGGCTTTTTGGAGTTCAACAGCATCGCAAAGGGCATCGAGGCCGCCGATATCGTGCTCAAGACGGCGGAGGTCCGCCTGATCTTCGCCAAGCCCGGCTGCCCCGGCAAGTATTACCTGCTCTTCACGGGCGAGGTCGCCGCGGTCCAGGCATCCGTGGACGCCGGACTTCGCGTGGGCGGCTCCCACGTCGTGGACAGCTGCGTGATCCCGCGCGTGCATCCGCAGGTCATCTCGGCGATCAACCTGGCGGGCCCCATGCCGGAGACCGGCGCGATCGGCGTGATGGAGTACTACTCGGTGACCGCTTCGGTCTACGGGGCGGACGCCGCGGTGAAGGCGGCGAACGTGCAGCTGATCGACGTGCGCCTGGGCACGGGCATCGGAGGCAAGTCCTTCGTCATACTCACCGGCGAGGTGGCGGCGGTGCGCGAGTCCGTGAACTGCGGCATGAACACGCCGAACGCCCAGGGCATGGCGGTGTCCTCTGTGGTCATCCCCAGCCCGCATCCGGAGCTGCTGTCCAGCCTGATGTGACGACAGCGCGTCGATCCGGCACCGTTCAGAACGACAGGAGGCTTCGCCCGTGGAGGAGAAACAGAGGATCATACAGGAGTATGTGCCCGGCAAACAGGTCACACTGGCACATCTCATCGCCAACCCAGATCCGTCGCTGTACAAAAAGCTGGGCGTCATCGGCGAGTGCAGCGGCGCGCTGGGCATCATGACCATCACCCCCAGTGAAGCCGCGATCATCGGCGCGGACGCCGCTACGAAGGCGGCCAACGTGAACGTGATATTCGTCGATCGCTTCAACGGCTCGCTGGTGGTCAGCGGCGACGTGGCCAGCGTGGAGGCCTCGTTGAAGGACGTGCTCGCGGTGCTGGAAAACGTGCTGGGCTTTTCGCCCACGACGATCACCCGCTCATGAAGCGCATACTGCTGGTCGGCAACATCGGCTGCGGCAAAACCACGCTTTGCCAGGCCATCAACGGCATGGCCCTGGAATATAAAAAGACCCAGGCCATCGAGGTGATCAACCGCACCATCGACACGCCCGGCGAGTACCTCGAGCAGCGCGGCTATCTGAAGGGGCTGCGCGTCACTTCCGTGGAGACGGACCTCGTGCTGTTCCTGCAGGAGGCCGCTCAGCTGCGGTTCATGTACTCTCCGGGCCTGGCCGCGGCGTTCCCGGTGCCCGTGGCGGGCGTCGTCACGAAGATCGACATCTCTGCGCCCGGCGACATCAAAGAGGCGCGGGAGCTGCTGGCACTGGCCGGCGCCGACCCTGTGTTCGAGGTCAGCGCGACCACGGGCGAGGGGCTGGGCCCGCTGCTTCGGTTCCTGGACGCGGACGGGGACGCGCAGTGACCGGGCGCGCGAAGCCGGCATCGCCGATCGGCGGGCTTGCGCGGACCGGGCAAATGTGCTATACTTGTCATGACAACTGAATAAACAGTCGGGTGTCGGGCGCATGGCGTCCGGTGAAAAGGGAAGCAGGTGAGAATCCTGCGCGAACTCGTCACTGTGATCGGGGAACGATCGGGCAAAACAGCCACTGGCAACGGGAAGGCCGCCCGCATCGTCGTGATCCGTCAGTCAGGAGACCTGCCCGTCTGTATGCGCGGGGCGCAGCTGCGCCCCATGTCACGAGTGCCTGACAGCATGTAGTTTCCTGAGAGAGATCTGCGGGCTTCTTGTGGCGCGCGGATCTTTTGTTTTGCCGCCCAGCGGGGCTGCATCATCAAATGTTCGGGAGGAGATCAGTATGAAGAAGTTGCTTACCATGTTGCTGGCTCTGGCGGTAATCGCCGCGATGACGGGCGCGTTCGCGGAGGACGCCGACAGGGCTGCGGCCGACGCGGTGGCCGCGATGATCGATGCGATCTACGTCCAGGAGCGTACCGATGAGACGGACGCGCAGATCGAGGCCGCGAGGGCCGGCTGGGATGCGCTGACGGATGAACAAAAGGCACTGGTCGAGGGAGAAGACGCGGACCCCGACTACTTCGGCCGCGATACGGGCGACGCGTCGAAGGACGACCCGCTGAACGGGGACGACATCGGCGAAAACGAGCTGCTGGTGGTCAGCTTCGGCACCTCCTTCAACGACAGCCGCGCCGAGGACATCGGCGGCATCGAAAAGGCGCTGCAGGCCGCATATCCCGATTGGGCCGTTCGCCGCGCGTTCACCGCGCAGACCATCATCAACCACATACAGGCCCGCGACGGCGAGAAGATCGACAACATGGCACAAGCGCTGGATCGTGCCGTGGCCTGCGGCGTGAAGCGGCTGATCGTGCAGCCCACGCACCTGATGCACGGCGCGGAGTATGACGAGCTCCTGGATACCCTGACCGGCTATCAGGACAGGATCGACACCATCTTCATCGCCGAGCCGCTGCTGGGCGAGGTCGGCGCGGACGCCACGGTCATCAACGCCGACAAGGAGGCCGTCGCGAAGGCCGTCGTTGCGGAAGCCGCCGTTCCCGAGGACGTGGCGCTGGTCCTCATGGGCCACGGTACGTCGCACACCGCGAAGGTGACCTACAGCCAAATGCAGGCGCAGATGGATCAGCTGGGCTACGGGAACGTGTTCATCGGCACGGTCGAAGGGGAGCCGGAGGAGACCGCGTGCGAGGCGGTCATCGAGGCCGTGAAGGCCGCCGGCTTCACCCGGGTCGTGCTGCGCCCCCTGATGGTCGTCGCGGGCGACCACGCCAACAACGACATGGCCGATCCCGACGATGAAGCATCCTGGATCAGCCAGTTCACCGCCGCCGGATGCTTCGACGGCATCGAATGCCAGATCGAGGGGCTGGGCCGCATCGCGGACGTGCAGGCGCTGTATGTCGCGCATACCGCCGACGCCATCGCGGCAGTCGAGGCCCAGGGATGATCCGGATGCCGGCAGCGAAGACCTGCACACAGGTGTTTATCGGAGGAGTGACCATGAAAAGAGCGATCGCATTCGCGCTGGCGATGCTGCTGGCGCTGCTCGTGCCCGCGGCGCTGGCGGAGGCCGCGGCGCTGCCCGACGGCGAATACACCGCCACGTTTGAGACGGACAGCTCGATGTTCCACGTCAACGAGGCCCTGGAGGACAAGGGGCGCCTCACCGTGAAGGACGGCGCGATGACCATCCATGTGACGCTCGCGTCAAAGAGCATCCTCAACCTGTTCCAGGGGCTTTCGGAGGACGCGAAAAAGGAAGGCGCGATGCTGCTCGAACCGTCCGTCGACGAGGTGAGCTATCCGGATGGCACCGTCGACACGGCGCACGGCTTCGACATCCCGGTGCCCGTCATCGGGGAGGCGTTCGACGTGGCGATCATCGGTAAAAAGGGCAAATGGTACGACCACAGGGTCGTTGTGAGCGACCCTGTGCCGGTCGAACAGGAATGACACCGGCATGACACAGCGCGGGAACGCCGTTCGGCGTTCCCGCGCTGTTTTCTGTTTGGATCGTGACCGGTATCCGGGTCAATTCAGATGGAATGCGGTCCAGATGTCCTGATACAGCGATTCGTTCTCGCCCAGATCCTCCACGTATTCGGCCGTGGCGAGCAGGTCCTCGGGGATGTGGAAGGGGGACAGGGCGGCGAAATCGGGGTCGATCAGCTCGTCGGCCGCCCGGTTCGGGTTGATGTAGCACTGCCACTCGGCCACGATCTTCGCCACGTCAGGCCGCAGATAGTAGTCCATGAAGCGATGGGCGTTGTCCGGGTGCGGCGCCTTGACGGGGATGACGATGCTGTCGATGCCGAAGCCGATGCCGTCCTCGGGGTACACGGCCACCAGGCTGGGATCCTCCTGCAGCGTCAGCACCACGAAGGGGGTGAAGATGTAGGCGGCCTTGGCCTCACCGGAGGTCAGGTAATTGTAGGACATGTCGTAGTCCAGGATGCGGATGTTGGGCTTCAGCGCCTCGAGCCGCGCCTGGGCCTCGGCGAGCTGGTCCTTGTCGGTGGTGTTATAGGAGTAGCCCAGCGTATGCAGCACCTCGCCCAGCATCACGCGCGCGTCGTCCACGACCCACAGCGAATCGGCGAACTGTTCGTCCCAAAGGTCCGCGAAGCGGGTGATCTCACCCTCGACCGTGGCGGGGTCGTAGATGATCATCGGGCTGCCCACGGCGTAGGGGATGGAGTATACGTTTTCGGGATCGAAGTACTGGTCCAGGTAATCGGGGTTCAGATTGTCCCAGCCCGTCAGCTTCGAACGGTCCAGCGGCAGGAGCAGGCCGGCTTTGCGGGCGGCGGAGATGATGTAGTCGCTGGCGAGAACGATGTCGTATTCGCTGCCGCCGTTTGCCTGCAGCTTCATGAACATCTCTTCATTGCTGGCGAAAGTCGCGTAGTTGATGCGGATGCCGGTCTCCTCGGTAAAGCCGGCGAGCGTGGTCTCGTCGAAATAGCCTTCCCAGGTAAAGACGTTGAGGACGGGCTCCTCCTCCGCCAGAGCGATGCCGGTCAGCAGCAGGACGGAGATCAGAAGGGCTGCGATGATTTGCTTCATGGTGTTCACCTCGTTGTGGTCGTATGGGGCGTCGGGGGAGTGGGTCAGTTGTCGCGCTTCAAAAAGATCTGCCGCAGCGCCATGACGATCGCCACGGTGGCCAGCATCAGCGTGCACAGCGCGTTCACCTGGAGACTCACGCCGGTCTTGACGGAGGCATAGATCTTCAGGGGCAGGGTGGTGGTGGTCGCGCCCGTGACGAAGAAGCTGATCACGAAGTCGTCCATGCTCATGGCGAACGCCAGCGTGACGCCGGACAGCACGGCGGGCATGATCAGCGGCAGCGTGATCTCGAAGAACGTGCGCACAGGGGAGGCGCCCAGATCCCGCGAGGCCTCCGCCAGCGCAGGGTCCATGCCCTGTAGCCGCCCCTTGACGATCAGGAAGATGTAGGGCGTGCAGAACGTCACATGGGCCAGGACCAGCGTCATGAGGCCGAATCGGAAGCCGACCGCGGTGAACACCGCCAAAAACGCCATGCCCAGTATGATCTCCGGCACCATGATCGGCATGATCGACAGGTTCTCAAGCGCGCCCTGTCCCCTGAACTTCCGGCCTGCCAGCGCCACGGCGCCCAGTGTGCCGATGACCATCGAGATGCCGCAGCTCAGGCCCGCCAGCTCAAGGCTCGTCCTGAGCGCCGCCACCAGGCCCTTCGTGTCTTTGAACAGCGCCTGGTAGAACTGCAGCGAAAAGCCCGTGAACGCCGTGGGATAGCGGTTGGTGTTCGCGTTGAATGAATAAAGCACCACCACGGCGATGGGCAGGTACATCAGGATGAGCACGATGGTCAGATAGAGCGGAGACCAGATGGATTTGCGTCGCATGGATACCTCACAGTGCGGGATCGGCGGGGTGACGGTCGGGCGTCAGAAGAGCGTCATGTCCGTGTTCTTGCCGCCGAGCCTTCGGTACAGCGTCATGATGAGCCATGTGATCAGCAGCAGCACGACAGACAGCGCCGCAGCGAACGGCCAGTCGCGGCTCTTGAGCAGCTGGTCGTGGACGAGGTTCCCGATCAGTATATCGCTGGGTCCGCCCAGCAGGTCGCTCATGAAGAACAGCGCAAGGCTGGGCACGAACACCAGCACGCAGCCCGTCAGCAGCCCCGGGGCCGTCAGCGGCAGCGTCACGGTGAAAAACACGTGGGCCGGGGACGCACCCAGGTCGCGCCCGGCGTCCACCATGCCCCAGTCCATGCGCTCGCAGGCCGTGTACACCGGCAGGATCATGAAGGGCAGCAGCCCGTAGACCATGCCCAGCACGACCGCGCCGTGGGTGTTCATGAGCTTGAGCGGCCTGTCGATCAGGCCAAGGGACATCAGCAGGCCGTTCACCGGGCCGTTGCCGACCAGCAGGATGCGCCAGCCGTAGATGCGCACGAGCGCGTTCGTCCAGAAGGGGACGATCACGAGCAGCATGAGCGCCGTGCGCCATCGCGGCGGCGTCCGCGCCATGCAGTAGCCGAACGGATAGCCGATCAGCACACAGATGAGCGTGGTCTCCGCGCCCAGCACCAGGGTGCGTCGGAACACCTCCAGCACGTTGGGGCTGGCCAGTTTGACGTAGTTGTCCAGCGTGAATGCCAGCTCGACGCCGTAGCCGTTCGGGCTGCGCTTCAAAAAACTCAGTACGATCACATAGACGATGGTCGCGCCGACGAACAGAAGCGTCCACAGGATCATGGGCGCGGACAGCAGGAACGTGGCGCGGGATCGCCTTTTTTGTGTGTTCATATCCGATCTCCAATCGATACGCCCAAGCGGGAGGGCGTTCACCTGACCACCGCGGTCTCGCCGGGATCCCAGCAGAGCATCACGCGCTGACCGGGCTCGCCGCGTGCGCGGTCTGCGCTTTGGCACAGGGCGGTGACCTCCCGGCCGTCGGACAGCCGGATCACCGCACGCATGGAAACGCCCGCATAGTGCCGCTCGACCAGCGTGCCCGCCAGCGCGCAGGGACCGCAGGCCTCCGGGGCGAAGCTCAGCCGCTCCATGCGCAGGCTGACGGCGCACCGGTCGCCGGGGCTGAGCGCCAGGCTCGAGCGGGCGGGAAATCGCGTGCCGGCATATTCAAGCGTCAGCTGCCCGTCGCGGGCATCGACGACCGTGCAGTCCAGCAGGTTGGTCTGCCCGATGAAATCGGCGGCGAAGCGGGTGGCGGGGCGCTCGTACACATCCTCCGGCGTGCCCACCTGTACGAGGCGGCCTTCATTCATGATGGCGATGCGGTCGGACATGTTCAGGGCTTCTTCCTGATCGTGCGTGACGTATAAAAACGCGATGCCCAGCCGCTTTTGCACGGATTTGAGTTCGGTCTGCATCTGGTGGCGCAGCTTGAGGTCGAGCGCGCCGAGCGGCTCGTCCAAAAGCAGGAGCTTCGGATTGAGCACGACCGCGCGCGCGATGGCCACGCGCTGGCGCTGCCCGCCGGAGAGCTGGCCCGGCATGCGCTTTTCATAGCCTTCGAGCTGCACGAGCTTCAGCATCTCCTGGACCTGTTCGCGCTGACGGGCCTTCTTCACGCCCCGCGCCCGCAGCCCGTAGGCGATGTTGCGCTCTACGTTCATGTGCGGGAACAGCGCGTAGCTCTGGAACACCGTGTTCAGGTCGCGCTTCTCCGGCACCAGATGCGTGATGTCCCGCCCGTCCAGGAACACCTGCCCGGCGTCCGGCTCGAGCAGCCCGGCGACGATGCGCAGCGTCGTGGTCTTGCCGCAGCCGGAGGGCCCCAGCAGCGTGACGAACTCGCCGGCCTGAACAGACAGGCGGATGCCGCGCAGCACCGGGGTGCCGTCATAGGCTTTTTCGAGGCTCTCGAGCCTCAGAAGTGCGTCGGGTCTCTCCATGATGCAGCAGTCGCCATTCCTTTCCGGTCCAGCGTCGGACGACACCTATCGAACCATGGCGATACTATACATGATTTCAGGGGTGGGCGCAAGCATTTTCGATTAAATTTAAGAATTGAACGTTGTGAGCGAGGGGCATGTATGCTATAATCCTTACAGCTATAATGGTGGTTTGTGTGCCCGGAGGCGATGGATGTGGTGAGGGACCTGAAGCATGCGGCGGACGCTTTGCCGTTCAAGGGCGTGCGGGTGCTGTTGATCGAGGGCTTTGCCCGGCAGAATATGGCACTGATGCCGGCGTTGAAGGCGCTGGGCTGTCACGTGACCACGCTGAACAGTTCGCGGCTGGACCTGGGCTATGCCTCCCGCTATCCGGATGAGAAGCTGCTGAGGCCATGGGACCGCGACGACGCCGTCTCGGCTTGGGCGGTCCTGCTGGAGGTGCTCAGGGACGGCCGGTACGACGTGGCGATCCCGACGACGGATTTCTCCGCCCGGCTGCTGGCCGATCACATCGAAGAAGCGCGCGCGTACACCCATCCCGCCGAGAACGGCCCCGACCTGTTCTATCGGGTGATGGACAAGCAGTGGACCATGCTCTACTGCTCTCAGGCGGGCGTGCCGCACCCGGACACGGTGTACGACATGGATTCCGTGGACAAGGTGCTCTCCGCGCGGCTGCCTTACCCGTTCATCATCAAGCCGCGCATCGGCTACGGCGGCATCGGCTTTCACGTCATCCGCGACGAGGCGGCGCTGCGCTCGGTGTTCGACGGAGCCGTCAGGCGCTGCGGACCGATGGTGGTCCAGGAATACATCCCGCAGACCGGCCGGCAGCTGCAGTGCCAGGTGTTCCTGGACGCGGAGGGCGCGGTCAAGAGCGCCGTGCTGTTCGACAAGACGCGCTGGTATCCCGTCACAGGCGGCTCCAGCTGCTGCAACACCACGCTGCACGACGAAAAGATCACCGGAGACTGCGTGCGCCTTCTGCAGGCGATCGGCTGGCGGGGCTATGCCGATGTGGACCTCATCGAGGATCCCAGGGACGGCCTGGCCAAGGTGCTGGAGGTCAACCCCCGGGTCACCGGCGGCGTGAAGATCTGCTTCAAGGCGGGCGTCGATCCCGCGCGGCAGATCCTGGAGCTGGCGCTGGGGCTTCCGGTCACCGAATACCCGGATTACAGGGACGGCGTGCGCCTGCGCTACATGCACACCGACGTTCTTTGGTTCATCAGATCCCGCGACCGGTTCCGCACCAGGCCATCCTGGTTCGACTTCCGGCACACCTCCGATCAGATCTTCTCGATACGCGATCCATGGCCGTGGCTGACCTATTCGATCCAGGCCGTGATGCGGTATCGGAAGGAATCCGCCAAGCGCAGCCAGGCGTGACCGGCGGGGCGGGCCAGCGAAAGGATGGGACGATATGGCTGACATCACGGCGATCGTGCTGACGCGAAACGAAGAAAAGAACATCGAGCGATGCCTTCAGTCCGTGAAGGGGCTCTGCCGCCGCATGGTGGTGGTGGACTGCGGGTCCACGGACCGGACCGTGCCGCTGGCCGAACAAAACGGCGCGGAGGTGTTCCAGCACGAGTTTGAATACTATGCCCGCCAGTTCAACTGGGGGCTGGACAACTGCCGCATCGACACGAAGTGGGTCATCCGGCTGGATGCGGACGAGCAGTTCCCGCCGGAGCTGTGCGCGGAGATCGAGCGCGAGATGGAGGCGCACGACAGCGACGACGTGAACGGCATGACGCTGGAGGCGACCTACTTCTTTCTGGGCAGGGCGCTGACCCACGGCAGCAAGAAGCGCAAGCTGATGGTCTTCAAAAACGGCATCGGCCGCATCGAGGACCGGCGCAGGGACGCGCACACCGTGCTGTCCGAGGGGCGGAGCATCTCCCTGCAGCACAATTTCCTGCACTACGATTTCAAGGATCTCGACAATTTCATCGCCCGCTACAACTGGTACGCCACCCGCGAAGCGATGGACTACATGGACCTGAAGCAGGGCAAGCGCGAGGCCGCCACGGACGACCCCGAGATCGAGCGCATCCGCAGGCTGAAGAGCGGCATATACTACCGATTCCCCAAGTTTCTGAGGGCGTGGCTGTGGTTCCACGTCAACTATCTGTTCCGCGGCGGCTTCCTGGACGGCGTGCCTGGCTTCATCTACCACGTGCTGTCCTCGTTCTGGTACCGCTTCGTGGTGGATGCCAAGATCTACGAATACGAGCACGGCAAGCCCTTTGACGAGCTGAAGGCATTCCAGTAAGGCCGGGGACGGGCCCATCATCCATTCTCCCGGGAGGACAATGATATGAGCATGTTTGAGATATTCAAGGCGATGCTGTTCGGCATCGTGGAGGGCATCACCGAGTGGCTGCCGGTATCCAGCACCGGCCACATGATCCTGCTCAACGAGATCATGCCGCTGCAGGTGTCGAAGGCCTTCTACAGCCTCTTTGAGGTGGTCATCCAGCTGGGCGCGATCATGGCGGTCCTGATGGTCTGCTGGGACAAAGTGTGGCCGTTCGGGCGCTACCGCAACCGCCGCCCCGCCGGGGATGACGGGATCCTGGCCTGGGTGAAGGTGGACAGGGTCGAGCTGTGGCTCAAGATCCTGCTGGCCTGCGTGCCGGCGGCCGTGGTCGGGGTGCTGTTCGACGATGTGTTCGACGCGCTGTTCTATGGCCCCATGTGCGTGGCCGTCATGCTGATACTGGTCGGGGCGGCGTTCATACTGATCGAGAACCTTCGCGAGGGGCGGGAGCCCAGGGTCCGCAAGCTGTCCCAGCTGGACTACAGGACCGCGGCCCTGATCGGCGTGTTCCAGCTCATCGCCGCCATATTCCCGGGCACCTCGCGCTCTGGCGCGACCATCGTCGGCGCGCTGCTGCTGGGCGTATCCCGCGGCGTGGCCGTTGAGTTCACGTTTTGCCTGGCCATCCCGGTGATGTTCGGCGCCAGCCTGCTCAAGCTGATGAAATACGGCGCGGCGGTGTCCGGCAACGAGTTCATACTGCTGGCGGTGGGCATGATGATCGCCTATATCGTGTCCACGCTGGTGGTGCGCTTGCTGATGAGATACGTCAAGACCCACGATTTCAAGGGTTTCGGCTGGTATCGCATCGCACTGGGCATCGCGGTGCTCATGTATTTCCTGTTCATAGCGCGCTGAGGCGCGGATCGGAGGGCGTCGGCATGACCCAATGGACACAGGAACAGCTGAGGGCCATAGAGGCCCGGGGGAGCCACATCCTGCTCAGCGCGGCGGCGGGCTCGGGCAAGACCACGGTGCTGGTGGAGCGCGTGCTGCGCCTGATCACCGATGCGGGCGTGGATGTGGACCGGATGCTCGTGGTCACGTTCACCCGGGCGGCCGCTTCCGACATGCGGGCCAAGCTGGCCGCGCGGCTGAACGAGCGCGCCGCGGCGGGGGATGCCCGATGCCGTGAGCAGCTGTTCAAACTGGATCGCGCCACCATCACCACGCTGCACGCCTTCTGCTCGGACTTCCTTCGGACGAACTTTGAGACGGCGGGCGTCGATCCGGCCTTTCGCATCCTCGACGACGCGGTGGCGGACCGACTGTGGCAGGAGGCGCTGGACGAGGCGCTGGAGGCGGCTTATTCGGGCGCGGCCGAAAGCGACGGGTCGACGGCGCAGGAAGACCCGGACGACGGCACGCCGGCGCAGGCGCATCCGGGCGAGGCGTTGCTGGCACTGGACTACGGCCGCGGGCCCTCGGGCGTGCGCGCGGCGGTGGAGGCGCTGCTGTTCCACATGGAGGCGCGGCCGGATCCCGCCGCCTGGCTGGACAGCGCCTGCGACTGCGGCGAGGCGCGGCTTTCACAGTGGCAGGACGAGTTGAAGGGCGCGGCCCGGCGCAGCATCGGGTCGGCCATCGTACAGCTGAGGCAGGCGATGGCCGTTCCGGGCTGCCCCGCGCACTACGAGGATGCCGTGCGCAAGGATGTCGCGGTGCTGTATGACATGCTGGCCCTCGAGGATTACGACGACATCTCCCGGGCGGTCGCGGGCTTCAAACCCACCGCGGCGCGCGGCAGGCGGACCGAGGGCGACGAAGAAGCGGTGGAGGCCGTAAAGCGCCTGCGGGATTCGGCAAAGCGGTCCGTGCAGGGCGCGCGCATCGCGCAGCTGCCGCTGCTTACGGCGAGGGAAGATGCGGCCAGGCTGTCCGGGCAGCTGCGCACGCTGGCGGACATCGCGCTGGACGCGTCCGGGCGTTTTGAAGCGGCGAAAGCCGAGCAGGCCGGGCTCACATACGCGGATCTCGAGCACCGCACGCTGCGGGCCCTGAAGGATCCGGGGGCGGCCGCGCAGCAGCGCGCCAGGTTCGACTATATCTTCGTGGATGAATATCAGGACACCTCCGATATCCAGGAGGCGCTGATCCGCGCCATCTGCCGGGACGACAACCTGTTCATGGTGGGCGACGTGAAGCAGTCGATCTATCGCTTCCGCCTGGCCGAGCCCCGGCTGTTTCTCGAGAAGTATGCGGCATATGCGCACGGGGAAGGCGGGATGCTGCTGCCGCTGACCCGGAACTTCCGCTCAAGGCGGGGGATACTGGATTTTGTGAACATGGTGTTCGAGCGGGCGATGACGGGCGGCGATTCGGAGATCGTCTACGACGATATGGCCCGCTTGCGCCCCGGCGATCCGGACGAGGACGAGGCGGATGTCCCCGACGTGGACATTCGCCTGATCGATTCGGCCGCGGAGGCCGAAGCGGCGGACGAAGCCATCGCGGAGATGGGCGCCGCCGAGCGCGAGGGGCTGCTGATCGCCGGGATCATCCGGCAGATGATGGCCGAGGACGACAGCCTGCGCTACCGCGACTTCGCCATACTCACCCGCAGCAAAGCCGCGCCGTTCGCCTCGATGATGCCGGTGCTGCTGGCGGCGGGCATCCCCGCCTATGCCGACGGTGCGACGGGCTATTTCGAATCGGTGGAGATCACCTGGATGCTGTCGATGCTCCGGCTGATCGCCAACGGGCGCTCAGACATCGAGCTGATCGGAGCGCTGAGGAGCCCGGCTGCCGGTCTGGACGCCGTGGCGCTGGCGCGGATCCGCATCCGCTGCCCGGACATGCCCTTCTGCGACGCCGCCGCGCGCTATGCGGCATGTGAGGACGATGCGCTGTCCGAGCGGCTGAGGGGGTTCTTCGCAATGGTCGAGGGCTTCCGGCTGCGCGCGGGCGGCATGGGGCTGGGAGAGCTGACGCGGCTCGTGCTGGACGAGACCGGCTTCTACACCTATGCCGGCGCGCTGCCCGGCGGCGCGCAGCGGCAGGCCAATCTGGACCAGTTCGTGATCAGTGCGGGCAGTTTCGACCGGGAGCAATCCGGTGCGTTGACGCGTTTTCTGCGGTATACCGAGCATATGCGCGCCCGGGGCGACGGCGATGCTGCCCACCTGCTCAGCGAAGCCGACGACGTGGTGCGCATGATGACCATCCACAAGTCCAAGGGACTTGAATTCAGAGTGGTGTTCGGCGCACAGGCGGCGCGCAGGTACAAGGTCGAGAACACCGGTACGGCGCTGCTGGCGCACCGCGATCTTGGCATGGGCATGAGCTATGTGGATCCGCTGCTGCGGTCCAGGCGGCAGACGCTGTCCCAGGCGGCGATCATCGAGCGAGGCCGGCGCGAGGACAGCGCCGAGGAACTGCGCATACTCTACGTGCTGCTGACGCGCGCCAGGGAGAAACTGGTGCTCGTGGGCACGGTGAAGGACATCCAAAGGTCGTGGAAGCACTGGCAGGCCCTGTCCGCCGCGCCGTTTGCCGCGGGGAGCCATCTGGACGTGGTCATGGCCGCCCGATGCGGCGCGGAGTCGGAGGGGCAGGCACTGCACTCCACGCTGCGCGTCATCGCCGCCGCCGAGCTTCAGCCCGAGGCACAGCAGACCGGGGCCATGGACGCGGCGCGGCGCCTGGAGGCGATCCGGTCGCGACCGGATGCCTTCTGTGACGACGCGATGGACCGGCAGCTCAACTGGCGCTATCCGGATCCCGACGCAGCGAAGCGCCCGCTGAAGCTCACGGCGTCCGGCCTGCTCAGAGAGCTTGAGGGGCCGGAGGAGGTGCCGGTGCTTGCGGAGCGGCCCCGTTTCCTCGCGGAGGACGTCCGGCGCATGACCGGCGCGGAGCGGGGGACCGCGTATCATCGCGCGATGCAGCTGGTGGCGCTGGAGCCGCTTGCCGGGCTGTCCGGACCGGCGCTCATACGGGCGCTCAAGGCGCAGCTGGACGACATGGCGGAGCGCCGGCTCATGACCGATGTCCAGCGTGACGCGGTATCCGAGAGCGTGCTGGCGAGGTTCCTGTCCGGTCCGGTGGGCACCCGTCTGCGCGCCGCGGAGACGGTCCGGCGGGAATGGTCTTTCAACGCCATGCTGCGCGCATCCGAGGCACTGACGCCGGAGGAGGCGGCCCGGTACGGCGATGTGGAGCTGCTGGTGCAGGGCACCATCGACTGCTGCTTCATCGAGGACGGGCGATGGATATTGCTCGATTACAAGACCGACCGCACGGACGACGTCGAGCTTTTGAAGGCGCATTATGCGCGCCAGCTCCGGCTCTACGCTCTGGCGCTGCAGCGCATCACCGGCATCCCCGTCGCCGAGCGCGTGCTGTGCCTGATCGGACAGGACAGGGTGCTGGACCTGACGGAGACGGATAACTGAACGATGGGATCGGAGATCATGGGCGACAGGAAGCGGTGCGCCGCCACGGGCAAAGGCAAGGCGCCGGTCGCGGAACCGGGTCTCTATCCCACGACTGGACCGGCGCGCTGCGTGGCTGGGGGCTCGCTTTTCAATGGGACGCCGCGACAAGACGGCGTCCCGTTGCGTTGCGAAAGACCGCCATGTGCGGGACATGGCGGTGAGACGCGCACACTTCACATTTGACATGCCTGCGGTTGACATGGGGAAGAGCAGGCATTATCATAGGGACAGCGTATGTGTACAGGAGGCGGAAGTATGGGTCTGTCCTCGATGGAAAAGGCCGTTCGGGACGCGCTGGAGCCCTATCCAAGGCTCAAAGCCGCGGTGAACCGCATCTATCAGGTGGTGGGATATGCGCTGTCCAGGGAGCGGCTGGTCAGCGAGGGTGACGTGCGGCGCGTGACGCCGGACGACGGCTTCGAGTATTTCTTTGGCTACTACGACAAGTCCCCGTGGGACGCGGAAGATCGCCGCATGATCGCGTTGAGGGTCCGGGACACCCACGCCTCGCCCGCCCCCGCCGAGCCCGGAGAGCTCGTGCTGATCGACACCGGCGATGGCAACAGCGTCCGGACCATCGCCCGGACCCGCACCTGGAATGTTCAACAGGGTTGCATGGCGCAGTGGCTGGGGCCGAACTTCGACCGGTATATCATCTACAACGATCTCAGGGACGATGCGTACTGCTCGGTGATCTACGACGCAAACGAGGGGCGGGAGGTGCGGACGCTGCCGATGCCGGTCTACGACGTGGCCAGGGACGGCAACTTCGCCCTGTCGCTGGACTTCTCCAGGCTCCATCGGCTGCGTCCGGGCTACGGATACGCCAATCTGCCCGAGGCGACGGCGGGAGAGAAGTGTCCGGACGCGCCATGCATCTGGCGGATGGATCTGGCCGACGGTCGGGTGACGCCGATCCTGAAGTACACCGACTTCGCAGCCTTCGAGCCCGTGCCCGAAATGGCGGGCGCGGAACACAAGGTCAACCATTTGATGCTCAGCCCGGACGGCAGCCGGTTCATGGTGCTGCACCGTTGGTTCGAGAAGGGCCGAAAATACACGCGCCTGGTGACGGCGAACGCCGACGGGTCGGAACTGTACAATCTGTCGGACGACGGCTTCGTGTCACACTGTTATTGGAAGAACGACCGGGAGATCATCTCCTTCCTTCGCAAAGCGGCGCTGGGCGAGCACTATTATCTGATGCGGGACAGGACGCATGAGTTTCGCCTGCTGTGGGCGGAACTGGGCCGCGACGGCCATTGCAGCTACTCGCCGGACAGGCGGTTCGTGGTGACGGACAATTATCCGAACCGGGCGCGCATCGCTACGGTGTACCTCTGCTCGGACGAGACGAACCGCGCAGCCAGGCTGGCCCGGGTGTTCTCACCCCTCAGATACCACGGCGACTGCAGATGCGACCTCCACCCCCGTTGGAACCGGCGGGGCGACATGATCTGCATCGATTCGGTGCATGAGGGTCGGCGAGGGCTGTACGTCATCCCGGCGGATGCCGCGGTGCTCGACGCGTCAAATGCAAAGCCCGCAGGGGGCAGGCCGTCGCTGAAGGCGCGCATCAAGGGCAACCGGCTGCTGTTCGCCGCCGCCTCGGCGGCCAGCCGCGCACCCTATCCCTTTTACAGTGCATGGATGCGGTTATGCCACGCAGTGCGCGGTGTGGAGGGCGACAAGGTGCTCTTCTCCAGCTACGATGGCACGCTGTTCAATGACAATCCCCGGGCCGTGGCCGAAGCGCTGCACGCCGTGGCGCCCGCAGCGAGGATCCTTTTTCGCCTCAGCGACCGTGGACGTCGCATGGCGGATCTGCCGGATTGGGTGACGCCTGTGCCGAAGCTCTCCCTTCGGACGCTCCGGGAGATGGCGACGGCGCGGGTCATCGTGACCAACGCTGGCATGCAGCGCTGGATGGTCAAGTTCGATGACCAGTTATACATACAGACCTGGCACGGTGACCGCGGCTTCAAGAAGATCAGGCTGGACCTGGAGCCTCAAAACCCGTACTTCGTCAAGGAAGCCCGCCGCATCGACCTTGCGATCTCGGGCTCCGACTTCGGCAGCCGCGTTTTTGAGAGCGCCATGGCCGTGCCGCCCGAGCGCATTTTGGCATGCGGCTGTCCCCGCAACGATCTGCTGCTAAAAGATCCGCCGGAGGTCGCCGGGCGCGTGCGCGCCGCACTGGGTATCCCCAGGGACGCACGCGTGCTGATGTACGCGCCGACGTTCCGGGTGAGCGGCACCGGCGGCGTACAGCAGGCGGGGCTGAGCCTGGATCGGGCCATTCGGACGCTCGAGCGTAGCACGGGAGAGAAGTGGCTCTGCATCACGCGCAGCCATGAGACCGCCCGGGGGATCGCTTCAGACGTGGGCATGGATGTCAGCAGCTGGCCGGAGACCAATGAGCTTCTGCTGATCACCGATATGCTGATCACCGATTATTCCTCCATCGGCG
This sequence comes from Clostridia bacterium, assembly GCA_017430945.1. The sequence continues at coordinate 32,754 of JAFRMB010000048.1, read as the reverse complement.
GCGACTTCGTGCTCCTCGGGCGTCCCGTGATCTTCTACCAGCCCGATCGGGGCGATTACGACCGCGACCGCGGGCTCTACTTCGATCCCGACCGCTCCCCGCTGATCGTGGCGCACGACGAAGGGGAGCTCCTGGATATCCTTTCAAAGCCCATCGACGCCGAGGCCAGCTGCCGCGCGTACCTCGATTTCTTCGGCTCACGGGAGACCGGGCACGCGTCCGAGGCGGTGGCGGCGCGCATCGCCGCGGCCATGGACGCGCGGGCATGACGCAGGTGGCGGCGCCGGAGTCTCCCGGCATGAGTTGTTAAGAAGATGTAATAAAAAATGCCGGTTTTGACGCGGTTTTCCCCTTGATGCGACCGCGCCCATGGTTGTATAATTGATATGTGGGGCGATATGCGCACCCAACACTTTCCGGGAGAGATCCGGAAGCGATTCAGAAAGGGGAATCTGTTCATGAAAAAGATCCTTGCCATCGTCATGGTGCTGATGCTGGCCGTCTGCGCCGCGGCATCCGCGGAGAGCTTCGAGCTGAAGATCTCCACCACCCAGACCGAAACTTCGATGATCTATGCCGGCCTGAAAGCTGCCGCGGATGAGATCATGGAAAAGACGAACGGCGATCTGAAGGTCACCATCTATCCCTCCTCCCAGCTGGGCGGCGAGGAAGACATGATCGACCAGGCCATCGCGGGCGTGGGCATCGCCGTGCTGACGGACGCCGGCCGTCTGTCCAACTACGTCAATGACATCGGCATCTTCAACATGGCCTATTTCGCCGACAACTATGACGACGGCCTGAAGATCATGGCCACCGACACCTTCAAGGGCTGGACCGACGAGCTGGTGGATCAGGGCATCCGCGTGCTCTGCTTCAACTACTATGACGGCGCGCGCTCCTTCATGCAGAACAAGGAGATCAAGACCCCTGAGGAGCTCAAGGGCCTCGTGACCCGCACCCCGGGCGCCGCGCCTTACAACGCCTCCATCGAGGCCATGGGCGCCACCCCCTACAACATCGCCTGGAGCGAGGTCTACAACTCCCTGCAGACCAAGTCCATCGATGCCTGCGAAGTGCAGTACACCTCCGCGGTGTCCTCCCACATCTATGAGGTGTGCAAGTTCGTGACCAAGACCGAGCACATCAACCTGTTCAACAGCCTGATCTGCGGCGAGGCCTGGTTCGCCAAGCTGCCCGATGACTACAAGCAGATCGTGCTGGACGCCTGCTACAACAACGCGTTGGCCAACGCCCGCGACATCGAGGCTGCCCAGGCGGATCTGGAGCAGACCCTGATCGACAACGGCATGACCATCACCGAGGTCGACAAGGACCTGTTCAAGGATGCGGCGGCTGCCGGCTATGAGAAGCTGGGCTGGACCGACCTGCGCGCGGCGATCTACGCCGAGGCGGGCCTGTAATCCCCGATACCCGATCTGCACAGGGGCGGCGTTCGCCGCCCCTGTGACGGCTTTACCGGCCCGCGCCGGTCCAAACAAGGAGTCCGATAAACGATGAAGAAGATCTACGAAAAATACTGCGTGGTGGAGCAGTGGATCGCGCTGCTGCTGCTGGCGGGCATCACGCTGCTGGTGTTCGTGGCGGCGCTGGCGAGGACCTTCAACCACCCGATCAACTGGGCGCAGGACGCAGCGCTCGTGATGTTTGCCTGGATGTGCTTCCTGGGCGGCGATATCGCCATCCGCACCACGGGCCTCATCGGCGTGGACCTGTTCGTCAACAAATTCCCGAAGGCCGTGCAAAAGGGCATCGACATCCTTTTCAAACTCATCATCATGGTCTTCCTGGTGGTGTTGGCGGTCTACGGCTATCAGTACGTGGTGGGCTACGCCAAGCGCATGATCACCACGCTGAACATCTCCTATGCCTGGGTCACCGCCAGCGTGCCGGTGGGCGGTGCGCTGATGTTCATCAACACCGCGATCAACCTGGTCCGGTCGATCCGGACACCTGCGGAAAGGTGGGGTGAGAAGTAATGGGAACCGCATTGATCATCTTCCTGGTGTTCCTGCTGCTGGGCATGCCGGTGGCCTTCGCGATCGGTATCTCGGGCTTCTCCTTCTTCCTCATCCGCGACCTGCCGATGACGATGATGGTGCAAAAGTCCATCTCCACCACGCAGAGCTTCACGATGCTGGCGATCCCGCTGTTCATACTGGCAGGCAATCTGATGAACGCGACCGGTATCACCCGGCGGCTCATGCGGCTGGCCAACGTGATGACCGGCCACATGTGGGGCAACATCGGCCAGGTCTCGTGCGTCATGTCCACCCTGATGGGCGGCGTGTCGGGCTCTGCCGTGGCGGACGCTGCCATGGAGACGCGCATCCTGGGCCCTGAGATGAACCGCCTGGGCTATGCCAAGGGCTGGTCTGCGGCCATCAACGGCCTGTCCGGCCTGATCGTGGCGACCATCCCGCCGTCCATGGGCCTCATCATCTACGGCACCGTGGGCGAGGTGTCCATCGGCCGCCTGTTCATGGCGGGCTGGGTGCCGGGCCTTCTGATGATGTCTCTTTTGATGTTCGCCACCAGCTGGTCCGCCAAGCACTTCGGCTACAAGCCGGAGCACGACAAGCCGGCGCCGGCAAAGGTCATCTTCAAGGAGATCGGCGCCTCCATCTGGGCGCTGTTGTTCCCGATCCTGCTGATCGTACTGATCCGCTTCGGCATCATGAGCCCCTCCGAATCCGGTGCGTTCGCCTGCGCCTACGCGCTGTTCGTGGGCATCGTGATCTATCGCGAGCTCACTTGGCCGCTGCTGATACAGACGCTGAAGGACTCCGTCAAGGACATCACCGTCATCACCATCATACTCTGCTTCTCCGGCGTGTTCGGCTACGGCGTGGTGTTCGACGACCTGACCACCAAGATCGCCACCGCGCTGGTGGCGCTGACCAGCAACAAGGTGCTGCTCCTGTTCCTGGTGGTGATCTTCCTGCTGCTGTGCGGCTGCTTCATGGAGACGACCGTCATCGCGCTGATCCTGACGCCCATACTGCTGCCCGTCATGCAGAAGGTGGGCGTGGACCCTGTGGTGTTCGGCATGATCATGATGACCACCGTCACATTCGGCGTCATGACGCCGCCCGTGGGCACGGGGCTATACACGGTGAGCGACATCATGGGCTGCCCCATCCAGGAGACCGTCCGCTACGGCTGGCCCTTCTACGTGGCCGTGCTGCTGGTGGTGGTTTTCATGGTGTTCTTCCCCCAGGCCGTGCTCTGGCTGCCGAACCTGGTCTACGGCACCTCGGCATGACAGATATGACAATGATAAGGAGCGTGGAGACTTATGTCTGACATCCAGTACACCCTTGCGCACATCGGCATCAACGCCGCGAATGCCGACGAAGCTGCGGCCGTGGCCGCGGCCTTTGCCGACGCCTTCAATCTGCAGGTGAAGCCGGGCAACAGCTCTTTGTTCGCCGGCACGGCGGTGGAAGTCATGCGCACGCCCTACCTGGGCCGCCTCGGACACATCGCTTTCGCGACGCCTGACTGCGAGGCAGCGGTCAAGGATCTGGAGGCGCGCGGCTATGCGGTGGACATGGACACGGCCAAGTATCGCCCCGATGGCACGCTGAACGCCGTATACCTGAAGGACGAGATCGGCGGCTTTGCCGTACATGTGCTGAGGAAGCCCTGACAGACACATCGATACGTGTACGCGATGCACGGTATTTGCGCGTTCAGCGCAGTGAAAGGAGCAAGTATCATGAGCGAGGAACTGAACAAGGTCACCCAGACCGTCGAACAGATCAAGGATCGCGCGGTCGAGACTTTCGATGAGATCAAGGCCGGCGCTGCGGAGGCAGTCAAAAAGCTGCAGGCCGTCGTGGAGAACAAGAATGCCAGCGAGCAGGTCGTCGAGACCGCGAAGGGCCTCAAGGCAAAGGCCCAGGCGCTGCTGGACAAGACGGACCTGGACGAAAAGGCCGTCGAGGCCTGGAAGAGCCTGAAGGCCGGCGTGCAGGCGCTGCTCGACAAGACGGACATGGACGAGAAGATCGTGGCCTCCGTCAAGGGCGCGCCCGGCAAGATCCAGGAGCTGCTGGACAAGACCGATGTCGACGAGAAGATCGTCGATGCCGCCAAGGGCCTGAAGGACAAGGCTCAGGAGCTGTTGGACAAGACCGATGTGGACGAGAAGATCGTCGAAGGCGCGAAGAACGTCATCGGCAAGATCGGCGGCTTCTTCTCCGGCAAGGACAAGGAGTAATGCCGCCTGCAGAGCGTTCCCCCGAAGCATCGGCTTCGGGGGCTTTCTTTGCCCGTGCGGCCGTACAGGGTAAAAATTGCGTATAAAATGGATGGGCGGCCGGTTTGGAGGTTTCGCAAAACGCGGATCCGTAGTATAATACTGAAGTGCGCTGCCTGTTCAAGGGGCGGAAGCGTGAAGGCATCGGGAGGATGAGAACTTGGACACGAAAGAAGGACGGGCAAGTTTTTCGGGGAGGCTCGGATATGTCCTGGCGACGGCAGGCTCGGCTGTCGGCCTGGGCAACATCTGGCGCTTTCCCTACCTGGCGGCGAAGTACGGCGGCGGCGCGTTTCTGCTGGTGTACATCCTGCTGGCGTTGACCTTTGGCTACGCGATGATCATGTCCGAGACCGCGCTGGGACGCATGACCGGCAAGAGCCCGGTCGGCGCCTTCGCGCATTTCAGCCGAAAGCCGCTGGTGCGCGCGGGCGGTTGGATCAACGCCATCGTGCCGATGCTGATCGTGCCCTATTATTCGGTCATCGGCGGCTGGGTCTGCCGTTACCTGTGGGGCTATCTCTCGGGCGAGGCGGCGGCCATGGCCGGCGAAGCCGCCTTTGAGACGTTCCTGGGGCGTCCTCTGACCATGGAGCTGTGCTTTCTGGCCTTCGCCGCGCTGACCATGGCGGTCATATTCGGCGGCGTGCGCAACGGCATCGAGAAGATGTCCCGCGTGATGATGCCGATGCTCGCGCTGCTCACGCTGGTGGTGGTGGGCTTTTCCGTCACCAGGCCCGGCGCGATGGCCGGCGTGAAGTATTTCCTGGTGCCCGATCTCAGGCACTTTTCATGGATGACGGTGGTCTCGGCGCTGGGGCAGATGTTCTATTCGCTGTCCATCGCGATGGGCATCCTGATCACTTACGGCTCCTATACCGGCCGCAGCATCGATATCGAGAAGTCCACCGTACAGGTGGAGGTCTTCGACACGGCCATCGCGGTGCTGGCGGGGCTCATGGTGATCCCCGCGGTCTTCGCGTTTTCCGGCGGCGATGCCAGCGCGCTCAACAAGGGGCCGGCACTGATGTTCGTGACGCTGCCCAAGGTGTTTGAGAGCATGGGCGGCATGTGGATCGGCGTGCTGTTCTTCCTGCTGGTGCTCGTCGCGGCGCTGACCAGCTCCGTGTCGCTCGCAGAGTCCGCGTGCGCCACGTTCGAAGACGAACTGGGCTGGTCCAGGCCGAAGGCGGCGGCGCTGGTGAGCGTCCTGCTGGCGGCGCTCGGGACGCTGTCATGCTTCGGCTTCAATCTGCTCTCCGGCGTCACGCCGCTGGGCATGGACATCCTGAGCTTCTTCGACTTCATGACGAATTCCGTGATGATGCCGGTATCCGCCGCAGCCATCTGCCTGTTGATCCTGAAAGTCGTCGGGCTGGAGACGATCGAGCGGGAGATCGCCCGGACATCGGCCTTCCGGCGCCGCGGCGTCTATTGCTTCGTGATCAGATACCTGGCGCTGGCGCTGCTGGCGATCATCCTCATCAGCTCGATCGGCGACGCGCTGGGGATCATCCATATCTGACGCCGGATCAAGGGATCCGTCCGTCGAAAGCACGACCGGGGGCTGTCTCAGACGGGACAGCCCCCGGTCGTGCAGTTAGCTTCCATGGCCCAGGCGGTCGACAGCTCCATATGGAGGCGTGGGGGAGACGCGCGATCCTCCCCGTCGGATCGCCCCCGGCGGCCCGTGCGTCAAAAGCCCCGCGCTTCGCTACTGCGCGCTGCCCTTTTCATCCGCGAGCCCCAGGTACCTTCGGATCTCCTCCAGAAACCGCCGGCCGAGGCCGGACAGTATGGCGTTGTTCTTTACGATGTAGCCGATCTCCATGATGCTGTTGGGGTTGTTGCTGTCGGCTTCGTAAGGCACGGCGACGAAATCGGAGCCGTTCAGCTCCTCGCAGATGATGCCGGAGCACAGCGTGTAGCCGTTCAGGCCGGTCATCAGGTTGAGGTTCGTGGCGCGGTCGCAGGTCTTGATGCTGCGGGGATACTCGTTGGTGGAGAGGATCTCTTCGGCAAAGTAGAAGGAGCTGGCGTCGCCCTGTTCAAAGGACAGGCAGGGATACGGCTCCAGGTCCTTGAGGCTGATGGAGCTGCGTCCCGCCAGCGGGTGCCCCTTCCACAGGTACACGTAGGCGTTGCAGTTGATCAGATGGTGGAAGGCGAGCCCGTTGGCATGGAACAGCTTCATGAGAGCCTTGCGGTTGAAGTCGCTCAGGTACAGTATGCCGATCTCGCTGTACAGCTGTGCCACGTCCCGGATCACGTCCAGCGTGCGGGTCTCGCGGATGGCGAACTCGTACTTGGCCATGTCGTAGGCTTTGGCCATTTCCACGAAGGCCTTGACTGCGAACGAATAGTGCTGGCAGGACACCCCGAACTTCTGCCGCCGTTCGCCGCCGCTGCCGTACTTCTCCATCATGGCCAGGTATTGGCCGTAGACCTGTCGGGCGTGGGGCAGGAATTCCATGCCGTCCGCCGTCAGCGTCACGCCGCGGCCCGTGCGGTTGAACAGCACGATGCCCAGCTCTCGCTCCAGCTCCTTGATGGCGCTGGTCAGCGACGGCTGGGATACGTAGAGCCGTTCCGCCGCCTTGTTGATCGATCCGGTCTCTGAGATGGTGATGATGTAATTCAGCTGTTGCAGCGTCATATGTCCACCTGCCCGTCTGGCGTGGTTTCGGGTCCGTGCCCGTCAGGCCCATTATATCACAGGGCAGTGCACCGGCGCAATGCGGTTTTGCAGGCTTGCGCGCGGCTATGCCGGCGCAGGGAAGAGAAAATGGCGGGCTTTTTTCATTTTTGGCTTGCAATATGTGTTAGATTTTGCTAATATGGTCTCAGAGCGTTGGAAAGGAAATCGTGGTGCTTATGAAGATTCACAAATCGGCGGAAGACTATCTGGAGATGATCCTGCGGCTTGCAGAGGACAAAGGCTATGTGCGCTCGGTGGACATCGCCACGGGGCTGGCGGTCAGCAAGCCCTCCGTCAGTGTGGCCATGAAGCGGCTGCGCGAAAACGGCTACATCACCATGGACAAGGACAACTATATCGCGCTCACAGACGAGGGCATGGAGATCGCCCGGCGCATCTACGATCGCCACAAGGCGCTGACCCGCATCCTCATTCAGATCGGCGTCAGCCCGGATGTGGCCGCGGAGGACGCCTGCAGGGTCGAGCACGATATTTCGACGGAGACCTATGAAGCCATCGTGCGCCAGCTGGAGAAGTCCGTGAACCAGTGATCGGGCGGCGCCGACGGATACAGCAGGATCCCTCACCCGGACCGGTATGGCAGGAGCCGACCGGCCGATGTGAGGGATCCTTTCGTTTTGAAAGGCGCTGCGGCCCGGCGGGGCGCGGGAGATGATCAGTTCACGGCGACGCTCTCGAGCCGATCGGCAAAGCGTTCGCGGGCTAGGGCGATGACCGCGCGGGCGTCTTCTGAATCCTGAGCGTGCATCAGGGCGTGAGCCTCGTCGTGCGTCAGCTTTAAAAGCGCCGTGTCGCCGGCAAGTGTGCCGATGCCGGCAGACAGCGTGCCGGACTGCCGCGTGCCGAACAGCTCGCCCGGACCGCGAAGCTCCATGTCCTTCTGTGCCACGCGGAAACCGTCCGTGGTGGCACACATGAAGCGAAGGCGCTCGTTCGGCTCGGCCATCAGGAAGCACCAGGATTCGTGTGCGCCGCGGCCTACGCGGCCGCGCAGCTGATGAAGCTGCGCAAGCCCGAAGCGTTCGGCGTTCTCGATGACCATCACGGTGGCGTTGGGCACGTTCACGCCGACCTCGATCACGGTGGTGGACACCAGGATGTCCGCCTCGCCCAGCCGGAAGCGTTCGAGGGCGGCGTCCTTGTCGGCGGGCTTCATGCGGCCGTGCACCAGTTCGATGCGCAGATCGGGCAGGCGGTTGGTGCGAAGATCCTCGTAGACCAGTTCGGCGGGTTGCGCCTCGATGGCCTCGGATTCCTCCACCAGCGGGCAGACGACGTAGACCTGCCGACCGCTCCGGACCTCCCGGCGCAGAAAGTCGTAAAGCGCCGCCCGCTTCGCTTCGGGCACGATGCGCGTCTTGACGGGCGTGCGGCCGGGCGGCAGCTCGTCCACGATGGAGATGTCCAGGTCGCCGTAGAGGATGAGCGACAGCGTGCGCGGGATGGGCGTGGCGGACATGACCAGCACATTGGGCGCGTCGCCCTTCTCCGACAGGGACGTGCGCTGCCGCACGCCGAAGCGGTGCTGCTCGTCCGTGACCACGAGGCCGAGATTTTGGTATTCGACCCCCTCGGAGATCAGCGCGTGCGTGCCGATGGCCACGTCCCACGCGCCCGAGGCGATGGCCTCGTGCGCCAGCCGGTGCTGCTTTTGCGTCAGGCTGCCCACCAGCAGCCCGCAGCTGATGCCCATGGGCTCCAGCAGCTGCTGCGCGCCCGCGTAGTGCTGGCGGGCCAGCACCTCGGTGGGGGCCATCAGCGCCGACTGGTATCCGCCCGCATGCGCCAGCGCAATGGCGGCAAACGCGATGGCGGTCTTTCCGCTGCCTACGTCGCCCTGAACCATGCGGGCCATGGCGCGGTCGGAGCGCAGGTCCCGGGCGACCTCGTCCAGCACCCGCCGCTGCGCCCCGGTGGGGGCGAAGGGCAGCGACGACCAGTACGCCTCGACGGCCTCTTCGGGGAAGTGTATGGCGATGCCCGCGCGCCCTGCGTTTCGAAACAGCGCCAGCGCCATCTGGTACAGCAGGAGCTCTTCGAACGCGATGCGCCGCCGGGCCGCCTCCAGCGCCTCGCGGCTCTGGGGGAAGTGGGCGTTACGCATGGCGAAGTTGCGTTCGCACAGATCGTGCCGGCGGCGCAGGGCTTCCGGAAGCTCCTCCGGCCACTGGCCCTCGCACAGTTTCAGCGCCGCTTCGACGGACTGCCGGATCGCCTTGGGTGGGATGCCGGCGATGCTGCGGTACACGGGGATCAGGCCCTCGCCGGTCTCGATGGTGGGGCTGATCAGGGTCACGTAGCCCTGCTTCATCTCCGCCTTGCCGTACAGCGTGAGTTCCCGGCCGGCGGTCATCTGCTTTTTGAGCCAGGGCTGATTGTACCACACCACGGGCACGGTGTCCGTGTCGTCGGTCACGTACAGCCGGGTGATCAGAAGCCGCCGTGCCCGCCGCTCGGATACCTCGCCCGCCACGCGCACGCGCACGCAGGCCGTGTCGCCGCTCTTCAATTCACGAAGCGGCACCGCGGCGCTCAGGTCGCGGTACTCCTTCGGCAGGAACATCGTGAGCTCGCGCACCGTGCGGATGCCCGCCGCCTCGAACGCCTTTACGCGCGCCGGGCCGATGCCCTTGATCTTCGTCAGTGGAAAGTCCATGTCTTCACTCCCGGAAAATGCGTCGGCCGGCCAGACGCGCCGCAGGTCAGATCGCCCGTGCGTCTGGCATCGCTCTGGGATCATTCAGAAAACGACCTCATCCGATCGGCCGGATGAGGTCGTTATTTCAGCCGCTGATCCAAGCGGCCGGTCCATTGCTCATTCCACTGCGATCAGGTAGTAGTACAGCGGCTGGCCGCCGTTCTGGAGCTCCACATCGCAATCGGGATAAGTCTCTGCGAGGGCATCGCGCAGCGCCTGTGCGTCGGCTTCGGCGACGTCCTGGCCGTAATAGATGGTGATGAGCCCGGATTCGCCGGTGACCATCTTCTCGGTGATGTCCTTCGCCACCTGCGGCAGGTCGTTGCCCAGTACGGTGAGCTTGTTGTCCAGCATGCCCATGATGTCGTGCTCGTGGATCTCCTGGCCGTCGTAGTTGGTGTCGCGCACGGCGTAGGTGATGGAGGCGGTGTGCACCTGTTCGGCGGCCTCCCGCATCGCGAGCTCGTTTTCCTGGGGCGACAGGGACGGATCGAAGGCCAGCGCGGCGGAGATGCCCATGGGCACAGACTTGGTGGGCAGTACGATGACGTTCCGGTCGGTGAGCTCCATGGCCTGCTGCGCAGCCAGTATGATGTTGGTGTTGTTGGGCAGAATGATGACGTTGCGGGCATTGGTGGCGTCGCAGGCCTGAGCCAGGTCCTCGATGGAGGGGTTCATGGTCTGACCGCCGTCGACCACCTGATCGACGTTCAGGTCTTTGAAGAGCGTGACGAGCCCTTCGCCCAGCGCGACGGCTACGATGCCGTACTCCTTCTGCTCGGCAGCCTTCCGGGCGGCCTCCTCGGCCATCTTCGCGTCGCGCTCCCGGCGCTCCTCGAACATATTGTCGATCTTGATGGCGTCCAGCTCGCCCAGCACCAGCGCGTACTGCAGCGCCATGCCCGGCTCGTTGGTGTGCACGTGGACCTTCACGACGTTCATGTCGGCGATGACCAGCACGCAGTCGCCGATGCGCTCGAGCCTGCGGCGCAGCCGCACGACCTCGTCGTCCTTCAGGCCTTCGCGGGGATGTGAGACGATGAACTCGGTGCAGTAGCCGAACTTGATGTCTTCGAGCGCCTCGTGGTCGTCCACGTATTCGCCGGGCATGCTGCCGTGCGCGCCCGGAGCAGCCTCGGTGACGATGGCGTCCACGGGTTCGCCGGTCAGCGCCGAATACATGCCGCGCAGCACCACCATGAGGCCCATGCCGCCGGAGTCTACCACGCCGGCCTGCTTGAGCACGGGCAGCATCTCGGGCGTGCGCTTCAGTATGGCGTCGCCCACGGACAGGACCAGCCGGAACATCTCGACCACGTCGTGCTGCTTGTCCCTGGCCTCCTCGGCCTCCTCGGCGATCACGCGGATCACGGTGAGGATGGTGCCCTCCTTGGGCTTCATGACCGCCTTGTAGGCGGTATTCGCGCCGGAGCGCAGCATCTCGCCCAGCAGCGGCCCGTCGATCTCCTCGTGGCCGGCCAGCGCCTTGGCGAAGCCGCGCAGGATCTGGCTGAGTATGACGCCGGAGTTGCCGCGCGCGCCGCGAAGCGCGCCCTTGGCGGCGGCGTTGGAGACGTCCGCGACGCTGGTGTAGGGCTTGGCGTTGATCTCCTTGATCGCAGACGAGATGGTCTGCGACATGTTGGTGCCCGTGTCTCCATCCGGCACGGGGAATACGTTCAGTGCATCCACCTGCTCCCGATTGTTCACCAGGAGCGCAGCGCCGGAGGAGAACATCTCCTTCAGCATCATGCCGTCAATTCTTTTGATAGCCATTCGAACCTCCAAACTGCCGGGGTGCACGCGAGTGCGTCAAAGGCGGCGGCGCAGCCGCGGCCGGGTGAACGCACCGTGCATCGCCGGCATCATGTGAGCCCGGCAGAGCCATATCCCTAACGAGCCTGCCCGGCGGATCTGCGGGATGAGCGCAGCCAGGCGCTGCGTCAGACGCGTATGTCCTCGACGCAGACGTTGACGCGCCCGACCGGTATGCCGGTCAGATGCTCGACCTTGTATTTCACGGTCTCGATGATCGCGGCCGCAACGGCCGAGATCGAAATGCCATATTCCACGATGATGAACAGATCGATGTCCACCTTGTCGCCGGAGGAGCGAACCTTTACACCGCGGCCCAGGTTCTCGCGCCCCATCATCTGTACGATGCCGTCAGTGGAGCGCTTGGAAGCCATGCCGACGATACCGTAGCAGTCCAGCGCCGCGTAGCCCGCTACGCGCACGATGACTTCATCATTGACGGTAACGACGCCCAGATCGGTGTTGAATTTGCAATCCATTGTATTGCCTCCCCTCGAAAAAGGATCCATTGGCAGCGATTGAACAGTCTTTTACAAACAATAGTATACCGTTTTTGCGTCGATAATGCAAGTCAATCACCTTTTATTATCGGGAGAATTGGCGCATTTTAACAAATAACGGGCAAACTTTCAGTTGTTGCAGAAGTTTTACACGGGCGAGTATTGCGTTTTTTGGGAAACGATGCTATAATTCTGATGTTTGTGATGTAAGACAGCCTTGAAGGAGGTGTGATAGATTATGGGTAAGTTCTGTGAGATCTGCGGCAAGGGCGTGGTGTACGGAAACAATGTCAGCCATTCCAACCGCAAGACGCGCCGCACCTGGGCTCCGAACACGCAGAAGGTCCGCGTGATGATCAACGGCGTTCCGAAGCGCATGTCGGTGTGCACCCGCTGCCTGCGCAGCAAGAGGGTTGAGCGCGCGCAGTGATCCGGTTTTGAAATGAAAGGTCCGATCCATGTCGGTTCCGGTCGGGAACGTGACGGGGTCGGATTTTTTATGTCCAAAAGAATTATTTGGTCAGATTGACCACTATCTCTTGACGCACAGATCAAAATGTGCTATGATGAATATGGTCAATGAGACTACTAAAAGAGCGAAGGGTCGTGAAGCGATATGACGGCAGCGCGCGCACCCGGGAGCGGGCAGCCGGGCGTGGCGGTGGACGTGCTGACGTTCTCGACAGAGAAGGGTCAGCTGAAGCTGCTGCTGACGCGCAGGCAGCAGCCGCCCTACGAGGGGCGATGGGCGATCCCCGGCGTGCGCGTCGGCATGGCGGAGTCGACGGACGCGGCAGCCATCCGGGCCTGCGCGGAGCGGGCGGGGCTGTCCGGGATCTACATGGAGCAGCTCTACACGTTTTCCGATCCGGACAGAGACCCGCGTTCGCGCACGATCTCGGTGGCCTACCTGGCGCTGGCGCCGGTCTCCCGGCTGCGGGCGGCGGTGCGGCCCGGAGAGGTCGAGCTTTTCGACGTGATGCGAGAAGGCGAGGGATTCAGGCTCGCGCCGTGCGGCGGTGGAGCGACCGCGCAGCGGGGGGCGGCGATGCCGGAGCTGGCCTTCGACCACGCGGCGATCATCGCGACGGCGCTGAATCGCATGGCGGGCAAGCTGGAGTACACGGACATCGGATCCCACTGCCTGGAGGACCGCTCGCGGTTCACCCTGTCGGAGCTGTGCGAGATCTACGCCGCCATCGCGGGACGCAGCTACGACCTCCCCAACTTCAGGCGGTTCATCAAAAAGCGCTACGAGGTGACGGGACGCATCGAGCCCACGGGGGAGCGGCTGAAGAAGCGGGGAACGCCCGCGGTGGTGTACAGATGGAAGGAGGACGAGCCATGGAACGGGTGCTGATCGTGGTGGACATGCAGGTGGACTTCGTCAGCGGCGCGCTGGGCACGAAGGAGGCCGAGGCCATCGTTTCGAGAGTGGCGGAAAAGGTCAGAACCTTCGAAGGCCGGGTAATCTTCACCCGGGACACGCATACCGAGGCTTATCCGGATACGCAGGAGGGCCGCTGTCTGCCGGTCGCACACTGCGTGAGGGGCACCGAGGGCTGGCAGCTCGTGCCGGACCTGCGCGGGCTGGCCGAGGGCCGGGAAGTGTTCGACAAGCCCGCCTTTGGCTCGGTGGCGCTGGCGCGGGCGCTCGCGGCCCAGGCGGCTTCGATCGGTTCGATCGAGCTCATCGGCCTGTGTACCGACATTTGCGTGGTCTCCAACGCGCTGCTGCTGAAGGCATTCCTGCCGGAGGTGCCCCTCTTTGTGGACAGCGCGTGCTGCGCCGGGGTCACGCCAGAAAAACATCTCGCCGCGCTGGAGACGATGCGAAGCTGCCAGATCCGGGTGATTTGATGGGGAGGTGAGTGCCTGTGCGCATCGGCATATTCGGCGGAACGTTCAATCCCATCCACGTGGCTCATCTGACGCTGGCGGAGGAGGCGCGGCTGGCGGCGCAGCTGGACCGGGTGATCCTGATCCCGTCCGGAGATCCCTATTTAAAGGACCCTAGTGAGATCGCGCCGCAGGCGGACCGCCTGGAGATGGTCCGTCTGGCCAGCGCGGGACGCTATGAGGTCTCGGACATCGAGATCCGGCGGCAGGGGCCCAGCTACACGGCGGTGACCTGCGCGCAACTCCGGGCGCTGTATCCGGACGATCAGCTTTCTCTGATCCTGGGCGCGGACAGCCTGATGGAGATCGAGCGCTGGCGGGATCCGCAGACCATATTCGACACCGTGACGGTGCTGGCCTTCACGCGCGGCGGGGAGGACGATCCGGCGCTCTTTGGGCAGGCGGAACACCTGCGATCGGCCTTCGGCGCACGGATCAGGATCATCGACGCCTTCGACCTCGAGCTGTCCTCATCGGACATCCGGCGCTGGATCCGCGAAGGCCATGCCTTTCGCCACCTGGTGACGGCGCCGGTCGGGGAATACATTGAAGCCAACGGATTATACGGCTATAAGCAGAAAGGATAGATGCACATGAGCAAGCGCACGATCTTTGACAGGCGGAACATCAGCATGATGATGGATCTGTACGAACTGACCATGGCCAACGGCTACTTCCTGCAGGAGGAGCAGTCCAGACGGGTGGCCTTCGACGTGTTCTATCGGCGAAACCCCGACGAGGGCGGCTTCGCCATCTTCGCCGGGCTGGAGCAGATCCTGCAGTATCTCGAGGGGCTGCACTTCGACCCGGAGGACATCGACTATCTGAGCGGCCTCGGGCTGTTCAGCGAGCGCTTTTTGAAGTATCTGGAGGATTTCCGATTCACCGGCGACGTCTATGCCTTCCCGGAGGGCACGGTGATGTACCCCAACGAACCCATCATCACGGTGGTGGCGGACCTCGTGCAGGCGCAGGTCATAGAGACCGAGCTGCTGGCGCAGGTGAACCATCAGTCGCTCGTGGCCACAAAGGCCAACCGGGTGGTGCGCGCGGCACAGGGCAGGGCGGTGTCCGATTTCGGCGCGCGAAGGGCGCACAACAACGACGCGGCCGTGCTGGGCGCACGGGCCTGTTACATCGGCGGCGTGAGCGGCACGGCCACGGTCAGCGCGGGCCAGGAGTTCGACATCCCCGTTGGCGGCACCATGGCGCACAGCTGGGTGATGTACTACCAGGACGAGCTCACCGCCTTCCGCAAGTTCGCCGAGATCTACCCAGACAACTGCATCCTGCTGGTGGACACCTACGATGTGCTGAAATCAGGGGTGCCCAATGCGATCCGCGTGTTCGACGAGATGAAAGCGAAGGGTATCTCCTCCCGGAACCGCGGTATCCGCCTGGATTCCGGCGACCTGGCCTACCTTTCCCGCGAGGCCCGGCGCATGCTGGACGCGGCGGGGTACACCGACGCAAAGATCGTGGTATCCAACAGCCTGGACGAGTATACCATCACCTCCATACTGGACCAGGGCGGCGCCATCGATTCGTTCGGCGTGGGCGAGCGCATGATCACCGCCAAGTCCGACCCGGTGTTCGGCGCGGTCTACAAGCTGTGTGCGGTGGCAGGCCCGGACGGCGCGTTCGAGCCGCGCATCAAGATCTCTGAGACCGTTGAAAAGATCACGAACCCCGGACTCAAGAAGGTCTACCGCGTGTACAATCAGGAGGGCAAGGCCTTTGCCGACCTGATCGCGGGGCCCGAGGGCATCGACGAGGATGCCGTGCGCACGGGCCTGGTGGTCATCGACCCCGAGCGCCCCTGGAAGAAGCGGCTGTTCCGGGACTGCACCGTGAAGGAGCTCCAGCACAAGGTGATGGCGAACGGCAGGCGGGTCGCGGAGGATCCCAGCGTGCGCGAGATCGCGGCCTACGTGCGGCACCAGCTGAAGGACGAGATCTGGGAGGAGGAGCAGCGCTTCCGGAACCCGCACAAGCACTACATCGATATGACCTCGGAGTACTACAACATGAAGATGGCGATGCTGGAGGAGAAACACAATGGCTGAATATCATTTTGACGCGGTGGCGGCGCGGGACCGCCTGATCCGAAAGATCCGCGCGTTCACGCAGGGCGCGGGCGTATCCAGGGTGGTGCTGGGCATTTCCGGCGGCAAGGATTCCTCGGTCGCTGCGGCGCTGTGCGCCCGTGCGCTGGGCCCGGAGAACGTGTACGGGCTGATGCTGCCGGACGGTGCGCAGCGCGACATCGACGACAGCAAGCGGGTGTGTGCCGCACTGGACATCCATTGCAGGGTGGTCAATATCGGCCAGATGCATCGGGCGCTGCATGCTTCCCTCGATCTGAACGAGGATCCCGATGCGGACCCGCACTTTTTCCGGGTGGCCTACGTGAAGGAGAGCGATGTGAACGTCGGTCCGCGCCTGCGCATGACGACGCTCAGGTACGTGGCACAGGCGATCGGCGCGTTCCTTTGCGGCACCGGCAATCTGTCTGAGGCCACGGTGGGCTATTGCACCAAGGACGGCGACACCTCCTGTGACTTCAATCCTCTGGGTACGCTCACCAGCGTCGAGGTGGTGCAGGTGGGCCTGACCATGCCGGAGCTTCCGAAGGAACTCGTCGAAAAGACGCCGGACGACGGACTATCGGGCGTTCCGGACGAGGTCAAACTGGGCCTGACCTATCGACAGATCCATGACTATCTGCGACTGGGCAGCTGCGGCGACGCGGCCGTGGACGGGAAGATCGCGGCCAAAGAGCGCGCCAACATGCACAAGCGCAGGCTGCCGACGATCCTGAACGCGTGGGAGGACTGAGCGCCCCTTCGCCGCGGCGATCGGAACGGGGATCGACGGAGGGATCACGAAATGAAGCTGAACGAAGCCCTGACGCAGCTGGATGAACTGGAAAGGACGCTGCGCGCCTATCGGCACGCGATCGGCGTCATGAACTACGACGGTGAGACGGCCGCGTCGCGCAATTCGGCCGCGGGCCGCGGTGAGACGCTGGCGACGCTGGGCGCCGTGGAGCACGGCCTGCTCACCGCACCGCAGACGCGGGAAACGATCGACACGATCCTCAGCGAGCGCGGCGCGCTGCCGCTCAGGGAGGTGCGCCGCGCGGAAGTGCTGAAGGAACGCGTGGACGAGCTGTGCCTGGTACCGGTGGACGCGTACAAGGCCTATCAGCGGCTGTTGGCGGAGGCCGGCGCGGTCTGGCATGCCGCCAAACCCGCGAACGACCATGCGTCGTTTGCGCCGTTCCTGGATCGGATCGTCGATTACAACCGCAGGCTCGCCGAGCGCAAGGACGCCTCGAAGCCCGCCTACGATGTGCTGCTGGACACGTATGAGAAGGGCACCTCCATGGCGATGCTGGATCCGTTCTTCGAGGCGCTGCGGGAGAGCCTGACGCCGCTCGTGAAGGCGGTGGGCGGGCGGCCCAGGCCCGATGCGCCGTTCATGCACGCCGCCTGTCCGGTGCATGAACAGCGGGCGTTCACCGATCGCCTGATGGCGCTTCTGGGCATCGACCGCGATGACTGTAGCGTGGGGGAGACGGAGCACCCCTTCACCGACGCCTATGGCCGCCACGATGTGCGCATCACGACGCACTACCATGTGGCACACGTCACTTGGAGCATGTACAGCGTGATCCACGAGGGCGGACACGCGCTGTACGAACTGGGCGTGGACGACGCGCTGCAGGGGACGGTGCTGGCGGGCGGCGCGTCCATGGCCCTTCACGAGAGCCAGAGCCGCTTCTATGAGAATCTGATCGGCCGGAGCCGGCCGTTCTGCGAGGCGCTGCTCCCGATCATGCGCGAATGCTTTCCGGAGCAGACCCGGGGGCTGGACGCGGAGACGCTGTATCGCTGCGTCAATCTGTCGGAGCCGTCGCTCGTCCGCACCGAAGCCGACGAACTGACCTATTCCATGCATGTGATGGTGCGCTACGAGCTGGAGAAGCGCATGATGGCCGGCGATCTGCGGGCGGCGGACCTGCCCGCGGCGTGGAACGGGATGTATCGGCGCTATCTGGGCGTCGATGTGCCCGATGACCGGCGCGGGTATCTGCAGGACAGCCACTGGTCGGCCGGCCTTCTGGGTTATTTTCCGAGCTACACGCTGGGCAGCGCCTACGGGGCGCAGATGCTGCGGGCGATGGAGGCGGACATCGATGTCTGGGACGGCGTCGGGCGCGGGGACCTTTCCGCGGTCACCGGCTGGCTGCGGGAACGCATCCACCGCCACGGCATGCTGCTGACGCCGGGCCAGGTGTTCGAGTCCGCCTGTGGTGCGCCGTTCGATCCGAAGTACTATATCGACTACCTGACGGACAAGTACAGCGCGCTGTACGGCCTGTGACCGCAGACGGACCATGGACATCAACGAGAATGCGAAGGTGCTGCTGGCCAAGCCCGGCAGCGTCAACTGGCCGCTGGAGCGCATCACCCCGTTCGATATGGAGGACGGCCCCATCGGCGCCTGTTGCCACAGTGGGTCCCGCAGCGCCCGCGCGGCGGCGCACCTTCTGCAGAACGGCTGTGACGACTTGGTCGACCTGGGCGGCATCATCGTTTGGACCCGTCCGCCGGAGCGCTGACCCCGCGGAACCTTTGGCCGGCGGTCTGCGTCTATGGCATGACGGCTGTTTGGGTCGTGGAAAGGTGGACGAATTCATGAAAAAGATGCTCCTTTGGACGATGCTGCTGCTGGCGCTGCTGCTCCCGGCGCGGGCGGAGGGCGCGGCGCTGCCGCCCTTTGACTGCGGGGACGGTGAGCCCATGATGGCGGCGGTCTGCGATTATTTATTAAAAGAACTGGGCGCGGGCTTCGAGCCCGCCGACGCGGCCATTCCCTTCGCGACGATCCTGGAGACGGACGACGCCGATCCCGGGGACGTGCGGGTCTGGGGCCTGTTCGGCCTGTTCAACTACACCCTCCGGAACACTACCCTCATGGAAGAGAGCGGCTGCGTGGTGTCCGGGCTTCTGCACCTGCGGACGGCGGACGGCGCTTATGAGGTGACCTACGCCGAGTGGGCCGAGGAAGGCGAGGGCAGCCGCGAGGACGAGGAGCGCATCTTCGGCGCGCGGCCCGGCCTGCTGGAGCAGCTGGACGCTGCCACGGAGGACCTGGGGACGGCGCAGCTTCAGTCCGTCAGCGACTATGTGAACCGGAACAGCCTGCCCGTCACCCAGTACCAGAGCTTCGGCTGGGCGCCTGTTGAGTTGATCAATGCGCCGGAGACGCCCGAGGCGGAGCAGATCATCCACTATGAGAGCCCGCTGGGCTACGCGGTGGACTACGACCTGCGGCGCTTCTCCTACATCGAATACGGCGACGGGGAGGAGGGTCTGGCCGGCGTCGAGGCGCTGGAGGGCATCGGCGTCGATGTGACGCGCCGGGAGGAGGCCGCAGAGGCTGCGGTCGAAGCGCTCAGCGCGGACCTGGAGCAGCCCGTGGCCGAGGCCGCGACCTTCGGCGCGGACGCTGTGCCCGCCACATGGGTGCGGGACGGCGCGCTCCGGCCGGAGGTGGACCGCAGCGCTTATGTCGTCGCGCTGCCGGAAGGCGGCTGCCTGGTGTTCGCCGTGAACAATACCTACTACGCCGTCGAGGGCGACCCGGTGGTGGGGGGCGGCGACGCGGCGCTCGCTGAAGTGCTGGCCACGATCCGACTGCTGTGACCGAATGGTCCTCATGAATCCCGGCGGGATTGCACCCGCCGGGTTAAATTTTGCTCCGGCGTGTCAACGGCTTGAAGGCGCGTTGGTTTTCAATTATAATAGAATATGGAATAATAGGGGGAAAGTGTTGTCTTTTCCGCCATTCGGGAAGGACGGCGCGGACGCCGGACGGGAATGGGTTGGATCGATGAAGTGGATCGCGAGCGCGGCCTTCGGCATGGAGGGCATGACCGGGCGGGATCTGAAACACCTGGGCATGCGGGACGTGCAGGTGCTGGATGTGGGCGGCGCGGCCTTTGAGGGCGGCTTTGAGGATGCGTTCCGGGCAAACCTGTGGCTGAGGACCTGCGACCGCATCATGCTGGTGATGGCGCAGTTCGAGGCGAAGACCTATGAAGCGCTCTTTCAGGGCGTCAAGGCCATCGAGTGGGAGCGGCTGCTGCCCGCGGACGCGGCGTTCCCGATCCGGGCGAGATGCGTCAGATCCCAGCTGATGAGCCCTTCGGACGTTCAGAAGATCGGCAAGCGCGCCATCGTCGAGCGCATGAAGGTTGCCTATGGCACCGACTGGTTCTCCGAGACCGGCGTGACCTTCCAGGTGGATGTCGTCATACGGAACGATCAGGTGACGGTGTCGCTGGACGCCTCCGGTGAACCCCTTTCCCGCCGCGGATACCGGACCTGGAACGGCGAGGCGCCTCTGCGGGAGACGCTGGCGGCCGCGCTGGTGCTGCAGAGCGGATGGCACCCCTGGGAGCCCCTGTATGACCCCTGCTGCGGCACGGGCACCATCCTCATCGAAGCGGCGTTCATCGCACTGGGCCGCGCGCCGGGGCTGACCCGCCACTTCGCCATGGAGCGGTGGCCCTGCGCGCCCATCGACGCGCTGAACGACATCCGCCGGGAGGCCCGGCTCAGGTTCGAAGAGGGATCGAAGCGCGCACTGAACATCGCGGGCAGCGACATCGATCCGGAAGCCATCGAGCTGGCGGGGCGCCATCTGAAGCAGGCCGGGCTGGCCGGGCGCATCGAACTGAACGTGTGCGACATGCGGGAGGTGAACCTCGGCGGCGAAGCCGGGACGTTCATCGCCAATCCGCCCTATGGTGAGCGGCTTGACAATGCCCGTGCAGCGCACGCGGTGGCCCGGCAGTTGGGCGCGCTGCAGGAGCGGCATCCGGGCTGGCGACTCTGCGCTTTTTCCGCAGATGTGGGCTTTGAGCACGCCTATGGCCGTCGCGCGACCCGACGCCGCCGTTACTATAACGGCCGCATCGAGTGTGAATACAGGATCTTCGAGGCGGGTAAAGGCGGGCGCCGCGATGCGCGTGGCGGATCGTCGGCTCAGGACAGGACCAAAACTGGCAAAGCAACGCGGTAAAAGGACCGCGACGACGAGGTGTGATTATGAGACCCATCTTCAACAGGGCGCCGCTGACGCCGAACACGCTCTCTCAGATGCCGCTGGGCGCGATCCGTCCGGAGGGCTGGCTGCTGGAGCAGCTCAGACTCCTGGCCGATGCGCTTTCGGAACGGCTGGATGAGATCTGGCCGCTGGATGGCGGGGTGGATCCGGACTGCGATCTGAGCGGCCTCACGGCGCTGGCATGGACGCTGGATGACCCCGCGCTGAAGCTCCGGGCGACGGCAAAGATGGAGCAGCTCATCGCCGGTCAGCGCGAGGATGGCTGGTTTGGACCGGGCGAGGACGGCGACTACTGGCCCCGCATACGCGCGCTGCGCGCCATGAAGCTGTATTTCACGGCCACGGGCGATCGGCGGGTGCTGGTGTTGATGGACCGTTTCTTCAGGTATCAGTACCTGAACCTGGCGGACGTGCCGCTGTGTGACTGGGCTGTGGCCCGGGGCGGAGAGAACATGGCGCTGGTGCTGTGGCTCTATGACCTGACCGGTCAGAAGCACCTGTTGGAGCTGGCCCGCAGATTGCGCGCGCAGACGCTGGATTGGACCAGCTATTTCCACACCTTCTCCAACACGGTCCCGATGAGCAAGTCGCTTCGCTGGGCGCGACTGGCCGAAGCGCTGGCGGAGGAGCGCAGCGAGCCGCTCGAGGGCGAGAAGCGCCCTTACTTCCGTACGCAGTACCACCTGTCGCACGGCGTGAACATCGCCATGGCGCTCAAGACTCCGGGCGTCATCAACCTGTTCAAATCCGGCTTCAAGGAGCAGGGCGGCTTCCGCTTTGGCTGGGAAAAGCTGATGAGGCACCACGGTCTGGCGAGCGGCATGTTCACCTGTGATGAGCACCTGAACGGCTCAAGTCCCACGCAGGGTTCTGAGACGATAGCGGTGACGGAGCTTCTGAACACGCTCGAGGCGCTGTTGGCGCTGGGGGATTTCAGCCAGGACGACCGCTGCTTCCAGGACTATGCCGATGACCTGGAGAAGGCCGCCTACAATGCGCTGCCCGCGGCCTACACGGTGGACATGCGTGCCCAGCAGCGGCTCCAGCAGGTCAATCAGGTGAAGGTGTCCCGCGAGACCCGCCATTGGTACAACGACGGCGACGAAGCGAACCTGTTCCGCGAGCCCGATCCGCAGAGCGCGGCCTCGAGTCTGAGCGGCTGGCCGCTGTTCGCCGCATCCCAGTGGTACGCCACGGCCGACGGGGGCCTGCAGGCTGTCAGCTACGCGCCCTGCACCGTGCGCGCCACGCTGGACAATGTGCCCGTACGACTGAGGGTCTCCGGCGGTTATCCATTCCGCTCACTGGTGGAGCTGGAGATATCGGTGAAGCAGCCCTGCGAGTTCCCGCTCTATCTGAGGGTGCCGGCATGGGCGCGCCAGCCCATGATCTTCCTGCCCGATGGAGAGATCATGCAGGTGCGCGCCGGCGAGGTCACCTGCGTGCGCCGCCGCTGGCGCACGGGAGACGTCGTGCAGCTGGAGCTGCCGACCGCGCCGAGGGTGACGAAATGGTATCATCAGTCCGGTGCGGTGGAGCTGGGGCCGCTGCTGATGGCCTTTGCGCCGCAGGCGGCGTGGGAGCGCCAGTCCGAGGGCTGGCAGGTGACGGCGGAGGAGCCCTGGAACTGGGCGCTGGTGCGCGACGAGCCCATGAAGGCCATGTACGGCACGCAGGCGCCGCACGCGTTCGGCGTGGACGGGGCAGCGGTGACCGTCAAGGTGAAAGCCGTGCCGGTGGAGTGGCCCATGGACGGGGCCAGTGCCGCCGCCGTGCCCATGGTGCCGAAGATCGACGCTGCGCGCGCACAGGTGCTGGAGCTCGTTCCGTACGGGAGCACGGCACTGCGCATCGCGCAGTTCCCCATGGGGCGTATCACGGCCAAGTGATCCACGAAGATCGGCGGGAGGCATAGTTATGCGATACAGGCGGCTTGGAAAGACCGGATTGATGGTCAGTGAGATCGGCTTCGGCGGTGAGTGGCTGGAGCGGCACGATGCCAGGGCGTGCAAGGCCGTGATCGACCGGGCGGAAGCACTGGGGATCAACATCCTCGATTGCTGGATGCCGGGGCCGGAGGTGCGCGACAACATCGGCAGTGCCATCGCAGGCAGGCGGGAGCGGTGGATCATACAGGGCCACATCGGCTCGACCTGGCAGAACGGACAGTATACCCGCACCCGCGATGTCGAAAAGTGTCGGGTCGCGTTCGAAGACCTGTTGTCCCGTTTGCGGACCGACTACATCGACCTTGGCATGATCCACTACGTGGACCTGGAGGAAGACTGGGAGGTCGTGCAGCATACGGCGTTCCTGGACTACGTGATGGCGCTGAAGGCCGCAGGCCGCATCCGTCACATCGGATTGTCGACCCACAACCCCGTCATCGCCCGAAAGGCAGCTGAGAGCGGGATCGTTGAGATGATCCTGTTCAGCGTGAATCCCGCTTTCGACCTGATGCCGCCCACGGACGACCTCGACAATTACTTCGCCGAGGTCTATGATGCGTCCCTGGCGGGCATCGATCCGGTCAGGGCGGATATGTATCGGCGGTGCGCGCAGCTGGACATCGGGATCACCTGCATGAAGCCCTTTGCGGGCGGAAGGCTGTTCGACGCGCAGCGCTCGCCGTTCGGCGTGGCGTTGACGCCCGTGCAATGCATCCACTATTGCCTGACGAAGCCCGCGGTGGCGTCGGTCATGTGCGGCTATGATACCCCTGACCACGTGGAAGCCGCCGCGGCCTATGAGACGGCATCGGATGCCGAAAGGGACTACGCCAGCGTGCTGGCCGCTGCGCCGGCGCACGCCTTTACAGGTGGCGAATGCACTTACTGCGGCCACTGTAAGCCCTGCCCGGTCGACATCGACATCGCCATGGTCAACAAGCTCTACGACCTTGCCGTGATGCAGCCCGAGGTGCCCGCGTCGCTGCGGACTCACTATTCGGACCTTGCACATCACGCGGGCGAGTGCATCGCCTGTCACGGATGTGAGCAGCGCTGTCCCTTCGGCGTGAAGGTGGCCGACCGCATGGATAAGGCGGCGAAGCTGTTCGAACAGGGCGCGTGATGCATGCACGCCCGATCTCAGCCCCCGCACCGCGATGGTGGGGGGTTTTTCGCAAAAAGGCGTCGTTTGCCTTGCGCGATCCGCGGGATAGTGGTAAAATCGAATCGTGTCGCGCGGGTCGCGACAGCACAGTACGACAGACGGGGGTTCATGATATGGATGAAAGGGAACGCATCACGGAGGATCCGACCCAGAAAGTGGACGCGGAAGTATCCGAAGTGACGGCTGCGGAGCCGGCTGATGTGCCCGTGGAAGCGGCCGGGGCGGGACATGACAGCCCTGTGCCGAAGGCGGATATGACGCCCGAGATCTCCATCGACGATGACGATGCGTCCGACGTGTGGGTGCCCAGCCGCTTTGAGAAGCGCGTCCACGCCATTCCGGAAAAGCGATGGGAGCTCTATCAGCTGCTTGGCGGCATCGCGATCGGCGTTTTCACGATCGCGGCGCTGTTCTTTGGCGGCACGGGCGCAAGCCCGATGATGATCGCCGCCCTCGTACTGACGCTGTTCGTTCCGAGCCTGCTGGAGGACCGGGGGCGCCGAAAACTGACGCGCCTCAGGTTCGTGATGATCGTCGTGATACTGGTCGGGTTGATCGTCATGATGATCTATACCGGTGCGACCAAAGGCTGGCAATTCTTCACGACAAAATCGTGACGCAAAGGGATCGCCCGCCAAATCTATGAGGAGGATACGGACATGAGAAAACTGATTTGTTTCCTGTTGGCGATCTGTCTGTTCGGCGTTGCCGGAGCCATGGGTGAGGCATTGCCCACGCGGACGACGCTGACGCCCTACGCGGAGCTGGAGAACGCCTCCCTGATCGACCACAGCGATCGCCTGTGCGTCCAGACGCGGGACGGCTGCTATCTGGCGGCGATGGACGGCACGGCGTTGACCGATCCGATCTATTACAGAAGCATGGATTGCAGCTATGGCTATATCACGGCAAGCGTCGTAGACGGCGATGTGCTGGTTCACGGCCTGCTGGACGCGGACGGCGCGACCGTCATGCCCTTTGAGTATCAGGATCTCAAGGTACTCAACAAGAACTGGGGCCTGGGCGTGCGGCTGGTCAAGTCCACCAAGGACAACTACGACTATTCGGCGTTCATCGGCGACGATGTGTACCTGATCGACACCGTCGACATCTACTGGCTGCCCGAGGGCCGCAAGGTCGTGACGCTGAACCGCGATCACTACAGCGGCTCCAAAGCCTATGGAGAGGTCATCAATATCGAGGACCGCGGCACGGGCAAGACGACCTGTTACGACAGCAGCTTCATCCCGCTGGGCGAGGTGAGGGGCCTGTACAGCGAAGACTTTGCCGGCGGCTATACGACGGTCCGCGAGAACGGGCAGAGCAAGCTTGCGGATGCGAACGGCAACATCGTGTTCGACCAGGGCTTCAGCAGCATCAACACCGAGGTCATCGACGGTTACTTCGTGGTGTACAACGGCGACAAGAACGGACTTGGCTGCATCGACGGCACCCTGGCCGTGCCGGCGGAGTACGACCAGATCCAGCGAAGCGGCTACGGCCCGCGCAGCGACGGCGCGTATGTCTATGTCACGCGCGGCTATGCCGCCGTGGTCAGGGATGGCAAGCTGGGGTATTACGAGGTCGGCAAGGGCGAGAGCTGTCCGCCGGCCATCGCCAAGGATCTGCTCAACAACGCAGGCATGTCCGCGAGCTTTACGGATATGGGCGGCAATCTGAACATCCTGGCTGCCGACGGCGAACAGAGCCAGCTGGATGCGGCGATCACGAAGGTATATCCGATGGAGTGCGGCGAGGGTCTGTATTATTCCGTCGTCGACGCGGATTACAACCGCGGCATGGTGGACTGGCACGGCGCCGAGGTCCTGCCCCTCGCCTATGACAGCATCGAGCTTTCGGGCAGCGGGCGGTACCTGGCAGCGGTGAAGCACGGCGAGGATACCACCTCGATCTATGAGATCGAGACCACATTCGGCGAGACGGCAGCCGCGCCGGAAGACGCGCCTGCGGCGGAGAGCGAAGATGCCGGATCATCCGCGCTGTCAGCCAGGGCGCTGCTCGACAGTGCCGTGGCACTTGTGGGCACCGATGCACAGACGGCAGCGGGGCTGGTGGCGAACGCAAGGGATCTTCTGGGTGAGGACAGCCCGGCTTACGCGGTGCTCAGCAGCGTGCTGACGCTCATCGATGTGGATGCCGAGGCGAACGCTTCGTCCATCCAGACGCTGCTCACCACGGCATTGGGTTTGGTCGACTGACGCGATCTGTTGACGATACAGATGAAAAAAGCTGCGGCGCGCAGCCTGACCGGGCGTTCTGCTCCGGGACAGGCGGTGCGCCGGGCTTTTGTCAGAAGACCGGGCGGCGGGAGATGCAGGGATGCGGCGATGGCAGGGACGCCCCCTGCGTCGGATCAACCTTCATACACGAAACGGTAAAATGCATCGCGATTGGCGTTCCGGTCATGGACGCTGAGCCTGGAGCCGTCGTCGGTGAAGCTGCCGTCCACAGGCAGGCGCAGCTGTTCGGTCGTGCCGGCCAACAGCGCCTTTTCACCCAGGGACACCAGCTGCAGCACGGACATGTTGGTTTTGACGGCGCTCAGCGCGACCTTGCCCACCCGCACCCACACCGCGGGGTTCCACAGCTGGCTGCGCAGCTGCTTCAGCATGGCGTTCAGCAGCTTGCGCTGGCGTCCGGCGCGCCTGAAGTCGCTGTCGATCTTGCGTATACGGGCGTAAGCCAATGCCTGCAGACCGTCCAGGTGGACGTTCTCGCCGTACTGGGTGACCTCGTGTGCGGTGTATCCCAGCGGCCTGAAGATCTTGCCCATGCCGCGCAGTGTCGAGTTCAGGCGCGCGCGTTCGGCATCGGTGATGTCCAGCGTGACGCCGCCGATGGCATCGATCAGTTCGACGATCGAGACGAAGTCCACCTGCGCATAGTGCATGATGTTCAGCCCGAAGTTCTGGTTCAGCGTCTTCATCATGAGCTCCGGCCCGCCGTAGGCGAAGGCGGCGTTCACCTTTCGGCTGCCGTGTCCGGGGATGTCGACCGTCGTATCCCTGAGCACGCTGGTCAGGCAGACCCTGCCGTAGCCGATGGACGCGATGGTGATGGAATCGGAACGCTGCACGCTGTCCCGGAGCAGATCCGCGCCGAGCAGCAGCACATTGATGCAGCGACCAGGCAATCCGTCGGTCAGCGCGAGATCGTTGCCCGGAGGCTCCACCATGAACAGCGCCGGCGGAAGCGCATAGAGCAGCGCAGCACCGGCGATCGCCAGGACGAGGACCAGCACCGCTAGCTTCAAAAGCCCCTGGGCAAGCCACCCGCCGAAGCTGCGTCGTCCGCCGCGCCTGCTCCGTGTCGTCTTCTTTCGATAGGTCTCATAATACATGGCGCACCGCCGTCGATGGTCTGCAGATCAGAGTGCAGCGCCGGGCCCGGAAGGGGGGCGCCGCCCGATGTCATTATAGCAGAAATGCGCGCACAGGAAAAGACCCGGCAAACAAAAAAACCCGTTCACCCGACAGGATCCGGACTGGATCGGGATCGGCGAGCATTGTGCGGACTTTTCGCGAAAAATCGTAAATATTTTTGGTTTCTGCCTGTATACCCTTGCAAGATGTGGCGATTACAGGTATAATTGACGGTGTATAGTTATGCCCTTCTGCAACCGGGCATGAATGAGAGGCGGTTACGCGATGAGCAACAGGCAGGACAACAGCCCGTCCCTGGACTATTTCGAGTTACGGAGACGGCATGAGGAATATAAGAACCGCGAGCGCCTTGCCGCCAGGGAGAGGCGTGACAAGCAGGCTCAGCCCGATCAGGAGAAGATCCGCCCGGCAGTACAGCCCGTGGTCGAAGACGCGGTGCGCAAGGCCGACAGGATCGCCGAGGATGCCGAAGAAGCCGCGGTGGGAGCCGCGGAGCGCTTCGTCGATGAAACGGCAGATGCGGCGGACGATGTGGCCAGGAAAGCGCAGGAGGTATTTGACGAGGACGAGCCTTATGCGGATGAGCCGGAGGATCCGGAAGAGGACGACGTGGCAGAAGGCGACAATCCCAATCCCTTCGATTCGTTCTTCAAAATGTTCAACGGGCTTCGCGGCCGGATGAAGCGCAGGAAAAAGGGCGACGCCGAAGAGGACTACGACGACGAGGACGAGCCCTACGACGACGAGGATGCTTCGGATATCCCGGTATCGGCCGGGGATGCTGGCGTTCCGTCGAACGAACAGACGGCTGACGTCGAGGACATCGCCGATGTCGAAGGATCTTCCCGTCGCGCGGCGCGCCGGGCCGTCAGGGCCGCCGCCCCTTCGGATAGCGACGATGACGAGGAAGACGCGGACGACGAGGAGGATGAAGCGGACGAGGCGGACGGCGAAGTCGGCGGCTTCAAAAAGTTCCTGCGTCTGTTCGTGGTGCCCGTCGACGATGACGAGCTGGCCGATGACGAGGATGACGAATACGACGACGAGGAGGATTATGACGAGGACGACGATGACGCTGTCGAAGGTGGCGTGAGCGTCGATGCAGAGGCCCTGGAAGCGCCGGACGGCACGCTGATCTCGCGCCGGCGCAGACGCGCGGAGGCCGAGGATATTGAAGGAGGACTTGAGATGGCTGATCAGAACAGGGTGAATACGGAGCTGACCCAGCAGCTGGCAGAGGCCGCGGAGACCGTCGGCCTGTCCCGCCGCGAACGTCGCGAGCGCGCAGCGCGCCTGGCCGCCGAAAAGGCGGCGGCAGAGGTTGCCACGGCTGCCGAGAAGGCTGAAGACGCGGTCGAAGCCGTGAAGAGCACGCTCGAGGGAGCCGGCACGGATGCCTCCGATACGGTAGAGGATCTGTTCAGCGATCAGCCTTTGGAAGCGGACGTCATCGAGGACGTTGCCGACGGCATCGTCAGCATCGAGCCGGCTTCGACGGACGAGATCCCCGTGACGGACGAGCCCACGCGCGAGTTCAAGCCCGTATCCAAGAGCGCCGCCTCCGAGGACCGCACAGACGATGAGGACGACGAGGACGACGAAGAGGACGAAGAGGAAAAGCCCCGCAAGCGCCGCGGCCTGTTCGGCTTCCGCCGCAAGGCGAAGGACGAAGACGAGGATGACGACGAAGACGATGAAGACGACGAGGATGAGGACGACGAGGATGACGACGAAGACGATGAGGAAGAAGAAGTCGTGAAGAAGCCTCGCCGCGGTCTGTTCGGCCGCAAAGCCTCGAAGTACGACGAGGATGCGGAAGACGAGGATGACGAGGACGACGGGGACGAAGAAGACGACGATGAAGACGAAGAAGAGGAAAAGCCCCGCAAGCGCCGCAGCAAGTCTGAGATGAAGGGCCGCAAGGGCCGTCGCAAGCATGCTTCGGACGACGATGAAGACGAAGATGACGATGTGGATGAGTCGGATGTCTACGACGATTACGACGACGATTACGACGATTACGACGATGATGACGACTACGATGACGACGACGGCGAAAGCGCCGGCTTCGGGCACGCGGTGTTGGGCGTGCTGAAGGCCTTCGTGGGTTGCCTGGTCGGATTCCTCGTGATCCTGTTCGTTCTGAATATCCTCGACGCATTCAACGTTCTGACGCTCGACAAGGTCGCGCAGAAGATGCCGAGGCGTGCGGTCAGCCTGTTCCTGCCCAGCCAGAGCTACAAACAGCATCGCACCGGCGGCGTCCCCGGTGAGATCACCGGCGTCGATGCTTTCAATGCCGCGGGCAGCGGAGATGTCGTTCCGGCCGGCAACGCCGGACAGGCAGACGCGTTCGGCGATGAAGGATACGGCGACGCAGATCTTGCCGACGATGATTTCGGCGGCGAGGACTACGGTGACGAGGACTTCGGCGGCGAAGACTACGGTGACGAGGACTTCGGCGATGAGGAGTTCGGCGACGAAGGATTCGGCGACGAGGACTTCGGCGATGAGGGCGGCGATGAAACGCCTGCACAGCAGCCCGCGGAGAATACCGTCGGCTGACCGGATCCTTTGGAATAAAACGGACTGTCTCTCCGGCAGTCCGTTTTGTTGGATATCGAGACACAAAGGCAGTCGGGAAGCGCCGGGCCGGATGTGATGAGGGCGCATGGCGCGGACCGCAAAAACTGAAGTTCGGAGGGGAAACAAATGAAGTATATCATCGCGTTGGATCAGGGCACGACCAGCTCGCGGGCGGTGGTGTTCGACGAGAGTGCCAGCATCGTGGCCGCGCACAACATCGAATTTGAGCAGATCTATCCGCAGCCGGGCTGGGTGGAGCATCGGCCGGAGGATATCCTGCGCACCCAGGTGGATTCTCTGAAGCTGGCCGTCGAGAAAGCGGGC
Source organism: Clostridia bacterium (assembly GCA_017430945.1). The sequence continues at coordinate 2,270 of JAFRMB010000048.1, read as the reverse complement.
ATCGATGTCAAGGACATCGCCGCCATCGGCATCACGAACCAGCGGGAGACCACGATGCTGTGGGAGCGGGCTACGGGCAAGCCTCTGTGCAACGCCATCGTATGGCAGTGCCGCCGCACCGCGCCGCTGGTGGAGCGGCTAAAGCGCGACGGGCTGGGCAACGTGCTGAGGGACCGCACCGGACTCGTGCCGGACGCTTACTTTTCAGGCACGAAGCTCCAGTGGATGCTGGACGCGATCCCCGGCGCCCGCGAGCGCGCCGCGCGGGGCGAGCTGTGCTTTGGCACCGTGGACTGTTTCCTGGCATGGCATCTGACCGCCGATCACGTTCACGTGACAGACGCCACCAACGCCGGACGCACGATGCTGTTCAACATCCATGAGCAGCGCTGGGACGATGAGCTTCTGCGTGCGATGGATATCCCGCCGCAGATACTGCCTCAGGTGGTGGATTCCTCCCAGGTGATCGGCATGCTGGACAAGTCCATACTGGGGCGGGAGATCCCCATCGCCGCCATGGCGGGCGATCAGCACGCGGCGCTGTTCGGGCAGGGCTGCTTTTCGCCGGGCATGTGCAAGAACACCTATGGCACAGGCTGTTTCGTGCTGATGAACACGGGCAAGGCGCCGGTCAAGTCGCTGCACAACCTGATCACCACGGTCGCCTGGCGCATCGACGGCCAGCCGCGCTATGCGCTGGAGGGCAGCATGTTCGTGGGCGGTGCCGTGGTGCAGTGGCTGCGCGATGAGATGAACCTCGTGAGCAAGGCTTCGGAGACCGAAGCGGTCGCGACCCAGGTCACCGACAACGGCAACGTCTACTTCGTACCGGCCTTTACGGGTCTTGGCGCGCCGCATTGGGACATGTACAGCCGTGGCACTATCGTGGGGCTGACCCGGGGCACCGGCCGCGCACACATCGTGCGCGCCGCGCTGGAGTCGATCGCCTATCAGTCTGCGGATGTGATCGCCGCCATGGCCAACGACGCCGGCACCAAGCCTGCGCTGCTGCGGGTCGACGGCGGCGCCAGCGCCAACAATTTCCTGATGCAGTTCCAGTCGGATATCCTGAACGTGCGCGTGGCGCGCCCCAGGGTCATCGAGACCACCGGCAAGGGCGCCGCGATGCTGGCCGGCCGCGCGGTGGGCGTCTGGACCGACGCCGATCTGAACGAGCTGTCCGACGTGGAGCGGGAATTCACCCCCGCCATGGACGACGAATGCCGCCGTCATCTGCTCGAGCAGTGGCGCCGAGCCGTGGAACGCAGCAAGGGCTGGGCAGAGGCATGATCAGCCTGTGATCCATGACGGGACATGAGAACGGCCCTGCGGTCAAAACCGCAGGGCCGTTCAGCGTTGGGTCTGTCGTTATGATTGAAGCGCGGATCAGAAATCGATCTTTGCCTCGAGCCAGGCGACCAGGTCCTTGATGGGAACGATCTCCTGCTGCATGGTGTCGCGATCGCGCACGGTCACGTTGCCGGTCTCGGCGGTGTCGAAGTCCACGCAGATGCAGTAGGGCGTGCCCGCCTCGTCGGCACGGCGATAGCGCTTGCCGATGGAGCCGGTCTCGTCGTAATCACACATGAACTTCCTGGACAGCATGGCATACAGCTCGCGCGCCTGTTCGCCCAGCTTGTTCTTCTGAAGCGGCATGACGGAAACCTTGAACGGTGCGAGCGCCGGGTGCAGGTGCAGCACCACGCGGGTGTCGCCGCCTTCGAGCTCTTCTTCGTCGTAGGCGTTGCACAGGAAGGCCAGCACCGCGCGGTCGACGCCCAGGGACGGCTCCACGCAATAGGGGATGAACCGCTCGCCCGTGGTGGGATCCAGGTACTCCATGTTCTTGCCGGAGTGGTTCTGGTGCTGGGTCAGGTCGTAGTCGGTGCGGTCGGCGACGCCCCACAGTTCGCCCCAGCCGAACGGGAACAGGAACTCGAAATCGGTGGTCGCCTTGGAATAGAAGGCCAGCTTCTCCGGCTCATGGTCCCGAAGCCGCAGGTTTTCCTCCTTGATGCCCAGGGACAGCAGCCAGTTTTTGCAGAAGGAGCGCCAGTAGTTGAACCACTCCAGGTCCTCGCCGGGCTTGCAGAAGAATTCGAGCTCCATCTGTTCGAATTCGCGCACGCGGAAGATGAAGTTGCCGGGAGTGATTTCGTTGCGGAAGGATTTGCCGATCTGGCCGACGCCCATCGGCAGCTTTTTGCGGGTGGTGCGCACAATCGATTTGAAATTGACAAAGATGCCCTGGGCCGTTTCCGGGCGGAGGT
>JAFRMB010000047.1 GCA_017430945.1 Clostridia bacterium | reverse complement strand
CAGCAGATGGTATTCGTCCATGTGGGGATAGACGACCTCGCGCATCATGTCGATCCACGAATCCTGCCACTGGAGATTTCCTTCGTCCCGCACCGCGATCAGGTATCTGGACAGATGCGTATCCATCCAGGCATGGATCCGTTCGACCGCGGGGGCGACCAGCTGGTCAAACAGATCTGCCTTGTCGCGACAATGCCTGTAGAGCCCCGCTGCCGTAAAATCGCATCGATCGCCGACGCGGCGCATGGAGGCTTTTTCAAAGCCGTACTCCAGAAATTCCTCTCTGGCCGCGGCCATGACCCTGACATGGCTGGCGGTTTTGTCCTTGGGCATACGCTCTCCCCATAGAATACATCGTTAGCTTACGCTGTAAACTATATATCGTTTTCCATACGATGTCAAGTTAAACTTTGGACGAGGTATTCCTTTTGAGAAGAGAATGATGGCGGCGGATGCCGGAAAGACACCTGCCGCCACTTTCAGGATCACCGAGTTTGGTTTACGCGGCGTCATCCTGTACTTCATCCTCGGTTGAGGTTTTCTCCTCAAACTGATCGCCGCTCTCGTACATGGTTTCGGTTTCACCGATTTCGCTTGTCAGGGTATCGTCGTCCAGCGTAACCTGCGCGTCGCAGCTTTCGATGACGGAATTCACCGCGCGTCCGGCCACCGCGCCGGGCGTTACGGCACCGATGATTTCTGCATTGACTGTGCAGTTCGATACCTTGAAGGCAGTCTCCTCGCCGTAGTAATACAAGCCGGTTCCGACCAGTCCGCCCACGTGCGTCGCGCCGGGCACGTTCATCTTCACGGTAACGGCGCAGTTGTCGATGATACCGGGATATTCGGTGGTGACGATGCCTTCCGTTTCGGCGACGATGTTCCCGTTGGAATGCGTTCCGCTGAAGCCGCACAGACCGCCGATGGCGTGGCCGCCCTTTTCGGAGATGATCTCCACCTCGGCGGTGCAGTTGGTCACGCGGTCCATCATCTCCAGGCACCCCGCGATGCCGCCCATGCCCACGGGCTCGTTGCCCTCGGCGATGACCGTGCCCTTAGCCGTGCAGTTGTCCATGGTGCCGCCGAAGCTGCCTCCGATGATCAGGCCGCCGCACTCCGCCACGTCGCACTGGATGATGCGCCCGTCGGAAAAATCGTTGTCGCCCAGCACGTGGATCAACAATCGGCTGGCGGTCTATCGATGGTGAATACCTTTGGCATGCCAAATGGTCCCAGACCCAAAGTGTGACCCATGCGCCGTCCAGCCCTTCCCCGGGATAAGACCATGAGGTGCTGTCCTTGTCCGGACAGGCGTTGAACGCAGCGATGACCTCTGCGGCTTTATCCATTTCTTTGACAAGCTCTATGGCCCTCTCTTCTGTCATCGCCGACGCATGCACAGCGAAGACCGGCAGCGCCAGCAGAAGAATGAAAGCTCGATGGACCGTCTTCATTCTGTTTTCCCCGTTTTGGGGTTTTTCAGCATTATGAAACCATGATGAAAACATGGATCCAAGGTATAGAGAAACATCGAAAAGCGCCCGGACTCATCGTGAACGATGCGTCCGGGCGCTTTTTCGCGTCCCTGCTCCCCTTCCCTCTTTCGGAAGGCGTCACCCCTGTTGACGGTGCGCTTCTTCAGCCTCTCGTCGTGCACGTGGGCGTTGCGCCCTTCAGCGGCGGGCGCGTCGCGGAAGGCGGCGTTGGGCCCAAAATGATCCCGGTCCCCGGCTTGACTTCCAGCTGCCTTTGATGTAGAATAATATCGACATTTTGTTGGAATACAGACAAACAGTATTTTTTGCTACGATTTGACTTTTTTACATCCGGCGCATTCGTCGGATGAGAAAGGACCGATCATGATAAAATCCGATTCCGGATCCCGCCGATCGAAAATGACAAGGCGGCTGATGAAGGACGCGCTGATGGAGCTCATGGAAAACAGGCCTCTGGCCTCCGTCAGCATAACCGAGCTGTGCAGCAGGGCAGACGTCAACCGATCCACCTTCTACAGCTACTATAGCGATCTGCCCCAGCTGCTCAAAGAGGTCGAGGATGACATCATCGGGCACCTGCCGGAGGCAAAGCCCATCGACGACTGCGCCGACCTGGACAAGCAGCTGATCGAGGATTTCACCCTGTTCTTCGGCTATGTGAGGAAGCATGCCCGAAGCTTTTCCATCCTTTTGCAGTCCGGCGATATCCACTTCCGCGAGCACCTGATCGACACGATCATGAGTCGGTTCAGAAGGAAGCCGACGAAGGCGGTGGACCCGTTGATGAGCCGCTGGAGCTACCTCTACTGTCTGAACGGCACATTCGGCATGATGCAGGACTGGATCAGCCGGGATTTTCCGATGAGCGACCGCGAATTTGCCGAGCTGGTGCTTCTCATGGGATTTCGCGCCAGCGGCTTCCCAAAGTGCATCGACCACCGATGAAGCGGACGGTCTCTGTCCGGCAGGGCCGCGAACGATCTCCTGCCCGGATATGTCCATCCCCGGGAAGCGCTTTTCGACGCGAACAGACTTTTCCGTACAACGCCTCCGTGCCGGCATCCGGCGCTGTCCCTCGTCAGCGGATCCGACCGCGGCGCCTTTTTGCTCAGATGCTCCGCGGCGGTCTCGCGATAGGCCCCGAGGTCATCGGCTGCCGGAAACGCCTTCAGGGGCGATCGACGATCGGAAGCGTATCCTGCTTCATCTCTGACGCCCCCTCCCCTCCCGATCGGCTCCTTTCATCGCGTCACGGGAATATGTGCTCCTCCGACTGTGCGGCGATGCGCCGCACCTCGTCCTCGGCGTCCATAAAGGCGCGGACGACGTTTGGGTCGAAGTGCGTCCCGGACCCCTCTCGGATGATGGCCAGCGCCTTGTCGACGGGGAAGCCCTTCTTGTAGCTGCGGACGGATACCAGCGCGTCGAAGACGTCGGCCACGGCCATGACGCGGGCGGACAGCGGGATCTCCTCGCCGCGAAGGCCCTTGGGATAGCCGCTGCCGTCCCACTTCTCGTGGTGATAGCTGGCCATGTTCTCGGCCTCCTGCAGGTAGCCGGTCTCGTTTCTGGCGATGGTGTGGATGGCGTGGTCAATGATCTCGCCGCCGTCCGCGGCGTGTCTGCGCATCCGCGCGAACTCCTCGTCGGTCAGCCTGCCGGGCTTGTTCAACAGCGCGTCGGGCACCCGGATCTTTCCCAGGTCATGCAGCGGCGCAGAAGCCACTACGTCGCGGATGTAATCCTCGGTGAGTCTGTCCGCGTAGATGCCCTCTTTGAGCATTTGAGCCAGCGTGATGCGGGCATAGGCGGCGGTCTTGCGCACATGGTCGCCGGTGTATTTGTCGCGGCTCTCCACCAGATCTGCCAGTACCATGATCATCCCGTCCTGCATGAGCGCGATGGCCTCGCTCTTCGCCTGGGCGTCTGCGATATAGCAAACGGTTTCCTGGGTGGTATGGGTCATGGCGTCGTAGAGGTTTTCGATCTCGTCCCCGGTGCGGATGTCCAGCCTGCGCACGGCCTCGAGGCTGTCGGTGCGGGCGGCTTCGGTGTCGTAGGCAAATGCCCCGGCCGCCATGGCCATGGCATTGATGGGCAGCGTGATGCTGTATTCCGCCAGCCACAGGCTCACCGCGAGGATCAGTATGAGGAAGCCGAAGAAGAGCGCCAACACCCGCGCCAGGAAAACGCGCTCGCCCTTCGCCAGCTCACGCATGGAGATATCCACCCCCGCGTAGTAAGCGCATTCTCCGGCGGCGTTTCGAACCGGCAGGTACACCGACAGCAGCCAACCGTAGGTCTCGTTGGATATCACGGGATCGATCGCCTCGCCGCGAAGCAGCGCCGGCACGTACTTCATGAACGCCTTATCGAAGGGGATCACCGTTCCCGCCGGCTCGCCCGGCAGGTCCGGCGTGTCGGGGTCGAACACCACCTGGCAGCCGTCTTCCCGGATGCGATAGGCGTATACATATTCGATATCCTCCGAACTGGCCATCAGCTCGGCCAGCCGCGAGCGGACTTCATCGTAGCCTGAAGCCGCCTCGCCATCCCGGACAAACTCGTCCACCCGTTCGGGATCGACATTGCCGGCCACCACATTGGCCACGCCGTAGGCCAGCCGCGTCTGCTGCTCCACATTGGACTCGTGGAACTGTATGAAGCTGATGCTCGTGACCACTGCTGCCACGACGACGCTGGCTGTGCCGATCAGCACCACCACCTTGCGCTGGAGCGACATCCCCCGGGAGGTCATGCTCTGGGCGCGGCGCCGTTCGTCGGCGGACAGGGGTCGCTGACACCAGTAGCGCAGGTACAGCTTCTGCTGCAGCGCGTCGGGGACCAGACGGAGCGCGATCACCAGGATCACCACGCTGACGGCCTTGTCCAGAAGGTCGATCAGCATGTCCGCCGCCAGCTGGGCCAGCAGCACGCTGGGTATGCCGCCGTCGTAAAAGCGATGAGCCAGCGCAAAGGAAATACCTTCGCCGAAGCCCGAGCCATACAACATCCATGTCAGCACCGAGCCCAGACCTCCGCCGATCAGCGCAAAGCAGATGATGGCGACGATGACGCCGCCCGGCCGCCTGAACATTCCACGGCGCTGGAACCTTGCAGCTGCCAGCGCGATCAGCACATTCAGCACGCCGTAATAGGCGGTGGTGCGATCCGACAGGCTGCCGATGACATTGGTCAGGAAGCCCACGGTGATGCCGGGGATCACACCGCCCAGCGCGCCCGCCAACATCGTGCCGATGGCATCCAGGAATACCGGCAGCTTCAGCGCCAGCGCCAGTTTCGAGCCGCCTGTATTGATCAACAGTCCTGCCAGACACAGCAGCGCTCCATACACTAAATTGCGCCTGTTGTACTCCAAGTCTCTGCTATTCATGGGGCCTTTCGTTCCTGTTCGTAATCTTCGCCCGCGCGGACAGGGCGATCCATCCGTACCTGGACGTGCTTCAGCGCATTTCCAGGGAACGCCGCGGCATCGATGCTCTGTCTGGCTCGCTCCAGAATTGTATCAGCATTGCGCCGGCAAGTAAACAAACAGTATTCGCAGTTACGTCTCGATTCAGACAAAGACAGGCGGTTTTGTCGGATTTGACAAAACGATAATATGCAGGGCAGAGGCGGACACGATCCTGCGCACCGCGCGGTTCCTGTCCGTCTCTCCCGATCTTTTTTCCGCTGCCTGGCGATAGCGGTAGATGTCGGCGGGAATGCAACTGTGCGCTGATCGCATGGAGACAGCCTTCAGGCCATCCCCATGCATTTTTCGTCAGGGATTCAAGGTTTTTTCAAGGCTGCCCGCTTATAATGAGATCACAGCAGGGAAAGACCTGCGAATATGACCGGGGTATCGTGCGGCGCAAGCGTAAGTCCGGATGCCTCCAGGGAGGTAAATGAATATGAAGCGTTGGGTTTGTATGGTGCTTGCGATCGCGATGATGATGACGGCTATGATGGCATTTGCCGAGAACAACGGTCCCCAAAGAGGTATGGGCGGCGGTCCCAACGGCGAACGCGGCGGCGGCCGGATGGGCGGAGGCGGCCAGACGGACAAGTCCTCCGATGTCCAGCTGCAGGCGATGATCGCCGAGGTCGCGCCGAAGTTCCGGCTGCTGACCTACGAGGACACGGAGACGGGCACGACGCTGCAATATCAGCTGTACGTACCGGAAGACTATGACAGCAGCGAAAGCTATCCCCTCATCCAGTTCATACCGGATGCCAGCGTGGTGGGCAGGGACGCCGACTACGTGCTGACCCAGGGCTGGGGCGGCCTGATCTGGGCGACGGACGAGGAGCAGGCGAAGCACGCCGCCTTCGTGGTGGTGCCCGTGTTCACCGAGACCGTCGTGGATGACGACTTCAACCACTCCGGGCAGATCGAGGTGGCGGTGCGGCTCATCCAGTCGCTGACGGAGACATACAGCATCGACACAGACCGGCTCTACACCACGGGCCAGTCCATGGGCGGCATGACCTCCTTCTATCTGAACGCGACCTATCCCGGCCTGTTCGCGGCGTCGCTGTTCGTGGGCAGCCAGTGGGACAACAGCATCCTGAACGCGCTGGAAGACGACAGCTTCTTTTATATCGTCTCCGCGGGCGACCCGAAGGCTTCTGTCGGTCAGGCCGGCCTGATGGAGGTGTTCGACGGCGACGGCGCGATCTACAGCCACGCGGAGTGGAGCGCCCGGGACGACGCACAGACCCAGGATGCCGCGGTGGCCGCCATGCTTGCCGAGGGCAATCGCGCCAACTTCGTCACCTTTACCCTGGGCACGACCCTCGCGGAAGGACAGACCTCCGGCGGCGGCGCGGGCGAACACATGACCTCCTTCGACTTCGCCTACAGGATCGAAGCCGTGCGCGACTGGCTGTTTGCCCAGACGAGGTGACGGTATGAAGCGCTGTATGATTTGGATATTGGTATTGACGATCTGCCTGCTGTCCGCGACGGGAACGATGGCTGAGACCGACCGCACCCGCGGACAGGGCGGCAGTCGGAACGACGCCTCCATGGCTCTGCTCAACGAAGGCATCGCGCTTATGAACGGCGACGGCGTCGATCGGGACTATGAGGCGGCGATGGCGCGCTTTCTCGCGGCGGAGGAAGCCGGGAACAGGAAGGCCGCCCGCTATGTGGGCATGATGTATGAGCAGGGCCTGGGCGTCCAACTGGACCTCGCCCTGGCTGCGGAATACTATGAGAAGGGCGTCACATCCGGCGACCTGACCAGCGGATATTACCTGGGCCTGCTGTATGAACATGGCCTTGGGGTGGAACAGGACTACGTGAGGGCGGCGGAGCTGTTTGGATCCGTTGCCGGATCGGAAAACAGATCCGCCACCGGTGTCGTCGATGCCGGGTACGAGCTCGCTCGGTTGTATGAGCAGGGCCTTGGAGTGGAACAGGACATAGAAAAAGCCTTAGCGCTGTATCAGGAAGCGGCTGAAGATGGCAGCGAGGACGCCGCCGCCGCGCTGGAGCGCCTGGATGCTGAATGAAGGAGGACTTCGAAATGACCGCGAAACGATCTCTGGCGCTGCACATCGGCCTTGACTGCGTTTTGATCGCGATCTGCGCGACCCTGTTCAGCAAGAACGTCATCTCGCTGATGTACCACGAAGTGGTGGGGCTGGTGCTGATGATCCTCTTCGTCGTCCATGTGGTTTTCAACCGAAAATGGGTGAGCCGGGTATTCAGCGGGAAGATGAAGACGGGAAGATCGAAGGCGACCCTCGTGGTCAACGCGCTGTTGATCCTGTCATGGGTGGTTGTGATGGTGACAGGCGTACTGGTATCGAAGAAGCTGTTCCCGTTTCAAGTATCGTCCCTCAATCCGCTGCACTTCTTCTCCGCCGCGCTGGCTCTGGTGATGACGGGCATCCACTTCGGATTGCACTGGAATTACTTCTGGGGCTGGATGGGAAAGCGGATCAGGATCCCGAAGGTCGTCGCCGTGGTCCTGTGCTTCGTGATCCTCGCGTTTGGCGGCTATCGGGTCGTCACCTCCAGCTTTGGCCGCTGGGTCGCCGCGCCGTTCACCGCCCATGAGGAACATGGAGAAAGAGGAGAACGACAGACCGCCGTAGTTGAAACCGATCCGTCGAGCGAAGGTGAAACGACGGACCCGGTGACCGGCCGCGAGGGCGACGCCGTTGCGGCGCAGGGACAGCGCGGCAGTCATGGTCAGCAGCCCTTCAGCCTGACCAACCTGCTCTATACGATCGCCACATGGTTTTCGATACTGTTCCTCTTTGCAGCGATCACACATGGGGTCGAGAGCCGAGTGTCCCGGAAAACAGGCAAAGTATGAGTCCGGCTCCATGAGCGTTATTGAAGCCCCGGCGTCTGGCCGCCAGAGAAATGGACCTTTTGCATACAAAACCGTCCGGTATCTCGCCGATCTGAAGCGAACCGTTCCGGAGCAGATTTTTCGTGCGGCCTGCGCGGATCGGAGAAAGGCGATGCAGCGCATCATTGGTCGCAGCGAGGCGTCGGCCGGGCGAAAACCGACTCATACTGCAAACAAATGATCCATCCAGTCATAGAGTACAGGAGATTATGAAAAGAAAACAAGTCTGGTCATATTGGTTTTTCCCATAAAATGAGGGGTCACGCGGTTTTACTATCCACAGTGTTCGACTATCCTCAGTTTCCCTTATGAGACGTTTTCATTAGGATCAAGTACTTGATTTATAGGTTGCATCATAATATAATGTTACCACCAACGGACTTCAGAAGAGCCTGAAGGCATCCGTCAGAAAGTGCTGACGGATGCCTGCGCTTCATGGAAGCGGATGGCATCATCACCCGAAAGGTCTATCCCGAAGCACCGCCCGCTTCGAGCACGCGCCGTCGCCATTGGGCGAAACGATGCGTCCCGTTCTGGACGCCATGCAGGCCTTGGGCAACGCATTCAAGGCCGGAGAACTGTCTGAAGTGCATTATGTAAACACACTCTGATCAGCTCCATCAAGAAGGGAAAAGGCAATGTCCGATCACCTGATCATCTGTCTGGCCCTGTTCGTTCTGACCTGTGCGGGCTACATTGCGAATATCTGGAGCCTCGCCACGGTCGCCATGGCCTCCGTAGCGGCGCTTTCGCTCACGGGCTGCCTCCCACAGAAGGAGATCCTCGCCTGCTTCGCCAATGACATCGTCATCATGATCGGAGCGATGAGCGTAGTGGCCGTCGGCTTCAACAAGACCAGGCTCTGCTCCGGGCTCGCCGTCGGCATCACGCGCATCGTAAAGGGGGATCGCAACAGGATCCTGCTGCTCTACTGCGTGCTGGCCATGCTGCTGAGCCAGATCGTGCAGAGCCCCATCATCGTCTACGGCATCGTCGCGCCCTTCTGTATGGCTACAGCCGATTCGACGGGCATTCCCAGGTCGAAGATCGCGCTGCCCCTCGGAGTCGTGGCCATCGCCACCTGCTCCACATTGCCCGTCGGTACCGGTGCGACCCAGGCCGCCGAGCTCAGCGGCTACATCAGCGCGTATTACGGAAAGCTCGAGAGCTTCACCGGCGCGATCCCCGCGCTGGGCTTCTTCGATCCGATGATCGCCCGCCTGCCCATGTTGATCTTCACGGTGCTCTACTGTACCTTTGTCATGCCGCGCTTCTGCCCCGATCGGGTCCCCGACCGGGCGGCGCAGGCCACGGACGGCAGCGCCGATCAGACACATCTGTCCGCCTTCTCCGAGATCGCGGGCATCGTCATCTTCTTCGGCACGGCCCTGGCTCTCATGCTCCAGGCCAGCGTTATGAAGGGTGTCGCCATCTGGCAGATCTGCCTGACCAGCGCTGTGCTGATGGTGATCTGCGGTGTCCTCAGGCCAGACGAGGCTGCGCGGTCGGTCCCGTTGAGCATGCTGCTGCTCATCGTCGGCGCGCTGGCCATGTCCGGCGCCCTCTCCGCCACCGGCGCGGGCGATCTGATCGGCGGCTTCATCGCCGACATAGCCGTGAGGTTCAACAACAATTATGTCATCGGCCTCGTATTCTACCTGTTCCCATTCCTGTGCGCGCAGTTCATGTCCAACCGCGGCGCGATGCTGATCTTCTTTCCCATCGCCATCGCGTCCTGCCACCGGATCGGCGGTGACCCCCGCGGCCTGCTGCTCCTGATCGAAACCGGCGTGCTCGCCGCCTTCATGACCCCCATGCCCACCGCCGTCGTTCCCTTCATGATGGCCTACGGCGGCTATGACCAGCGGGATCTGTTCAGGGGCGGCTGGCTGGTCATCGTCCTGGGCTGCGTCGTCTGCGTCGGCTGGATAATGAGCGTCCTGCCCGTGTGGT
>JAFRMB010000008.1 GCA_017430945.1 Clostridia bacterium | reverse complement strand
TCGTTGCGGGTGCACTGTTCGGCCTTGAACTTGTAGGCGCCGTGGGAGGTGCCGATGGCGATGGCCAGGGAGTCGCAGCCGGTCTCCTCGACGAAGTGCTGCACGTCCTCGGGACGGGTGTAGGAGGAATCCTCGGCGGACACGTTGACCTCGTCCTCGACGCCGGCCAGGGTGCCCAGCTCGGCCTCGACGACCACGCCGTGATCGTGCGCATACTCGACGACCTGCTTCGTGATCTTGATGTTCTCCTCCATGGGCAGGCCGCTCTTGTCGATCATGACAGAGGTGAAGCCGCCGTCGATGCAGCTCTTGCAGATCTCGAAGGAGTCGCCATGGTCCAGATGGACGACGATGGGCAGGTCAAAGCCGGCGCTCTGCTCGGCATCCTGGATCGCGGCCTCGATCAGCTTCATCAGGTAGACGTGCTTGGCATAGGCGCGGGCGCCTTTGGAGACCTGCAGGATCAGCGGCGCGCGCTTTTCGATGGCAGCCTCGGTGATGCCCTGGATGATCTCCATGTTGTTGACGTTGAAAGCACCGATCGCGTAGCCGCCGTCGTATGCCTTCTTGAACATCTCAGTAGAAGTGACAAGAGCCATATGAAACACTCCTTTATCTAAAGTTTGGCTTCATTATACCAGCAGTGCGCGTCAAAATCAAGTTATCGCTCACGATCGCCATCGCATTTAACCAAATTTGCGCGATAAATTGCATAGAACGCGTTAAATGTGGCGATGGCAATTTGACGTTTTGGGCGAACAGGCGTATACTGATAGCAACACAGAATAGGCGAGGTGCCCATCTGCGGGACCCGACTGTGAGGTAGCGCATGATCCCCATCGGCATAGCCACCGGTTTTTCAGACCTGCCCGAGGCAAAGAGACTGGGCTTTGATTTTGTTGAAGTGCCGCTGTGCGAGCTCGCGGCGCTGCCTGACGATGACTTTGAGGCGTTCGTCGGCTGGTGCGAGGGGAGCGGTGTGCGGGTCCGGGCCGTGAACCGACTGCTGCCGGACGGGATGCCCGTCGTCGGGCCGGACGTCCGCGCGGCGGCGCTGCATGACTACCTGAAGCACGCCTTTGCCCGGTGCAGGCGCCTTAGGGTGCGCGTGGCGGCGATGGACGGCGCGGCGGCCAGGTCTGTGCCGACCGGCTTCGACCACCCGATGGCCTGGCGTCAGCTGGGGAATTTCCTGCGGCTCTGCCAGGGCCATGCGCGCGAGTGCGGCATCGTGATCGCCGTGGAGCCGCTGCGCAAGACAGAGTGCAACCTTTTGAACCTGGTGTCCGAGGCCACACTGCTCTCCGGGCTCCTGCAACTGGGCAATGTGGGCGTCGCCGCGAATACCGGCAGCATGGCCATGGCGTCCGAGCCGCTGTCTGCGCTTCAGCAGGCGGGCAGCATGCTCTGTCACGTCCACGTGGAGAACGCGCTCACCCGGCGCATGCCCAGGGAGGGCGACGGCGAGGACTACTTCAAGCTGATGCGTACGCTTCGGCAGATACAGTATACGGGCGGCGTGTGCGTACAGGGCGCGGCGGGCGGTGATTTTGAGTCAAATGCGCGCGCGGCGCTCCTGTGCCTCATCCGCGCGCAGCGCAGGTGAGAGACCGCTCAAGGGTCCGATTATGTGTCACCACGATCGTCACATGGAGGTCATTCATGAACATCATCATCATTGGCAACGGCAAGGTGGGCTACACGCTGGCCCAGTATCTGACCAAGGATGGCCACGACATCACCATCGTTGACCAAAGCCAGCAGGCGCTGCTGCGCGCCAGTGAGACGCTGGACGTGATGTGCGTGCGCGGAAACGGCGCGAACGTGAAGGTGCTCATCGAATCGGACGTCGAGCACGCGGATGTCATCATCGCCGTGACGGGCAACGATGAGCTGAACATGGTGTGCTGCCTGGCCGCCAAGCAGCTGGGAGCCAAGTATTCCATCGCCCGCATCCGCGACCCGGAGTACACCGAGAGCCTCACGCTGCTCCAGAAGAAGCTTGACATCGATCAGGTCATCAATCCGGAGCGCGCGACCGCGCAGGAGATATCGCGCCTGCTGCGCTTCCCGTTCGCCATCAACATCGAATCCTTTGCCCATGGGCGGGTCGAGATGGTCGAATTCCGCGCCGAGACGACCGATCCGATCCTGAACATGCCCCTGTCCAGACTGCACAACCGCTATCCGCGCATCCAGTTCACGGCAGTCCAGCGCAGCGGCACGGCCTTCATTCCGGACGGCGCCAGCGTGATACTGCCCGGCGACCGGGTCTACGCCACCGGCGACCGAGAGTCCGTGACGAAGTTTTTCAAGCAGCTGGGCAAGGATACCCAGCGGGTGAAGTCCGCGCTGCTCATCGGCGGCGGGCACATATCGTATTATCTTTCCAAGATCATCGCGGGCATGGGCGTTTACCTGCGCCTCATCGAGATCGATCAGGAAAAGTGCGTGCGGCTGACGGATGAACTGGACAATGTGATGGTCATCTGTGCCGACGGCACCGACGAGGAAGTGCTGGAGTCCGAGAACGTGGCGGACTGCGGTGCGCTGATCTGCCTGACAGACCGCGATGAGGAGAACCTGATCACAGGGCTCTATGGCGCGCGAAGGGGCGTCCGGAAGGTGATCGTGAAGGTCAACCGCACGAACGCCATGGACGTCATGGAGGACCTGGGCATCGACTGCGCGGTGAGCCCCAAGCTCACGACGGCCAACGTGATCCTGCGCTCGGTGCGCGCGCTGAACAACTCGCGCAACTCCGTCGTGGAAAAGGTGTATTACATGCTGGGCGGCTCCGTCGAGGCCTACGAATTCACGGCGCTGGAGGGCGCGCCGTATCTGAACATCCCGCTCAACCAGTTGAAGATCCGCAAGGGCATCCTGGTGTCGGTGCTGGTGCGCGAACGCAAGAGCATCATCCCCTTCGGTTCGGATCACATCGAGGCGGGGGACACCGTCATACTGACCGCCCGCGCGGGCACCGTGGTGAACCTGGAGGACGCCTTCGACATCGCGGAGATGAAGAAGTGACGACAGCATCCTTTAGAATTGCGGAGATGAGGCTATGAACAAGCGGTTGACGATACACCTGATCGGCAATGTCCTGCGTCTGGCCGGCGTGCTGATGCTGCTGCCGCTGGCGATCTCGCTGATCTACGGCGGGAGCGACGCGAAGGCGATCCTGCTGGCGATGGTGATCACGGTGATCGCAGGCTCGCTTCTGGCGCTGATACAGCCGCGCCGGGACACGCTGCGGGCGCGGGAAGGCTTTGCGGTCGTGGCGGTCAGCTGGATCCTGGTGTCTTTCTTCGGCGGCCTGCCCTTTTACTTCAACCGGAGCATCCCGTCGCTGATGGACTGCTTCTTCGAGACGGTGTCCGGCTTCACCACGACCGGCGCCACGATCGTTACGGACATCGAAGCGCTGCCCAAGGGCCTTCAATTCTGGCGCAGCTTCACGCACTGGGCGGGCGGCATGGGCGTGCTGGTGCTCTCGCTGGCGCTGATCCCGAAGATGGGCGCGCGCTCGATCCACCTGATGCGCGCCGAATCGCCGGGACCGTCCACGGACAAGCTGGTGCCGCGGGTCAGCAACAACGCCAAGATACTCTACGGGATCTACGTGGGACTCTCGGGGCTCATGGTGATCGCGCTGCTGCTGTGCGGCTTCAACCTTTTCGAGGCCGTGACGCACATGTTCGGCGCGGCCGGCACGGGCGGCTTCGGGCTGTACGGCAACTCCATCGCACACTACAGCTCCGCCTCCGCGGACATCGTGATCGGCGTGTTCATGGCGCTGTTCGGCGTCAACTTTTCGCTGTACTACTACATGATCCGCCGCAACTGGCGCTCCGCGCTGGGCAACAGCGAGATGCGCCTGTACTGGGCCATCATGCTGGGCGCGACGGTGCTCATCGCCATCAACATCATGCCCCTGTCCGGCGTGGCCTTCCACTCGATGGCCAGGGATGCGAAGCCCGGCGGGAACTTCTTCACCGCCCTGCGATACAGTTTCTTCCAGGTATCGTCCGTCATGACCACGACGGGTTACGCCACCGCGGATTTCAACCTGTGGCCGCAGTTTTCACGGGTCCTGCTCGTGGTCATCATGTTCATCGGCGCGAGCGCGGGTTCCACCGGCGGCGGCATCAAGGTGATCCGCCTTCAGCTGCTCGTCAAAAGCCTGGTGCGCGACATACGGCGGACCGTCCATCCCAAATCCGTCAACACCATCAAGCTCGACGGACATACGGTGGATGAGGGCATCCTCTCCGGCGTACAGGGCTTCTTCTTCGCCTACATGGCCGTGCTGCTGATCTCGACGATCATCGTATCGCTGGACGGCTTTTCGTTCGAGACCAACTTCACCGCCGTGGTGGCGACGCTCTCGAACATCGGCCCCGGCCTCGGTATGGTCGGCGCCAGCGGCAACTTTGCCGCCTTCTCCAACCTCAGCAAACTGGTGCTGTCCATGTGCATGCTGATCGGGCGCCTTGAGATCTTCCCCATATTGATGCTGTTCGCCCCCAGCGCCTACCGGCACTGATACGAATCTCAATCTGAACGGCAACCGTCTGCAGGCAGGAGACGAAACACGAAGAACATCGCCGCCAGGGCCCGTCGATCCGGGTCATGGCGGCGATGTTCGTTCTTCGGAAGGGCATGCGCGTCGCACATCCTGCATGGCAGGCGCGAAGCGTCACTGCAGGCGTTCGGGGTAATACTTGACGTTGGCCGCGTCCAGCATGGCGGCGGTGGCCTCTTCATAGTAGGCCTCGCGTTTTTCGTCCAGGGCTTCGGCCTTCATCTGTTCGCGCACGCTGTCCAGCGGCACCTCTCCCTCTGGCACATCGGCGGTATACTCGACCAGATGGATGCCGGAGGCGCTGCGCAGCGGTGCGGAGACCTGCCCGGGCTTTTCCAGGATCATGCTGCCCTCGATGAACTCGGTGGAGAACAGGAAGGAGTCATCGCAGATGTAGTAGCCCTGGCTGTGCAGGGGCTCCTGCTCCATATCCTCGTCCTTGCCGTAGGTGTGGAGCAGTGAATCGAAGCTTTCGCCGTCCTGCAGCTTCTTGACGACCTCCTGAGCGGTGCGCTCCAGCGGTGCGTACAGCGGTGCGAGTTCTGCCTCGAGCGCCTGGATCTTTTCCGTGTCGGTGGTGGGGTCCAGCTGGTCGATCTGATCCAGCAGGTCCGCCGCCTTTGAGCCGTCCTCGTCGTTCTCAAAGGGGATCAGCAGATCGCGCACGGCGCGATAGCCTTTCAGATTGTACAGGATGGTCTCCCCGTCCATGTGCGCGAACTCGTAATCGTCGTTGCTCTCGGTAAAGGCGGCCTTCTGGGACGACAGGGTCTCCCTGTAGTGCTGCTCCACCTCGGCATCCGTAACCTCGACGTCCTTCACGGTGGCGTCGTAGAATTTCTTGACGGGCCAGGTCTCCTTGACATCCGCCTTGATCTCATCCAGCGTGACGCCGATCTCCTGGGCGGCAGCCTTGTCGATCTCCTCCTGTGACATGCCGGGCTGGGCGACGAAGGCGCCGTAGTAGCTGATCTGGTCGTCGTAGATCCCCTGCGCTTCTTCGTCGATCGCCTTGAGGTCCTCGTCGGTCAGCTTGTCCATCCCCATTTCGGCGGCCTTCAGGGCGATGATCTTCTCGCTGGCCATGTAGCTGAGCACGCTCTGCAGCACGGTGTCCGCGGTCTCATCGGCGCTGTAGCCGGATAGCAACAGCGTGGTCAGCTGGTCGTTGTACTCCGGGATGACCTCGGTGGACAGCAGTTGTCCGCCGTCGAACTCGGCCACGACGACCGGCTCGCCGCCTTCTTCCAGCGTGCCGTTGAGAAGATCGTCCTCGTCCCAGATGTCGCTGTCATCGCCGGCGAGATCTGCCAGGTCGGTGGAGTCGTCGTCCTCGTCGTCCGCATCGGCCGTGCCCCAATCGGCGATCTCATCGCTGCCGACGTCATCGGGGGAGAAGCCCATGAGCGTCATCGTGTTTTCAAGCTCCATGATGCGGGCGTTGGCCGCCATCAGCTGATCGCGGTACGGGTTCGCGCGCCGCGCGATCGCAAAGCCCGCCAGTCCGCCCATGGCCAGCGCGATGACCAGCAGTATGATCACCAGCATCGTGGGCACACCGCTGCTGTGGGGCTTTTTGGTGCGCTTTTGTTCGTTCACATTCTGATTCGCCATATATTCGACCTCCTGAAACACATGTCGCATGTGGTGATGGTACTTCATCATCAGTATACCATGAAACGGCCGGCATGCCTATCAAAGACAGCGAATCATCACGGAAAAGATGCGGTTCGGTCAAAATCCCGCCGCCTTGCGCAAACGCGGCGAGGCTGGTATAATAGCAGTCAGAAAATGCACGGGGAGGCATATATGGTCATCAGCGGCATCGTTGAGACGGGCAAGCGTCTGGGGCGCACGATCGGGTTCCCGACGGCGAACATCCGCACGGATCCAACGGGTGGGTCGCGGGCGCAAAACGGCGTGTACGCGGCGGCCATTTGGCTGGAGGGCGAATCCGGCGCCCGTCCGTGCATGCTCAACCAGGGCAGCCACCCCACCGTGCCGGACGGCAAGCCCACCATCGAGGCGCATCTGCTGGATTTCAGCGGCGACCTCTACGGCCGGCGCGTGCGCGTGGCGTATCTGCATTTTATACGGCCGGAACGGCGCTTCGACAGCCTCGATGCGCTGCGGGACCAGCTCGGACGCGATCGCGACGCGGTCAGGCGCTGGCTGGTCGGCGCCCGGGCCGGAGAAGCCTCCGATGAAGCCGGACGCGCTCGGGAGATCCGATGGATGCCGGACATGGAATGAATCCGGAACGGGATCGATATAAAACAAAAGCCCTGCATAAGATCATGCAGGACTTTTTGGTCTGGGTGGAGAGATTTGAACTCTCGGCCTCTTGAACCCCATTCAAGCACGCTACCAAGCTGCGCTACACCCAGATATCTCTTTCGAACATTTGATATTATAGCATCTGAGGGCACCTTTGTCAATCAATTCGTATAAATTAACATTGCCCGCAGACCGGGTCTTGTCGCGGAGATATCCGATCTCTGCCCGGATGGAGCGGACGCGCGTTTGTCGGCCGGGGCAGAGCATTTGACGTGATGCGGCAGGCCGGGATATGACCGTGTCTGCCTTTTGGTGGGCCATCCGGCGGTATCATCCGCGTTTCTTTCCACTGTTTTAGCAGCATTCCTGATAGAATATAAGCATCAAAACTGGAAAGAGGGTCTATCATGGAGAAGCAATTGCGTGAACACCTGTTGGAGAATGAGCAGCTATTATGGACCGGTCGTCCGGAAGCCTTCGAAACACTTGACAAGAGCAATAAAACCAGCATCATGGTCGGCCTTGTCATCAAGCTGGTCGTAACACTGGGCATCCTGCTGCTATACGGCATGTCCGCGCGGCAGGACGGGGGCAACATCAAGCCGATCGTTATCGTCTTCATCTTGGCGATCGCCGCCTTCGCGATCGTGAATCCTTTTCTCATCGCTCGGCGTCTGGGCAAAAAAACGATCTACGGTTTGACGGACAAACGCATCATACGCTCCGGGTCTACGGACGGGGCCGTGCCCTACGCGCGTATCAAAAAAGCCGTACTTCGTACGGATGACGACGGTCACACCTGTCTGCTCTGCGGTCCGAGAGCGTGTGGCCTGAAACCGCGGCAATGGCGCGGTGAAGCGGATGCCGCTTTCATCGACAGTCACGACGAACCGGAAGCAGACCGCGTGATCCTGTACGCATTGCCGATGGATGACAGGCTCAAGGATCTCTTGAACAAGTATCTGCCGCTCGAGTGAGAGCCAAGGCACGGTAGCGCGAAGTCCGTCGGATACAAGAAGAGACCGGCACTCTGTCAGGGGTGCCGGTTTATCGATCATCGCGGTCGGCCATGCGATAGCCCACGCCGATCTCCGTAAAGATATACCGAGGCTCATTTGGATCAGATTCGATCTTTCGCCGGATACTGGCCATATGCACGCGCAGGATCTTGTTGTCCGTACTCGATGAAGGCCCCCAAAGCTCCCGCAGCATGGTCTTATAAGTCATCACCTGACCGGCATGCATCCCCAGCAGCGCCACGATCCTGAATTCGTTGGGCGTCAGATGCACGTTTTCACCGGCTATGCACACGCGGTGCTTGCGGTAGTCGATCTCCATATCGCCGACATGGTAGATGCCTTTGAGAGCGATCTCATCGTTCTCAGAGGCCGTACGCCTGTGACGAAGAGCCGTGCGGATGCGCGCCAGCAGCTCATTGGTGCCGAACGGCTTGGTGAGGTAGTCGTCTGCACCGAGGTCGAGCGCGCGGACCTTATCCTTTTCCATGCTTCTTGCAGAAATGACGATGATGGGCATTGCTGTCCACTGCCGGACGAGCGTGATGATCCGGTTCCCATCCATATCCGGCAATCCGAGATCCAGCAAGACGCAGTCCGGGCAGTGCGACGATACCATCTCCAGAGCGCTCCCGCCGTTGGAGACCAGGATCGTGTCATAGCCTTGCGCGGTCAGCGTTGCCCGAAGAAATGTGCAAATACCGGGGTCATCTTCAATGATGAGGATCTTGCTGCGAACCGTATTGGACATGGTCTGCCTCCGCATAGGGTAGATAGAAGGAGAGAGCTGCACCGCCGTGACCGCTCTTCCCGGCGCGCATATCGCCACCATGGGCACGAACGATTGAGCGGCATACTGACAGGCCGATGCCCATGTTGCGCCGGTCGTCAGGACGGTCCCGGTCCGATCGATGGATGCCGCCGTCGAAGATCGTCGGCAGCAGGTCCGGCGGGATCCCCTCACCGTCGTCTTCCACGCTCAGGACGATGCGCTCCGCTTCGCGGGATATGTACAGCCAGATTTGCGTCGCCCCCACGGCGTGCGCACTGACGTTGTCAAAAAGATTGATCAGCACCTGTTCGATCAAGACGGCGTCCATGGGTACCATCAGCGGGCGAGGCGGCATATCCACCTGCACGGGCACCGCATTCGCGCTGTGACGATATTTGAAAATTGCGCTGCCGATGATCTCCTCCAGCACCTCGTCCGTCTTTTTCAGTGCCACGTCGCCGCCGCTCAAACGCGTGACCGAAAGAAGATTCTCCGTCACGCGCACGAGCCACTGAGCGTCCCGGCTGATGTTGTCCAGCAGCACAGAGCGATCCATATCCGGCAGCGACTGTGTCTTCAATACCGAACTCGCCCCGAGGATCGACGCCAGCGGCGTGCGGATATCGTGGGCGATGGCGCGCAGCAGGTTGGCGTGCATCTTCTCGCGGTCGGCATCGAGGCGCAATTGCTCCTGCCGCTTGATCTGCGTGGTCAGCGTACTGATAATGATGGAGACCATCAGCATCATCACGAAAGTCAGCGGGTAGCCGGTCAACGTCACATCAAACTGCCAGAAGGGATAGGTGAACATGTAATTCACGCAGAAAGTGCCGACCAATGAAGCGGCGACGCCGTAAACATAGCCGTCCGTGAGCCGCGCGATGAGCGCCACGGCCAGGATGAATAACGGCGTGGCGAATGGATTGTTGTCATCGTGCAGACCGGAGAGCGCCATGGACAACAGCACCGCCACCGACAGGATACCCGTGAATATCAAAGGATCCTTTGTCGACCGTTTTGCCCGTCTTTTCCCCATGATAGCAGGTCTCATACGATATCCCTCCATTTTTATTATAACACACAAGCCGGGCCCGGAGACCCACTGCATCAGATCCGTTACCTGCCACGTCGTTCCTTTCCGCAAACTTAGCGGCGTTTCGTTCTATAATGAGGCTGATTTCTGATCATAGGAGGGATCTGTATGTACAGCAGGGAATATGAGGTGGCCAAGAAGGAATTCATAAACTGCCTGTGGATGAGCGTCATCGGCATGGGCGTGCCGATCTACAACGCGTTTCACGAAGGGCTGCCGGTCATGAGGCGCGAAAAGGAAAAGGCGCTTCGCGAAGGTCGCGCGGAGCGGCCATAGGACATGGCCCGGTTGCTTCGGCACATCGTTTTCTCTGTTTGGATGCTCCGGTGCTTCGCCGGATCCTTGGATCTGACCGCAAGCGTAGCCATAATGACGCAGAAGTTCTCAGAAAGTTCGTCCGCCGCTTGAAAGATCCAAGGATGCTTATGCGACAAGACAGAGAATCGCCCCCTGTTTCAAGTCCCGGATCCCGGTACCATGGAACCTTTGACGTCAAGCATACGTCCAACAAATGTCGGACATCGAAGACCGGCCGTTCCGTGCGCGGTAAAGGCGATCTGCCCGCGGCGGGACATTGACAGCGGCGCGCCTCTTATGTATAATTAAAGTGGAGAACGACGCTGGATCGACCGATCATCCTGGTCGCGGCCGGGCGCAATGGGCGGCCGCGATGGCTGCTTTGACGACGAAAAGGGGGATTTGGGATGAAAAAGCTTGTGATCACGATGTTGCTTGCGGCACTGCTGCTGACATGTCTGGGCGGCGCTGCGCTGGCGGTGAACTATGTGCACATCTCCAAGAGCTGCCATGTGCGCACGTATCCCGGCACATGGAACGAGGATCTCGGCATCGTCAACGCCGGGTCGACGCTGGACTATCGCGGCAGCACGCAGTACGCGGACGGCGTGCAGTGGTACGCGGTGGAGTTCAACTATCAGGACGGCTGGGTCTGCGCAGATTACGCGTATCTGACCAACAAGTACACCGGTCCGACCACATACGGTTCGGGCGGGAGCGGCGGTTCTTACGACGGCTATGCGAACGGCTCCTTCACATATGGTGCCAACGTCTACATCAACGGCGGGAGCGTCAATGTGCGCTCCGGCGCGGCGCTGGAGTATTCGCCCATCGGCACGGCACACTCCGGCGACGTGCTGTTCGGGACCGGCAAGATCCGCGCCGATTCCCGGGATGTCGACTGGTATTCCGTGATCTTCGAAGGGAAGAGCGGATGGGTGTCTTCAAACTATGCCAGCCTGAAGAAGGGCTCCGGCAAGTCGGGCGGCAAGAGCTCCAGCAGCACCGTGGTGCGCGTCCTGGACGGAAAGGACACAAACGTTCGCTCCGGTCCCGGCAGGGATTATTCGAAGAAGGGCGTCCTGCACGGCGGCGAGAAGGCCACATACCTGAACAAGACGTCGAAGGACGAGCGCGGCGTGAAGTGGTACAAGATCTCCTGGGGCAGCGGCACCGGCTGGGTCTCTTCCAAGTACACGTATCTGGACTGACGGCGTCACACGGCCAGGGGAGGAATTGGGCATGAAAAGGATGCTGGCGCTGACGCTGGCAGTCGCGTTGGCTGCGGCTTTGACGATCGGCGCGGCGGCCGAGGGCTACCCCGGCGCGAAGTATTTCGATGAGTACTATGAGCATATCGCGCCCGACAACGCCGGCTGGGTGCGCGTGAAGACCGAGACGGCCATACGCGTGAAGCCCGATGGCGGCGCCAGGGTGATGGAGCGCGCCGGCGCAGGGGCTGAATACGAATACCTGGACCGTACGCAGTACGATGCCGGCGGTGTGGCGTGGTACAGCGTATACTGCTACGGATATGTCGGCTGGATCTCCTCTGAGCACTGCAGCCTCAAGTGGCCCACGTTCTACTGATCGCGATGACATGTGAACGGCCTATGCGCCGCCAGGGATGGCGCAGAGGCCGTTTTACATGTCTTTCGGGCGAACGCCGTCAGGTCCTTGGCCGATAGCCGATGTGCCCGAGGAAGCGGAGCACGCCGGCGTCGCCCTCGGGCGTTTGCTTGTATACGCCCGCGTCAGCCAGCACCCGGGAGCATTTGACGCCCAGCCCGCGGCGCAGCGCGGCGTCGGCTTCATCGTCGGACAGATCCGTCCCGACCTGCGCGGCGATGCTCCGCACCCAATCGTAGTGCTTCGCCAGCGCGTCGTCCGGCGCGGGCACGTCGTCGATGGGGCGGCGCCCGGTCAGGTATGCCTTCAGGGCTTCGCACTCGTCGAGCAGGCGCCCCGGCAGTATGAACAGCCCCATGACCTCGATGAGCCCGATGTTCTCCTTTTTGATGTGATGAAGCTCCGCGTGGGGGTGGAAAACGCCCAGCGGATGCTCGTCGGAGGTACGGTTGTTGCGCAGCACGAGCTGGAGGCGATAGGCTCCGCCCTGCTTGCGGGCGATGGGCGTGATGGTGTTGTGCGGCGTTCCGTCGGTCTCGGCGAATATGTCGCAGGCTGGGTCTGACCACCCGCGCCAGGCCGCCAGCATGTCGTCGGCCAAGGCAGTCAGCGCTTCGCGGTCCGCGCTCTCCAGGACGATGCAGGTCATCGGCCAGTCGGCCAGCCACGCGGTCACACCGGCAGCGGGCGCCTCGAGCGCGATCCGCACGGCGGCATCGTCCATCGGGAAGCGGTAGTTGCCGCCCTGGAAGTGATCGTGGGACAGGATGGAACCGCCGACGATGGGCAGATCCGCATTGGAACCCAGGAAGTAGTGGGGGAACTGATCCACGAAGTCGAAGAGGCGGCGGAAGGTGCCCCGGTCGATGCGCATGGGGATGTGCTCGTGGTTGAACACGATGCAGTGCTCGTTGTAATACAGATAGGGAGAGTACTGGAAATACCACGGCTTGCCGTCCAGCGACAGGGGGATGATCCGGTGGTTCTGACGGCCCGGGAAGCCGATGCGGCCGGCATAGCCCGGATTCTCCACGCAAAGCATGCACCTGGGATAGCCCGATTGCCTGGCGTTGCGCGCAGCGGCGATGTCGCGGGGATCCTTCTCGGGTTTGGACAGGTTGATGGTGATCTCCAGCCGGCCGGCGGGGGAATCCTCAAAGAAGCGCCGGTTTCTGGCGATGTGGTCCACCTTGATGTAATCCGCGTCGCGGCACATCTGGTAGAACCACTTCGTGGCAGCCTGGGGGCCGAGCTGATCCTTCAGGAGCCCGAACTTCTCCCGCACCATCGCGGGATGAGGCGTCAGCGCGCCCATGAGTTTTGTGGAAAAGAGCTCGCGCCGCTCGCCGCTGTCCTGCAGGATGCCGGATGCGACGGCGCAGTCGCAGAGCGCGTCCAGCATCGCCGTGGCGGTCGCGAGGGCCGGGACCGGCATGGGTGCGTCGCCTTCCGGCGCGTCCATCTGCATGATCTCAAGCAGGCGGTTCAGGGTGTAGGTCTTGTCGATCGGGGCGACGAGCCCCTTCTCGACGCCGAAATCGACCAGGCGATACAGCGCTTCGGTGGCGGTCATGGTCAGAGCACCTCACATGTCACGAGAATTCAAATCAATTATCCCGAAAATCGGCGCGGGTGTCAACGGTTATTTGCGGTATTTTGAGGGTTTTTTGTGCCTGTGCTTGCAGAATGTGCGAATATGGTATAGAATAATAAATGGATTATTATGCCGACATCCGGCGCACGGAGGTTATATCGATGGACGTCAGGAAGCTGTTTGAACAGAATGCGAAGCGGCTGAGCGCGCTGTACGGCGGGCGGGACGAGTACGGCAGATATGCCGCGCTGGCCGACGATTTCAGGGCGCGGTTCGGCCGCGAACCGGAGATGTTCGTCTCCGCACCCGGACGCACAGAGGTGGTGGGCAACCACACCGATCATCAGAACGGCTATGTGTTGGCTGCGGCGGTGAACCTGGACACCGTGGCCGCCGTGGCGCCGAGGGACGACACGCTCGTGAAGCTGTATTCCGCCGGCTTCGAGGCGCCGTTTGAGGTGGATATCGCGGATGACGCCGTGCACGAGGACGAGCGCGAGACCACGCTGTCCCTGATCCGCGGCGTGGCGGCGCGGCTTCGCCAGCTGGGCTTCCGGGTGGGCGGCTTCGACGCGAGCGTCACCAGCACCGTGTTCAAGGGCAGCGGCCTGTCGTCTTCGGCGGCGTTCGAGGTCATGCTGGTCGGCGTGTTCGACGCGCTGTACAACGGCTGGGTCATCGAACCCAAGCAGAACGCCATGATCTCCCGCTATGCCGAGAACGTATACTTCGGCAAGCCGTGCGGTCTGATGGACCAGATGGCCAGCGCGGTGGGCGGGCTTTCCATACAGGATTTCGGCGTAGAGCCCGCGGGCGTCGAGGGCATCCACTACGACTTCGGCGCGAAGGGTTATGCCGTATGCGTCGTGTCCGCCGGCGGCGAACACGGCAATTTGACCAACGAGTATGCGGCCATCCCCGCCGAAATGAAGGCTGTGGCACAGCAGATGGGCGCGAAGCTTCTGAACGAGGTGACGCCCGAGCAGCTGCTGGAAGCGGTGCCCAAACTGAAAAACGTGGTCTCCGACCGCGCCATCCTGCGCGCCTTCCACTTCGTGGACGATACGCGCCGGGCGGTCGAAGCCGCCGAAGCGCTGAAGCGCGACGATCTACAGGCGTTTTTCGACTGCGTCATCCGCGCCGGCGACAGTAGCTGGGAGCTGCTCCAGAACCTGAACGTGGCCGCCAGCGACAATCAGGAGATCCCGCTGGCCATGGAGCTGAGCCGCAGGCTGCTCCGGGGCCGCGGCGCCTGGCGGAACCACGGCGGCGGGTTCGCGGGCACCATCCTCGCATTCGTGCCGTCCGATCTGCTGGACCGGTATTGCCGCACGATGGACAGTGTGTTCGGCGAGAAGGCCACCACGGTCCTGGCTATTCGCCCGGAGGGCGTGGTATTCATTCGCTGACGGCTTTTGCCATATCACATTCAGAACCGAGGATCGACTATGACCTATGTGACCCGCTCGGAAGCGGATACGATGGCGCTGGCCGGACGGCTCGCACCGATGCTCAAGCCCGGCGATACCGTGCTGCTGTACGGCGACCTTGGCACCGGCAAATCGGTGCTGGCCAGGGGCATCGCGCGCGGCGTGGGCGTCGAAGGGCCGATGCCGAGCCCGACATTCACGCTGCTCATGCCCTACGAAGGGAAGAACGGCCGCAGATTCTATCACTTTGACCTGTATCGCCTGGCCGATCCGGAGGAATACTATGCCGCCGGGCTCGACGAGTTCATCGGCGGAGACGGCATCGCTGTGGTGGAGTGGCCTCAGATGGCGGAGCTCGCGCCGGCGCCGGCGCTGACGGTCCGCATGGAGCGAACGGGAGATGACGATACGCGAAGGATCGACATCGAAAGCGATGGGGTGGAGAGCTTCGATCCGGCCGCGCTCAGGGAATGGGAGGCAAGCACATGAACATACTGGCCATAGACACCTCCGGCCCTGCGGCGAGCTGCGCGGTGATGCGCGACGGAACGCTCGTCAGATCCACGCTGATGAACTGCGGGCTGACCCACTCGGAGACCATCATGCCCGCGGTGGACCAGGCCCTCGAGGCTGCGGGGCTTCGCTGCGCCGACATCGACTGTTTTGCTGCCGTGGCCGGCCCCGGGTCCTTTACCGGCGTGCGCATCGGCGTCTGTGCCGTAAAAGGTCTGGCCCACGCGGTGGACCGGCCCTGCGCCCGCATCCATGCGCTCGAGGCTCTGGCAATGAACGCCTATGGCTTTGAAGGCCTGTGCTGCCCGATCCTGGATGCCCGCAGGGGCCAGGTCTACTGCGCGGCATATGACATGCGCGGCGGAGCGCCGGCGGAGGCGCTTGCGCCGGAGGCACTGCCGCTCGAGACCTTCATCGGGCGTCTGCCCGGCGACAGGCGGCTGTTGTTCCTGGGCGACGGCGTGCCGGCATACGGCGAACGCGTGCGCGAACTGCTGGGCGAACGCGCGCTGATCGCACCGGAGCATATGCGCGTATTGCGCGCGGACGCGGCGTGTGTGCTCGCCGCGATGCGGCCGGAAGAATGGATGGAAGCCGCGCGCATCACGCCCATCTATCTGAGAGCGCCCCAGGCCGAGCGGGAGCGGCAGGCCGGCCGCGACCACACCCGACCGCTGCGTCGGCAGCTCGCGGAGGAGGCGGCGCATGGCTGAGATCACACTGGGGCTCATGACACTGGATGACATCGAAGCGGTCCACGACATCGAAGTCGCTTGCTTCAAAACGCCATGGTCGCTGGCTTCCTTCCGGGACGAGGTTACGTCGAACGCCTGCGCCCGCTACATGGTGCTTCGGGAGGACGGCGTGGCGATGGCCTACGCGGGGGTGTGGTTCGTACTCGACGAGGGTCACATCACCAACATCGCCGTACACCCCGACCGACGCGGGCTCGGCTATGGCGAGCGCGTCACCCGGGCGCTCATCCAGCTGGCGGCGGACAGCGGCATGAACTGGATGACGCTGGAGGTGCGCAGATCCAACACGGTCGCGCAGAACCTCTATCACAAGCTCGGCTTCATCGATGTCGGTTACCGGAAGAGGTATTATGAAAACACCGAGGACGCGCTGATCATGGCGCTGGAGCATCTGCCGGAGGGCGACCCGGACAATGACCCGATGCTGGTGCGCGAGTGAGCGGCGGGACGGCCCGTCAGACGGGACGGGCGAATAACAGACGACGCGGGAGGAACTTATGGCTTTCAGGATCGTGGAGATCGTGATCGTCGCGCTGGTGAGCTGCGCGGCATCTGTCCACTATGTCCATGTGCTTCAAATGAATCGGTATCAGCTGCCGGCCTATCGGCAGTGGCGCGGCAGGAACCGCGAAAGGCTGATCAGGGAAAATGTGCTGCTCGGCTTTGCGGCGGCCATCGTCAGCCTGTATCTGCCCGTGCTCCTGTCGATGTTCGTCAGCGGCGAGGCGGCGCGCCAGAACCTTTCGAACTGGCTGGCGCTGGCGCTGTTCGTGGGCGTGGCCGGATGGATCGCATGGCGGGACTATAACCTGCCTTCCCGAAAGCCGTTCGTGATCACCCATCGCATACGCCGCTTTGCCGGCGTATTGGCGCTGCTCTGTCTGCTGTCGGCCACACTGCTCAGGCTGGTGCGCATACCGCCCTATTTCCTGTTCGCGGTGATGCCCTGGCTGGTGGAGCTGGCGGGAGCGATCATCAACCCCTACGAAAACAAGCTGAACGCGGGATTCTTCAAGGCGGCCAGGCAGAAGATCAGAAAGCAGAAAGGCCTCATCACCATCGGCATCACCGGCAGCTTCGGCAAGACGAACGTGAAGTTCATCCTGCGGGAGATGCTTTCGAAGAAGTACGAGGTACTGGCCACGCCGGCGAGCTTCAACACGGCGATGGGCATATCGCGGATCATCAACGACGAGCTGACGGAGAAGCACCAGGTCTTCATCGCCGAGATGGGCGCGACCCATGTGGGCGACATCAAGGAACTGGTGGATCTGGTCAAACCGCGCTACGGCATCCTGACGAACATCGGCAAGCGCCACATGGATACGTTCGGTTCGCTCGAAAACATCGCTTCGGCCAAGTATGAGCTCATACAGGGGCTGCCCAGAGACGGCGGCATCGCGGTATTCGGCTCGGGGGACGATTACATCGACCGGCTCTACGCCATGTGCCGCAAGGCCAAGTGCCGCGCGAGCCTTGACCCTGAGGCGGAGGCGTTCATGAAGGCAGAGCGCATCACATACAGCGAGAAGGGAGCATCCTTCGTGATGGTCTGCGAGGATGGCGGGAAGGTATCCTGCCGGACGCGCCTGCTCGGCGCCTACAACGTGAAAAACATACTGCTGGCCGCGGCACTGGCGCGGAAAATGGGGCTGGAGATGGCGGACATCGCCGATGCGGTGCGCAGACTCAAGCCCATCGAGCACCGCCTGCAGCTGGAGAACGGCGACACGATCAGCATCGATGACACGCTCAACGAGGATCCGGACGGCGCGTTCGAGGCGATGCACGTGCTTGCGCAGATGCCGGGGCGGCGCATCGTGGTCACGCCGGGCTTGTCGACCCTGGGGCAGCAGGAGTCTGAGGTGAATTACGCGCTGGGCACCGTGATGGCGGAGAGTGCCGATACGGTGATCCTGGTCGGCGATCTCAACAGCCGCAGAGGCATACGGCGCGGACTTCTGCAGTCGGGCTTCTCCAATACGAACCTGCACACGGTCGATGACATGGAGGACGCGTCGGCGCTTCTGGACGAGATCGCCGAGAAGGGCGACACCGTGCTGTTTGAGAGCAGTATTCCGGACGAAGAGATCTGACGGTCGCGCAGCCAGCGGACGAAGGTGCCGTTGGCTGTGCTGTCGTAACGGGCCGATCCCGCGCGCGAACGCCGGCTCGGAAAGATGGGGGTGGGACAGTGCCTTTTCAAATGATGCGCGGTGACATCACCGACATGCGCACGGACGCGATCGTCAATGCGGCCAATACGGCGCTGCAGGCAGGCGGCGGCGTGTGCGGCGCGATATTCCGCCGCGCCGGACACCGCCGGCTCCAGGCGGCCTGCGACGCCATCGGCCACTGTCCGATGGGCAGTGCGGTGATCACGCCGGGCTTTGACCTGCCTGCGCGCTATGTGATCCACGCCTGCGGTCCGATCTGGCAGGGCGGCGGCCGCGGCGAAGAGGCGTCGCTGAGAAGCTGCTATCTGAGCGCGCTCGAGCTGGCGGAACAGCATGGGCTTCAGTCCGTCGCATTCCCGCTGCTGTCCGCGGGCATCTACGGCTACCCCTGGCGGGAAGCGCTGGAGGTGGCGGTCTGCGCGATCAGCGACTATCTGCGCGACCACGATATGATGGTGTACCTGGTGATCTTCGGCGGCGCCTCCGTGCTGGATGACGCGGTCCGGGGCCGGATCCAGGCGTTCATCGACGACCGGTATGTGGATGAGGGATCGCCGGCATTCATGGCTGCGCCGGTGTGCCGTCCGAGGCTCGCAGCGCCTGAGTGGCGGCCGAGCCGCGCTGCGGAGCGTGAAGCGGCGGCGGACATGAGCGATGCGCCGGTGCTTGGCGACGCCAGCGCGGGCGGGACGGACTGGCCCGGACAGGAAGCCGTGGCATACGATGCGGCAGAGCCGTCATGCGCGCCGTTTGACGGGGAGGATACCCTTGAAGCGGCGCTCGCGCGGGCGGGCGATAGCTTTGCAGAGCGCCTGTTCCGCCTGATCGATGAGCGGGGACTGACCGATCCTCAGGTGTACAAGCGCGCCAACCTCGACCGGAAGCTGTTTTCGAAGATCCGCACGAGGCCCGATTACCGGCCGGGAAAGAACACCGTGCTGGCGCTGTGCGTCGCATTGCAGCTGGATCTTGACGATACCGAGGATCTACTGAAGCGGGCGGGGCTCGCGCTTTCGCCCGGCAGCAAGGCCGATCTGATCGTCGAATACTTCATCGCCCACGGGGAATTCGATGTGTTCAGGATAAATGAGGCGTTGTTCGCGTTCGATCAGGAGCTTTTGGGCGCGCGGGCATAGCTCCGGGAGCTCACAGGCCGTCTCATAGAAAAAACGCTCTGTCCGATCCGTACATGGACCGGGCAGAGCCCTTTTTGATGGCGCGATGGTTACCGGATGCCTATTTCGCGCTCAGGTATTCGTCGATGGCTTTGGCCGCCACCTTGCCGGCGCCCATGGCAGAGATGACCGTCGCAGCGCCGGTGACCGCATCGCCGCCGGCGAACACGCCCTCGCGGGACGTCAGGCCGTCTTCATTCACGATGATGCCGCCGTGGCTGTTGACCTCCAGGCCCTTTGTCGTGTTTTTGATGAGCGGGTTGGGGCTGGTGCCGATGGACATGACCACCGTGTCCACGGGCAGGTCGAATTCGCTTCCGGGCACGACCACCGGGCGGCGACGTCCGCTGGCGTCCGGCTCGCCAAGCTCCATCTTCACGCAGCGGATGCCGGTGACGAAGCCGTTCTTCTCGTCCCTGGGATCGTCCGGATTCCTGTAGCCGAGGATCTCGACCGGGTTGCACAGCAGCCGGAAGTCGATGCCCTCTTCCCGGGCGTGCTCGACCTCCTCCTTGCGGGCGGGAAGCTCTTCCATGGAGCGGCGATACACGATATACACGTGCTGCGCGCCAAGGCGCAGCGCCGTGCGGGCTGCGTCCATGGCCACGTTGCCGCCGCCGACGACCGCCACGTTGCCGCCCTTCATGATGGGCGTCTGCGGGTCGTCCTGATAGGCCTTCATGAGGTTCGAGCGGGTCAGGAATTCATTGGCGGAATAAACGCCCTTCAGGCTCTCGCCGGGGATGTTCATGAAGCGGGGCAGATCGGCGCCGGAGCCGACGAACACGGCCTCAAAGCCCATTTCGAACAGCTCGTCGATGGTCAGCGTCTTGCCGATGACCACGTTCGGCTGGATATCGACGCCCAGCTCTTTGAGGGTCTCCACCTCTTTGGCCACGATGGCTTTGGGCAGGCGGAACTCCGGGATGCCGTACACGAGCACGCCGCCGGCGGTGTGCAGGGCCTCGTATACCGTGACCTGATAGCCCTTTTTGGCCAGGTCGCCCGCGCAGGTCAGACCGCTGGGGCCGCTGCCCACGATGGCGACGCGATGGCCGTTGCTCGCAGGCGCCTGCGCCTTTTCAGTGGCATGGGCATTGTGCCAGTCAGCCACGAAGCGCTCGAGCCGGCCGATGCCAACGGCTTCGAATTTTTTGCCCATCGTGCAAAGGCATTCGCACTGGGTCTCCTGAGGACACACGCGCCCGCAGACTGCCGGCAGGGAAGAAGTCCGGTTGATGATCTGATAGGCACCCTCGTAGTCGCGCTCCTTGACCTTGGCGATGAATTCGGGAATGTGGATGCCCACCGGGCAGCCCTCTACGCAGGGCTGGTTCTTGCAGTTCAGACAGCGCTCCGCTTCGGCCAGAGCGATCTCTTCGGTGTAGCCGAGAGCGACCTCGTTGAAATTGTGCGCGCGCACCTCGGGAGCCTGTGAGGGCATTTCGTGTTTCTTCGGAATGATCGCCATGTTCAATTCCCTCCTTGCGCGTTCCTGAACAGGTTGCATGTCGCTTCATGGGCATGGCGCTCGTAGCCGAAATACATCCGGCCGCGGCTCATGGCCTCGTCAAAGTCGATCTCATAGGCGTTGAAGTCCGGCCCGTCCACACAGGCGAACTTCGTCACCCGCTTGCCGTCCTGGTTCAACGTCAGGCGGCAGCCGCCGCACATGCCGGTGCCGTCGATCATGATGGGGTTCATCGATGCCGTCACAGGCACGCCGAACGGCTTGGCCGTCAGCGTCACGAACTTCATCATGATCAGAGGCCCGATGGTGATGATCTCGTCAAACCGTTCGCCGGCTTCCAGGAGCTCCTTGAGCGGCACGGTCACATTGCCGTGGCGCGCGTAGCTGCCGTCATCGGTCATCACGATCAGCTTGTCGGAGCAGGCCCGGAACTCATCCTCAAGGATGAGAAGGTCCTTGTTGCGGAACCCGATGATGCTCGTGACTTCGGCGCCGAGCCGATGGAACTCCTGGGCCACGGGCATGGCGATGGCGCAGCCGACGCCGCCGCCGACGATGCAGACCTTTTTGATGCCTTCGGTGCGCGTCGCCGAACCCAGCGGGCCGACGAAATCCTGAATGGACTCGCCTTCATTTTTGTGGTTCAGCTTTTCGGTGGTGGCGCCGACGATCTGGAAGATGATCTTGACGCTGCCCTCGACGGGGTCGGCGCCGGCGATGGTGAGCGGGATGCGCTCGCCGGCTTCGTCCACGCGCAGGATGATGAACTGGCCGGGTCTGGCCTTGCGCGCTACCAGCGGCGCTTCGATCTCCATCTGCGTGACAGTGGGATTCAGTGCTTTTTTGCGGATGATTCTGTACATAGGCACACTCCTGACTCTGGATCGGCTGCGCATGCCCGCGGCAGCGCGGAACGCTGTTTTGCAGACATGCCGTCTTCTCTGGCTGCCCGTTGCGGGCCGCCAGCGCTAAACAAGCCGATTTTAGCACAGTAGTTTTAAGAATTCAATCGCTTTTGCGGGCGGAATAAAGTGATGCTGTGTGAAAGTTTCGGTACGCCCGGCCCGTGACGCGCTATCCGTTCGAGGATGCGCCTTCAAACGGCTACAGGGGAAGGCGGGTGCGCTTCGAAAGCCCGGTCCCGTATCCACTGTGCCGATCCAACAGAAAGCGTGACCGGGCGCCGGCTTTTATCCCGGTGTCCGGTCACGCATATCACGGATCATGTGTCACATCTCTGCATGCCGCGTGCAGGCCGGTGAAGGCACCGTGCATGTCGGATCGGGTCGCCTGCCTTCATCCGGCCTTCATCCCACGGGCTCTGAGCGACGCACCTATTCGCTTTCCCGGTCCCCGTCGAAGATCAGGTCGTACTTTTCCACGTCCATGAGGACCTCGCCCTCTGCCTCGAAGCTGATGACATCGGCGCTGACGGGCGTGTGCAGCACGAACGTCGCCGCCTGTTCCCCGTCGTTGACGAACAGCTCCAGGCTGTGCTTGTCCAGGATGCAGCGCAGCTTGATGACACCGTGTCTTGAATACACCGGGAACGAGCGCACGTGGACGATGTCGTAGCGGAATCCGCAGCGCGAGCGGTCCACCTTGACGATCCCCTGCTCCGGCTTGAAACGGATGGTGGTCACGTGCTCGCCGTCCTTGGCCAGGTTC
>JAFRMB010000007.1 GCA_017430945.1 Clostridia bacterium | reverse complement strand
AGCACGATGGTATCCTCGCCCACGTCGGTCAGCAGCATGTATTCGTGGCTCACCTTGCCGCCCATCATGCCGCTGTCGGACGCCACGGCCACGACCTCCGGCACGCCGCAGCGCGCATAGACGCGGTTGTAGGCCTCATAGCAGCGCATGTAGTACTGTTCAAGGTCCTCCTGAGAGGTGTGGAAGGAATAGGCGTCCTTCATCGTGAACTCGCGTACGCGGATCAGGCCGCCGCGGCAGCGGGGCTCGTCGCGGAACTTGGTCTGGATCTGATAGATCATGAAGGGGTACTGGGTGTAGGAATCGGCCACATCGCTCATCAGCTGCACGGCGGCCTCCTCGTGGGTCATGCCCAGCACCATATCCGCGCCAGAACGGTCCTTGAAGCGCAGCAGCTCGCTTCCGATGGCGTCATAGCGACCGGACCTGCGCCAGAGATCTCCCGGCATGGTCACGGGGAAGAGCACCTCCTGGCCGTCGATGCGGTCCATCTCCTCGCGGATGATGTTTTCGATCTTCGCGGTGATGCGCCGGGTGATCGGGAACAGCGTGAATATGCCGTTGCCCACGGGCTTGATGTAGCCGCCGCGCATCATCAGAGCCTGGGACGCGATCTGGCAGTCCGCCGGGGTCTCCTTGAAGCGCTTGGAAACGAGATTCTTGACCTTCATGGTTGTGCCTCCTGCCTGTCATAAAAAAAGCTTCGACCCCCGCGGAGTGAAGCCTGTTTGATGTGTCTCATTATACCGACGCTGTGTTAATTATACAAGTGACCGGCAGGCCCGTTCACAGCCTGCGCATGATATCCGTGCCCATCTCGAGCATCCTCAGCGCGTTGTCAGTGTTGCCGGTGAGCACGTCCCACACCAGATCCTCCGACAGCACGCCCCGCGCCAGACCCTCCGGCAGCAGTCCCTTTTCGTCGGCATTGCGATCCTTGTGCCACTGGGCGCTGCCATAGTACTTCGCCAGTCTCAGGAACTTCGTCTGCGCGGCGTCATAGGCGCTGAGCGCGCGCTCCATGGCCTTCACAGCGGCGTCAGCCTCGTTCATAAGCGCCTCCATGGCCTGTATGCGTTCGATGCGGTCCATATCAACACCTCACCACAGCGGTCTTCTGTATTCGTTCTCCAGCGCATGCCACTTTTCGAGGAATGCATTGCCCGCTTCGTCCTCTGCGATGACGCGCAGCGCGCGCCGCACGGCCTTTACGAAATCCGGATCCAGCCCGCCGATGCCGCTTGCGACCAGCGGACACATCGCGCGCGCCCGGGCGTCCAAACGCACGGTCCACCTTCCGTTTTTCCCGCGTACCGGCGTCAGCGGGAAGATCCGGCAGCCCAGCGGACGCTTTCCGCGCTCGCAGTGCTCACGACAGCTCATGATCGGGGCGAAGCTCCCCGGCGCGATCTGTTCCACCCAGTCGCAGGCCTCCAGCATCTCCGCCTCGCCGGGGAACAGGTGCACGCCGCCCTGGCCGTCGGCGTCCTTACGGCAGCACGCCGCGCCGCACAGCCCGCCGCAGTCGAACGCCATGGGCGTCAGGTCCCCGATGGCCGCGTACGCGCGCAGCAGTATGTCGCGATCCATACGCGCCTCCCGCCGTCAGGTCTTGACGCCGAGCCGGCCAGCGACGTACCAGATCTTGTCGATGGTGCCGATCTTCGCCTCCTGATCATCGCCGCGGATGATGGAGTTCTCCAGCCGGATGGGGCGCCCGCCGCAGCTGTTCACGGTATCGGCGCAGTAGAATATGTCCCGCTCGCGGTCGTAGCCGAACAGGTAGATCGCGTGCGGCGCACCGGTGTCGTAGATCACGACGCCCTCCGGGTGTTCGGCCAGCCGGTCGATCAGATACTGCTTCTTGTCGCGCGTGCGCCGTATGTCCGACGACTGCGCCACCTCGATCGGCCCGACGACGAAGTGCTGTGCCAGGCCCCAGCCGCCCGACCAGGCGTAAAAGCCCACCGTCCACTCGTCCACCATCTCATATGGGCTGCCCCTCAGATAGGCGTAGTTGCGCAGCATCATCGTGGCGGCGATCAGTGTGCAGGTGTGCCGGCGGGTCTGCGTCAG
Source organism: Clostridia bacterium (assembly GCA_017430945.1). The sequence goes on along the minus strand of JAFRMB010000007.1, from coordinate 2,021 downwards.
ATAGACCCCCGCCGCGGGGCGGGAGCCGATGTACACGTCGTCTTCAGCCAGCGCCGAAAAACAGCCAAAGCACAGCGCGAGCGCGCACAGCAGCGCGATCAAACGCAAAAAAGAGCGCATGAAAATACCTCCAGTATGCTCGGTCTTACCAGCATACCGGATCCATGCGCGAATTGCAAAGACTTTCGATCAAACAAGTTTCGCCAATAATCCGACAACCTGTGACAAACGGCCTTTAAATCGACCTCGAATCACATGCGGCGTCCGCTCATGCGCCGTCGCTGCCCGTCCCATCCACCTGCGCGTACTGCACACCGAGTTCCGTCTCCACGGTGAGCACAAGGTTGCTGCAGCGCATCGCGTCGTCGCCGATGCTCGTCACGCTCGCCGGCAGGTTCATCACCCGCAGGCCGTCACAGCCGTCGAAAGCCCGGTTCCCGATGGACCGGAGCGTCCGTGGCAGTACGACCTCCTCCAGGCACTTCTCCCGTTCGAACGCCATCGCCCCGATGGCCCGTACGCCCTCCGGCACCACATAGCGCACTGCCAGCAGGCCCTTCGGGTAGCAGATCAGCCGCTCGTCCGGCTTTGAGAACAGCACGCCCTTTTGCGTGTACAGATAGCCGCTGTCCGGCGACACGAATATGTCGTACAGGTTCTCGCAGGCCCGGAACGGATTGTCGCCCACCGCGTCGACGCTCCCGGGCAGCGTGATCGCCGTCAGCGCCTCACAGCCGTTGAACGCCAGGTCGCCGATGCGCCGCAGCCCTTCCGGGAGGCGCGCATCCTCGAGGTCGACGCAGTTCGCGAAGGCTTCCTCGCCGATCTCGGTCACCGACGCCGGCAGCGTCACCGATCGAATGCCTTCGCATTCTGCGAAAGCGCATTCGCCGATGCTCGTTACCGCCAGACCGTCCAGCGTCGCGGGGATCTCCAGTTCGGCCTCTTTGCCCTGCCAGTCGACGATCTGCGCCACGCCGGCTGAGAGCGCCACGTAGGTGAAATCACCGCATTCGTGCGTCACCACCGCCGGCGTCACTGCTGAAGCCGTACCGGCAAACAGCATGAATGCCATGAACCATACGCAGATCCTCTTCATATCTGAACACCCCTTAACAGCGGGCAGCACTCGCCAGTCGGCCGCATACATTTCGATTCATTTGCTATTATAGCACAGTTCTGTTTCGATTTCAAGACGTTCTGTCATACATTCGTAATATCGCCACAATTCCTGTCAGGACCGGTCCGCTCATTGACGAAATTGCGGATCGCATATGGCCGATGTGATCCCTCTTCACGCGCAGAAGCGATCGCAGGGACAGCGCTGATGCCGCCCCTGCGACCGCGATGGCTTGGTCTTTGTTTTCTGCATCATCGTATCTCTACACCATGTAAGGATCATTCAGCATCGATCCACCGCAGGGGTGCCATGATCGGCGCCTGCGGACGGCAATTATGCCGTCCCTACGGATGGATGATCCACCGCCAAGCGTTTTGAAGCTGCCCCGCGGCCGCTCCCGCGCCGCCTACTGCGGGCGCTTCTCAGCCAGGCAATCGATGACGCTGTGGGCTGATAGGAGAGGTCGGAACGTCTGACACACCTTCCACGAAGCCGCCACAGGTCCGGGGCTCCGCAGTTCTCCCGCGGCTCCCACGCAGCTCCCTCGCGGCACAAAAAAAGAGACCATCCGTAACGGATGATCTCATGGGATCCGGCGACGACCTACCCTACCGGGCCGTTTCCAGCCAAGTACTATCAGCGTGCTGAGGCTTAACTTCTGTGTTCGGGATGGGAACAGGTGGATCCCTCAGGCTATTGTCACCGGAAATCTTCGGACGCTCTCGCGCCCAGGGCTCTTTGGCTCTCGCCGCGCACCCTCAAAACCGCACAGGCCGGGCCTTCCCTTCCGCGCCTGACCTTGACGCTTCCGCTCTGCCCTTTCGAAACTTCTCTGCTCTCAAATCTCTCTCTGGCTTTCCCTCTCTCCAGGGTCTCCCTTGGATCAAGCCCTCGACCGATT
>JAFRMB010000046.1 GCA_017430945.1 Clostridia bacterium | reverse complement strand
TTGACGTGCATGTGCTTCCTGTGCTATCCTGTTCATGCAGAGAGCTCCCTTCGTGATAGTTTGGGTGTGGTGACTTTATTCTATCACTTGGCTCTCTGTTTTGCTTCTACTCTCTGTTACCTTTCTATTGTACCAAAACAGGATCATTCGATGAAATCGTACGAATACACTTGACAATGGGCGCCGAAATTATGTATATTACACATGGTGCAATTGCCGGATCGCGCGCCGTACGCTCGATGCGCGCCAACCGGGATACAGCTGCGCTGTCGGTGTCGCTGTGATGCTGCATGAGAAAAATATGGAATACGCTTTGGAGATGAAGATCGATGATGCTCAAACGGATCGTTATCGCGATGCTGGCATGTATGCTGGTGTTCTCCGCCTCGGCGGAAGTCAAGTGGCAGGATGTGGAAAAGGAAGTCAATGAGGCCGGCATCACCGGTCGGTTCGTCACGTTCGATGCGCTGTCGGTCAAGCTTTGGGTGCCGGACAGCTTGCGTGAAACGAAACTGGACGAGCCGGAGTTGGATGACGGTTATATCGCCGTGTTTACCAATGCGGCAGAAACGGCGTCCATAGAGGTGCAGTATGTCAGCCTCGAAGAGGATTCCCTTCAGGATTATGTCTCCCAGATGCGTAATGACGGCTTTGCGCTGAAGCGGCAGACGATCAACGGATTGAACGGGTTGCGTTTTCTCAACAAAGAAGACGATATGGTTGTATATGCCTTTGCCACGAAAAGCGGGAAGCTGTTCATCGTGACGTGTACGCCGGTCGGGTCCAGGAACCTGGCCTGGATCTGGAACGCGGTCGGCGCCTCGATCCAGCGGAAATAACGGCGGGACAGGACGAGTGAAGATCCGACCGGCAGCCGGCGTATGAGACGGGAGGACCGTTTCATCAGTTTTGCCAGGCCCGGCGGGTGCGGGAAGCAATCGATTAAACCAGACAGAAAAAGGATGCGTGCGGGAAGTGACCGACACGCATCCTTTTATATGTCTGAGCTGCGCGACGATCCATCAATGACGCCTGGACATCCGGACAGTTTCGTTCAATTGAAGCGGTACTGCCGCGCCCGGACCGTGACGGATCGTTGCGGCGAGCGGAACAGCCGGATACACCCGGCGACCAGATCACAGAGCGCTTCAGACACACAGAGCATCACCATCATCATGACGATCAGTACCATGGTAACCTCCTTGCCGACTCTGCCCCGGCGGGCAGGGTTCGTTCGATTTGTCGATATCATTATAATACCGAACAAATGTTCGAGTCAAGGCAGGAACGACGATCATCAAGAAGTTGTCAGGCGATGTTCTATTGAAAAATGATCAGAGAAAAAATGATGCGCGCCCTGTCTGAACGATGTGAACGGACAGGCGCATGATCAATATTTGCACGCTGAAGACATACTGAAAGAAGAAGCGACGTCCCGCAAAGAGATCGGGACGCCGCTTTTGAGCCGTAATGAGATCGTTCAGGCCATTTCCTCCGGATGGAAAACGGAATCGAATCGTTCAGCTGTCAGGTAGCCAAGGCGAAGACAGGCCTCGCGCAGCGATATGCCCTCGCGATACGCGAGCTTTGCCGTTCGGGCGGCATTGTCATAGCCGATATAGGGATTGAGTGCCGTGACCAACATGAGGCTGTTGTGGAGATTGTTCTCCATGCGGCCCCGATCGGCGGTGATGCCGGAGACACAGTTGTCGTTGAAGGAACGCATTCCGTCCGTCAACAGCCGCACGGACTGGAGAAAATCGTAGATCAAAACCGGCATGAACACGTTGAGTTCAAAATTACCCTGACTAGCAGCCAGGCCTACGGCCACATCGTTGGCGATGACCTGCACTGCGACCATGGTCATGGCTTCACACTGGGTCGGGTTGACCTTGCCTGGCATGATGGAACTGCCGGGCTCGTTTTCGGGGATGCGTATCTCACCGAGACCGCAGCGGGGTCCGGAGGCCAGCCAGCGAACGTCATTGGCGACCTTCATGAGGTTGGCCGCGAGCGCCTTGAGCGCGCCGTGCGCAAACACCAGCTCGTCCTTTGAAGTGAGTGCGTGGAATTTGTTGGGCGCAGCTTCGAATGACTTGCCCGTCAGCTCCGATACAGCCCGAGCCACCTCGATGTCAAAGCCGTGTGGCGCGTTCAGACCCGTGCCGACGGCGGTGCCGCCCAGGGCAAGCCGCCGAAGGCCGATCAGTGCGGAGCGCAGCTGCTCGAGCGGCGTCTCCACCATGGCCCGCCAGCCGCTGATCTCCTGGGAGAAGCGGATCGGCGTGGCGTCCTGCAGATGGGTGCGGCCGGATTTCACGATGTCTGCGTTTTCCGCTTCCAGACGCTTTAATGTGTCGATGAAACGGAGCATCTCCGGGATCAATCTGTCCTCTATGCCGATCACCGCGGCGATGTGCATGGCGGTGGGGAAGGTATCGTTGGAGCTCTGCGACATGTTCACATGGTCGTTGGGATGCAGGATCGGTCTACCGGCGATGGCATTGCCGCGGTTGGCGATGACTTCGTTTGCGTTCATGTTGCTCTGTGTACCGCTGCCGGTCTGCCAGACGACGAGCGGGAAGTGGTCGTCCAGCTGGCCGGCGATCACTTCGTCACAGGCGGTGGATATGGCTTCAAGACGGCGCGCATCCATGCGATCGGGCTGTATGCGATGGTTCGCGATGGCCGCGGCCTTTTTGAGTATGCCAAAGGCGTGTGTGATCTCACGCGGCATGACCTCGCCGCCGATCCTGAAATTCTGATAGCTGCGCTGGGTCTGCGCGCCCCAGAGACGATCCGCGGGCACGCGCATTTCGCCCATGGAATCCCTTTCGATGCGATAGTCCATTAGCTGCCTCCTCTGTCAGTTGCGGTAACGATCGATCAGCTGTCGGATCACGTCGTCCATGTCAGAGCGGTGCGCCAGCATGTCCGAGAACAGCTTGAACTGACAGCGCGCGCGGTCCAGGTTCTGCTCCGGACGATCCACGCGGAAGTAGATGTCGCCGTCCAGGTAGTCAGACAGGAAGCGGATCCCGTTTTCGTAGGTGATGACCAGCGCACCGAGGGGCAGGTTCAAAAGCTCGGTCATGCACAGTCCCGAGACGGTCTGACTGATGAATCCCTCTGAAAAAGCGGCGAACAGCTCCATGTCCAGGCGGACCTTTGACAGGTCACGTTCGTCCTCGGCGGCGGTCGAGGCGCCAAAGCGTATGGCATCGCCGAAGTCATAAAGACTGGAGCCAGCCATCACCGTGTCCAGATCGACGACGCACACCGGTTCACCGGTCGCGTCGTCCACCATGACGTTGTTGCACTTGGTGTCGTTATGGGTCACGCGCAGCGGCAGTTCGCCGGAATCGATCATCTCGACGATGCGGCCCATGTCGCCCTTGTGCGCCCGCGCAAAGGCGATCTCCGCTTCGGCGCCGGCGCGACGCCCGGCCGCGTCGATCCCGACCGAGCGCTCGAAGTTCGCGATGCGCTTGACGGTGTTGTGAAAATCGGGGATGGTATCGTGCAGGCGCTCGATCGGGAAGTCGGCAAGCATGCGCTGGAACTCCCCGAAGGCACTGCCGACCCTGCGGAACTGCTCGGGAGACTCCACCCTGTCCACAGAGTGTGCGTTGACGATGAAGTTGTAAGCACGCCAGGCGCCGCCATGGGCGTCGTCGAACAGTGCGCCGCCGGTCAAAGTGGGGATCACCCTCAGCACACGGTTTTCGGCGGATATGCCTCTCGCCTCGAAGGCGCGGCGCAGATGCTCCGTCACCAGCAGCACGTTCTCCATCAGTTGGTCCGGATGGTGGAACGCCTGTGTGCTGATGCTCTGGAGGATATAATCTGTCCGCGCTCCGAAGGAGTTTTCGAATGTGAGCCGGTAGGTACGGTTGATGTGTCCCGTGGTGATCTCCTGCGCGGCGATGCAATCGCCGTCGAACCGGAATCCCGCGATGATGGGGGAGAGCGCCTTGTCTATCGCCATGATGGATGCCTCGCTTCCAAACGATGTCGTGGATATTATAGCGTCCGCACAGACCGTGTGCAAGGGGAAGGCCTGTGGCGAAGGCGGCTTTGCGATCCGTAAAAGCGGAGGCCGTTCACGGCTCCGCCTGAGATATCCGGCGCGATCAGAAAAGCGCGTCGACGAACGCCTTTGCGTCGAAGGGCTGCATGTCGTCAAGCTTCTCTCCCAGGCCGATATAGCGCACGGGCAGGCCGAGTTCGTTGCGGATGGCGATGGCGATGCCGCCCTTGGCCGTGCCATCGAGCTTGGTCAGCACGATGCCTTCGAGATTTGCGACTTCAGAGAACACCTTTGCCTGAGCCAGGCCGTTTTGACCGGTGGTGGCGTCGATGACGAGCAGCGCGTTCAGCGTCGCCTCCGGATACTCGCGCTCCACGACGCGGCTCATCTTTCGAAGTTCTTCCATCAGATGCGCCTTATTGTGGAGGCGGCCGGCGGTATCCACCAGCAGGATATCCGCGTGGCGGCCCTTGGCGGCCTGTATGCCGTCGAAGACCACGGCGGCGGGGTCGGCACCTTCCCGCTGTTTGATGATCGGCACCTCGGCGCGGTCAGCCCATACGGTCAGCTGATCCGCGGCAGCCGCGCGGAAGGTGTCGCCGGCGCAAATGATGACCCTGCGGCCCATCGCCTTCAGACGGGAGGCGAGTTTGCCGATCGAGGTGGTCTTGCCGACGCCGTTGACGCCGATGATCAGCAGCACCATGGGGCTGGTGAGCTGCATGGGTTCCGCCCACAGGATGTCGACCAGGATCTGCTTAAGCGCTTCCCTGGCCGCCTTGGGATCGCCGATCTTTTCGCTTTTGCACTTGGTGCGCAGCCGGTCGACGGCCAGTTCGGCCGTGGGCACGCCGACGTCCGCCATGATCAGCACATCGATCAGGTCCTCATAGAAGTCATCATCCAGTTCTCGGTAGTTCTCGACCAGCTCGTCCATGCGGCCGGCAAACACGTCGCGCGTCTTCTTAAGGCCGCTTTTGATCTTGTCAAACAGTCCCATGTTAAAACCTCCGGGTCTAATCGTTCTCGTTTGTCAGGGGCACCGCGCCGAACACACGGCGTCAGCCGATCGCCTCATTCAGTTTGACAGAAACGGTCTTGGACACGCCCTTTTCCTCCATCACGACGCCGTACAGCGCGTCACAGCGTTCCATCGTACCCTTTCTGTGGGTGATGACGATGAACTGCGTGCCGGCAGAGTAGGATTTCAGGTAATCGGCATAGGTGTCGATGTTGGCGTCATCCAGCGCGGCCTCGATCTCGTCGAGGATGCAGAAGGGCGTTGGCTTCAGATCCAGGATCGCGAACAGGATGGCTATGGCCGTCAATGCGCGCTCACCGCCCGAGAGCAGGGAGAGCATCTGAAGCTTCTTGCCCGGAGGCTGTGCGATGACGTCGATGCCGCAGTTCAGTGCATCCGCAGGATCCGACAGCCGGAGCTCGGCTTTCCCGCCGCCGAAGAGTTTCACGAAAGTGCGCTGGAAATTCTCGTTCATCAGTCCAAACTGCGTTTTGAACTGTTTTTCCATCTTCGCTTCCAGTTCGGCGACGAGACCTTCGAGGTCGGCCTGGGCTTTGAGAAGATCGTCCCGCTGCGTGGACAGCTCGGTGACGCGTTCTACCGTGCGGCGGTATTCGTCCAGAGCTGCGACGTTCACCGTACCCATCGCGCGTATGCGCTGGCGTATGGCGGTGATGCGCTTTTCGGACTCGGTGAGCTTGAAGTCAGCCTGGCGGAAGGACTCGGCGCCGGCGTAGGTAAGCTCGTACTCCTCCCAGATGCGGTCCTGGATCTGCTTGAACTCGCCTTCTACGCGCTGTAGTTGAAGTTCGCTTCGATGATGCCTGTCGGAGAGATCGTCCAGATCCGCGCGAAGCGCGTCGATCTGCTCGCCAAGCGTCTGAAGCTGTTTCTGGACGCCCGTACGACGGGCATCCGAGGCGCTGAAGTCGTCGCGCGCGGCGTTCAGGGCGGCTTTGCCCTGCTCGAGCGCGCGGATGTCCTGCTCGAGCAGCGCCGCGTTGTCGGACAGTTCCTTAAGGCAGGTCTCAAGCGCTGCAGCGGATTCCGTGAGCAGCCGCTTCGTATCCTCGGCCTGGGCGGCCAAGCGGTCGCGCGCGGCGGTGTCGGCCTGAAGACCGCGCCTGCGCGACGCGAGTGAGATGCGCTCACTGCCGACTTCCTCGCGAAGAGCGTCGGTCTTGGCGCGCAGCGCATAGATCTCCTCAGTCAATTTTTTGACCTCCGCCTGGCGGTCATCCGTGGAGGATTCGGCAGACTGCTGCTGTCCGTCCAGGGCTTCCAGAGAAGCCGTTACGTCTGCCAGCTGGCCTCGCAGCCGTTCGCGCTCTGATTCCATGCGGGCGACGCGCTGGTTGTTGCTGTCCTGTTCCTCCAGGGCCGCGTTCAGCTGCGCCTCGGCGCGGGCGACCACGACCTCCTGGCGGTGCAGCTCGTCGTAGATATCGCCGCGCTCTCGCTTCAGGTCGCCGCGCTGGCGCTCGAGATCTGCATAGGCCTCGCGGGCGGCGGCAAATTCTGCGTCGAGCTTTTTGAGCGCCTGTTCGCTCTCTTCGATCTCGCGCGAGCGTGACAGGAGGCTGGTCATGCGGCTCTGTACGCTGCCGCCGGTAATGGAGCCGCCGGAGTGCATGACGTCGCCTTCGATGGTCACGAGGCGGAACTGATAGCGCCCGGCACGCTGGATCGCGATGCCGGCGGTGAGGTTTTCCGCCACCACCGTGCGGCCGAGCAGGTTGTCAACGACGCCCTGATACTTCGGGTCGAATTCGATGAGCTCAGAGGCCAGACCGACGCAACCCGGCATGGTGAGGACGGTCCGCTCCTGCGGGGAGAGGGTGCGGCCCCTGACGGACGATATGGGCAAGAAGGTTGCGCGGCCAAAGCGATTCACGCGCAGATACTCGATCATGCGCTTTGCGTCTTCGTCGCGATCGACGACGATGTTCTGCAATGCGCCGCCCAACACCATGTCGATGGCGCGCTCGAGCCGTGCAGGAACATGGATGATATCGGCCACAACGCCATGCACGCTGGGCGCGTTCGTTCCGCTCGCCTGCATGTGGCGAGCCTGCACGAGCACCTGCTTTACGGCATTGTTGTAGCCCTCATAGTCGCGCTGCATCTCGCGAAGCAGCTTAAGGCGGGAATCCCGCTGCTGCTGTTCGGTCTGCAGCCGGGCGACCCGCTGCTGAAGCTGCTGGGAGGCGTCGCCCAGCGCCTGAACGCGCGCTTGCATGTCGCCGACCTGACGGTCGAGCTCAGCCTTGCGCGACTGTTCGTCCGCGAGGATCGACCGGGCCTGCGCCACATGTTCGCCCAGCGCTTCGACGCCGGACTGCTCCCGGTCGCGGTCCGCCTGCATGCTCTCCAGCTGACCCTGAAGCGCGGTCTTCATGGTGCTCAACCGCGCGCGCTGTGAACGCACGTCGCTCAGGCGGTTCATGGATTGTATGATCTGCTGTTTGGCTTCTTCCGAGCGCGCCTCGAGAGAGGACAGCTCCGACTCGGAATCGCTGAGCGCCTGCTCCTTTTCAGAAAGCGCAGCAGCGCCGGCCTCGACCGACCTCGATTCGTCGGCGATGGCCTGCGTCATCTGTTCGATCTGTGCACGGATGCCTTCGCCGCCCTCTTCAGCTGCGGCATGCTGGCTCTGGATGCGGTCGCGGTCCTTCTCGCCGGCGGCGATGCGCTCGCGCATGACCTGGACCGCGCCCTCGGCGGCTTCCACCTCACGGATGAGCCGCTGGACGGTGTCCCGCTTCTCACTGGCCTCAAGCTCGTATCGATCAAGCAGCGCCTGTGCCCTGTCACGCTCATCGCCCTGCTTTTCCAGATCCTGATTGGCCTGGAGGATGGATCCGCTCAGCTCGGCAACGGAAGACTTGAGGTCGGCGATGCGCGCCTCATAGCGCTCAGTGCGCACGAGAAAGACATTGAGGTCGAGCGCCTTCAGCTCGTCCCGCAGCTGAAGGTATTCGCGCGCCGTTTCGGACTGCTGCTTCAACGGCTCTACGCGCGTCTCCAGCTCCGATAGGATGTCCTCCACGCGCGACAGGTTCTCCTGCGTATGCGCGATGCGCTTTTCTGCGTCCAGCTTGCGGGCTTTGTATTTGACGATGCCGGCGGCTTCCTCGAACACCTGGCGGCGATCTTCCGATTTCGCCGACAGGATCTCGTCGATGCGGCCCTGCCCGATCAGCGAATAGCCGTCGCGGCCGATGCCCGTATCGCGAAAGAGATCGATGATATCGCGGAGTCGGCATGCGGCTCCGTTGATCTTGTATTCGCCTTCGCCGGAACGGTAGACACGGCGGGTGACCTGGACCTCCGCGAAGTCGATGGGGAGCTCGTGGTCCGCGTTTTCAAAGACAAGGGTCACCTCGCAGTAAGAGAGCCTTCGGCGCTGCTCGGTGCCGTTGAAGATGACGTCTTCCATCTTCGACCCGCGCAGCGATTTGGCGCTCTGCTCGCCCAGCACCCATCGGACCGCGTCGGAGATATTGCTCTTTCCGCAGCCGTTGGGACCGACGACGCCGGTGATGCCGTCTTCAAATGTAATCTCCACATGGTCCGCAAAGGACTTGAATCCGTGGAGGATCAGTTTCTTGAGTCGCAATTTGTGCTATCGCTCCTAATCGGGTGCATGCCTGGTGGCATGGCCTTCTGACTTGTGCTCCAGCTTTCGAAGGGCGTCGCGCGCGGCGGCCTGCTGGGCCTGCTGTTTGCTGGTGCCCTGCCCGCGGCCGAGCTCGCGGTCGTCCACGGCGACGCTGTAGCAGAACTGCGGCGCATGGGGCGGACCCTCCATGGAAATAAAATCGTACCTGGGCATGTCGCCGGTGCGCTGCAGTATCTCCTGGAGCCGTGATTTCGCGTCAAGGTGATCCTCCAGCATCCGGGGATGCAGATCCTCAGCCAGCGCCAGACGGATGACGCGCACGGCGGCGTCGAAGCCCCCGTCGAGATACACGGCGGCAAGCACGGCCTCCATCACATCGCAGAGGATGGACGGCTTGTCACGCCCTCCGGAGCGGTCCTCGCCCACGGAAAGGCGGATATATCTGCCGAGCTGCATGCGCTTTGCAGCCCGGCACAGGGTCTCCTCACGCACCAGGCCGGCGCGTATGCGCGTCAGCTTGCCCTCGTCTATCTCCGGAAACTCAAAAAACAGGTATCGACTGATAGCCAGTTCCAGTACGGCATCGCCCAGGAATTCGAGCCGCTGATAGTGGGGGACATGATGGTCGCCTCCGTAGGACGGATGCGTCAGCGCCGTCACCAACAGCTTCGGATCGCTGAACTCATATCCCAGTTTGCAGAAAAGTGTCTTCACGATGGAACCTTCCTTTGGGGGGAATGGCCCGCGCGGGCGCGCGCAAAGGCGCGCGCCCGACAGGCATCAGAGCTTCCTGGAGATATAGTCCACGATGTCGCCGACGGTCTTGATGGTGCCGAGCGCCTCATCCTCGACCTGCATGTCGAACTCGGTCTCCAGATCCATGATCAGCATCATGAGATTGGCGCTGTCCGCACCCAGATCCTCGATCATGTTCGCGCTTTCGCTCACTTTGGCCTCATCCACCGGAAGCTGGTTGAGAATGAACTCCTTCACCTTGTCAAAAATAGCACTGCGATCCATGCTCCTACCTCCCATTATCTGTTGTCGTCTTATTGATGCGGTGACGCAGACCGTCCCCGCGCATCAACTGTGCCCGTTGCAGGTCCGCGTCAGGACTGATCCTGTGTGTCTAGGCCGGCCAATCCCGCGCTGATCCTGCCCACCACGTCGCCCTCGAGCATCGTGCGCGCCTGGCGAATGGCGTTCATGATGGCGGTCTCCCCGGAACTTCCGTGTGCCTTCACCACGGCACCCTGCACGCCGAGCATCGGCGCGCCTCCGACGGAGTTGTAGTCCATATCCTGCTTGAACGCGCGGAAGGCGGGTTTGGCCAGCGCGGCGCCAAGCTTTGTGCGCTTGGTCTCAAGCATGCGCTTTTTGAGCATGCCCGTGACCGTGCCCACGATGCCCTCCGTGTATTTGAGGATGACATTGCCCACGAAACCGTCGGTGACCACCACGTCGAAGTCGCCCGAAGGCACATCGCGCGCCTCGCAGTTGCCGGCGAAGCGGTAGCTGGTCTGCGCCTTCATCATCTGATAGGCTTCCTTGGCAAGCTTGTTGCCCTTTTCCTCTTCGGTGCCGATGTTCACCAGCCCGACCGCGGGGTCTGCGACGCCCATCACAGACCGCATGTAGACCGAGCCCATGAGACCGAACTGGGTGAGATACCGGGGCTGGCAGTCCACGTTTGCGCCACAGTCGATCAGCATGAAACGGCCCTTCGCGCCGGGCAGCACTGGGGCCAGTGCCGGGCGTTCGATGCCGGGGATCCTGCCGATGCGGAGCATGCCGCCGGCTAGCACCGCGCCGGTGGACCCGGCGGAGACCACGGCCTGGGCGGCGCCGTTTCGCACCGCCATCATCGCCTGGACCAGCGATGAACCGACCTTTCGGCGCACGGCCATCATCGGCGCTTCATCCATGGAAATGACCTCGTTCGCCGGCAGCAGCCCGATGCGGCTGCGCACATCCTGCGCGCCGGAAAGGAGCGTATCCAGCCGATCCTCCGGGCCGGCAAGCAGCAATCGGATATCGGGGAAGCGCCTGAGGGCCAGGATGCCGCCGGCAACGATGGCTTCAGGAGCATTGTCGCCGCCCATGGCGTCGAGCGCGATGATGAATTCACTCATTATATGACCCCCATTCTGATACTGTTTTATTGTAACAGAAAGGATGTTAATTCGCAAGCGCATTTGCGCGGACCGGCCGCTGGCGAGGGCAAAACATGTAATATTTTGGTTTTTTATGTATCGGCCGCCTTTTCCACTTGCCATTTTGGTGAAAACCGGATATAATAATAGATGCGTCGTGTGCCCGTAGCGAAGCTGGATATCGCGTCAGACTCCGACTCTGAAGACCGTGGGTTCGAATCCCGCCGGGCACGCCACGCGCAAACCCCTTGAAAACGCTGTGTGTTCAGGGGGTTTCAGTATTTCGATGCATATACAGGACTGTCATGTTTTGTTAATTCATGCTCTGTTTTGCGTTGTTTCATAAGCTGTATTAACCTAAATTGATGTCAAGATTGATGTCAAAAAAAGACCCCCACTCCCTTGCGGGAATGGGGGTTTGGCTTCAGGCCTGTTTTCTGGATGTGGCGGCGACGATCTTTGGTGCGAGACGATTCAACCGGCTCCCGACCTCTTCATCTGACGGCTGCTCGATACGATGCGGTTTATACCTGTCGGGTGTCCGGTGCTTCAGTGACAGGCGGACTGTCACGTTCACCTCAAGCTATGCAGACCGATGACAACGGTGCCTGCCGGGATGCACCGACCTGCGATCTCCATGCAAGTGCTCACGGTTTTGATCTGTACGAGGCACAAAACGTCCATTTCTGTCAAGGATGCTGATGAAGGCAGGCCTCAAGCCGTGCCGCCGGGGATCTCTGCGGTCAGATAATCGATATACCGCAGAACGGTATCCATTCTGGGGCTGTTTCCGACCACACCGAGGAACACGTCTCCTGAAAAATCCGCCTGTTCAAAGAGCGGGAACTCCGATATGAGGATGCCGTTCGCTACTTCCTCTGTGACCGCTCTGTATGGGATGCTTTCGTCCAGACGATGCTCGATATCGTTGTCCTCGAGGATGACCGTATTCCGTATCAGACGGTCCGCGACCCGGGCGTTCAGGTCCTCATCCAGATGATCCTCCAGGGGCAACAGATAGCCGCCGGCGGACATGATGTCAAAAGCTTCACGGTTCATGAGCAGCACGTCCAGTTGTTTGCCGGCTATCGCGGCCAGTGACTTGAGCTGTGAGGCATAGGCATATTCGTGATCCTGTGTCGCAGCGTCGCGGCTCAGGTACAGTCCACGATACAGATTGACCCTGTGTTTTTCAGGGCTCATGCCGATGGAGCGCGCGAACCCTTCATCGAGTGCGATGTCAAGGTCTTCCCCGACGGCGATGTTCGCGTAAGCGACATACAGCAGCGTTTCCTTGCGCGTGAGCCTGTAATAAAGCACGCTGCCAAGAGCGACCACGGCGATGAGCGCCAATACCAATGGAAATTTGTAGTATTCCAACACGTATCCAAGCCGCTGCGGCAGACTCATGGCGGCCAGCGCTTCCCGGTTTTCAGCCCGCTCTGCTTCCGTCAGTTTCACAGTTCAGCCTCCGTATCATCGTCATCTGACTCGCTCTCGGCCGGTGCGTTGGGATCGTACAGCAACGGACGGAAGATCTTCAAAAGCAGATGCGCGCTGATGACCGCACACAGTCCCTCGCCGAATATGATGAGGGGCGTAAACACGTTTACCACGAGAAAGAACATGGCATAGTGGATGAAGAACACGAGGATGGTGACGAACAGATAGTGCGTACCGATGAGGAAGGCGTTTTTGAACATATTGGCCGTTGTGTTGCTGGCGATGGACAGCAGAGGGAAGATATACGTCAGCACGATGGCATAGGCGATCATACAGGCGAATATGACCGCGAGAAGCAGCGTCCAGATCACGGCGCCCGTACCGGCGGAGGTCGCGCGCAGCCGGTAGAGCAGTATGGCGTCCGCGCCGATCACCAGACCGGTCACGAGCATGATCAGCCATATGATGGTCGCCTGCTTGAAGTTTTGTTTGAATGAACGGAAGAACATGGTCGTCAGGAAGCTGCCTTCATCTTTCGCGATCTTGAAGGAAGTATAGTAGAGCGCTGTCGTGGACGCCCCGATCGTGAAGATGGGCAGGCAGCAGACGAGCCAAAGGAGATTCAGGCAGCAGCCATAGCTGAGCTTGAGGAAGAGCTGACCGAATTTGCTGTCGTAGGAAAAGAATCGCATAGCGTAGCCTCCTGATCAAGAATGGCATCGATCACGACCGGGTGGAATCGCGGTAGATCAATTCCGTCTGTGTGTGCACGGTGCGGTAGTCCAGGTTCGGCTCTTCGATCCTGGAAAACAACAGCTGCAGCGCGGCGATGGCCATGACCTGGGTGTGTATGTGTACAGTGGTCAGGCCGGGAGTCATGATGCGGGAGTTGGGGGAGTCGTCAAAGCCGCAGAACAGTATGTCTTCAGGCACCGACTTGCCGAGCTTGCGCAGGGCGTAAATGGCATCCTCTGCGACAAAATCGTTGGCGCAGATGAAGACCTCCGGGAAATCTTCCAATGCTGCCAGAGTCTCCTCCAGTTTCACGCGCTCGCCGGTCCTGATGCAGAACTTCTCATCCACGGGAGCATTGGCCATGAGCATGGCATATCGGAAGGCGCTGTAGCGCTCAAAGAAGGACTGGCAGTGCTCGTAATCGCCGATGAAGCCGATCCTCTGCTTGCCCCTGCTCAGCATATCGTTGACGAACCGCGTGATGGCGGTGGTGTTGTCCATATACAGCTGGTCGGCAGGCAGGCTGATGCCGTCGCGCTTGTTGGGGCCGTCCACGAACAGCACCGGTAAACCCAGGGCGCAGATCATCTCGTCATAGGCTCGGTCGAACATCTCGACGCATATGATGGCCCTGGTGCGCTTGGGATCGAAGGTAAGAGGAAGGGCCCGGGAAAGGAGATCCTCCCGCTCGACGCGATGGGTGTTCAGGGTATATCCCCAACGGGGAAGTTCTTTCTTGAGCTTGTCCAGCATCAGCGTGGCAAAATGGACAGGGGTGATGACACATCCGCTGAACAGTGCGATCTCACCCTTGTTCCGCGCATCCTGATCGTGGATGACACCCGAACGCGCCTTGATATAGGAAAACTGCTTGTAACCCATTTCAACAGCCTTTTCAAGGATCCTTTCGCGGGTGGCTTCCGCGAGGCCGTCGGCATTGTTGATGGCTTTTGATACAGTATTTCTGGAAAAACCAAGCTCATCCGCGATGTCCTGTATGGTCACTTTTCTCATAGAAAGGGCCTCCTTTGACTCGACTATATTGTAACATACGATTGTGCATATGTCAAACTCAATATCGATTGCGATGTGCAAATACAACATCTTATAGACGCAAAATCGGTATGATGTTTTGCATCTGCGCATGGAAATCCAATACGACGAAATAAATATGCATATGTAACTGTTATATATTGACACTGTGTGTTAACAATGGTAATATATAGGTGAAGCCCCCAACCGAAGCGTGCAAATGCAACCTGCCAATGCAAATGCACAATGGGGAGAATTGAAAAAGGAGGATTGCAATGAATAAGCCCTTGTCTGCCAAGGAAAGAGTGCCCCTCAAGCAGAGGACGCACAACACTCTGGTGTCTCTGCGGCCGCACTGGCAGCTCTACCTGATCTTCATGTTACCGGCATTCGTGCTGACGATCATCTTCCGCTACATCCCGATGGGCGGCGTGGCGATCGCCTTCATGGACTACAATCCTTTCCGCGGTTTGTGGCACAGCGAATGGGTCGGATTCGAGCACTTCAGCCGTTTCCTGTCTTCGCCGGACTTCATGAGGTACCTGATGAACACCTTGAAACTGAGCGTGTTCGGCCTTCTGTGGGGATTCCCGGCACCGATCCTGCTGGCATTCCTGCTCAACCGCATACTCAGCTCCAAGATCAAGCAGAAGGTTCAGCTGGTGCTGTACATGCCCAACTTCATTTCGGTTATCGTCCTTTGCGGTATCGTCCGCATCATTCTCTCGCCGACCGGTATGGTGAACATGTTCCTGGGAACGAATATCAATTTCATGACCATGCCACAGGCATTCCGCACGATCTACATTGCCAGCGGTATTTGGCAGGGCGCTGGCTGGGCATCCATCATCTACAC
>JAFRMB010000045.1 GCA_017430945.1 Clostridia bacterium | reverse complement strand
CCGCGATCAGAACGAGCAGCGCTTCACCTTTGAGGACATCAGCCGCAAATCCAACCGCGCTGCCAACTACTTCAAGGCGCTCGGCATCCGCAAGGGCGACCGCGTGATGCTGGTCCTGCGCCGCAACTGGCAGTTCTGGGTCGTGATGATGGCGCTCCACAAGCTTGGCGCCGTGGCCATCCCCGCGACGGATCAGCTGCTCAAAAAGGATTATGAGTACCGCTTCGAAACGGCGGGCGTGTCGGCCATCTGCATGACCGCCGAGGGCGATGGCGCTTCCCATGCCGAAGAAGCCTTCGAGACCTGTCCCTATGTGACCACCCGCATCATGTGCGGCGGCAAGCGCGAGGGCTGGCTGGACTTCGACGAGGAATTCCTGCGCTATCGCTCGACGTTCCCGCGCACCGAGGACGCCCCCAAGGGCAACGACCCGATGGTCATGTTCTTCTCCTCCGGCACCACCGGTTATCCCAAGCTGGCCATGCACAACCACTGCTATCCGCTGGGCCACTTCATCACCGCCCATTACTGGCACTGTGTCGAACCGGACGGCCTGCACCTGACGATCTCGGACACCGGCTGGGGCAAGGCGCTGTGGGGCAAGCTGTACGGCCAATGGATGAACGAGGGCGCGGTGTTCGTCTATGACTTCAACCGTTTCAACGCGCACGACATCCTTCCGATGTTCGCTAAGTACAACATCACCACCTTCTGCGCGCCGCCGACCATGTACCGCTTCCTGATCCGCGAGGACATCTCGAAGTACGATCTGAGCTCGATCCACTGCGCCTGCACCGCCGGCGAGGCACTGAACCCCGAGGTGTTCAACCTGTTCAAGAAGACCACAGGGCTGTCCATCATGGAGGCTTTCGGCCAGACGGAGACCACGCTGGTGCTTGGCACCTTCTTCGGCATGACGCCCAAGATCGGTTCCATGGGCAAGCCCAGTCCGCTGTACGACGTCGACCTGGTGGACCCGACGGCAATCCCGTCAAGGTCGGCGAACCGGGCGAGATCGTCATCCGCACGGACAAGGAGATCCCCTGCGGGCTCTTCGCGGGCTATTACGGCAACGAGGAGGCCACGAAGGCGGTCTGGCATGACGGCATGTACCACACCCGCGACATGGCCTGGCGCGATGAGGACGGCTACTTCTGGTATGTCAGCCGCACCGACGACGTCATCAAGTCCTCCGGCTACCGGATCGGGCCGTTCGAGATCGAGTCTGTCATCATGGAGCTGCCCTACGTGCTGGAATGCGGCGTGTCCGCAGCTCCGGACGAGATCCGCGGTCAGGTGGTCAAAGCCAGCATCGTGCTCACGAAGGGCACTGTGCCTTCCGACGAGCTGGCCAAGGAGATCCAGAACTACGTCAAGAAGCGCACCGCTCCCTACAAGTACCCCCGTATCGTGGTCTTCCGCGACGAGCTGCCCAAGACCATCAGCGGCAAGATCCAGAGAAACAAGCTCTGATGCGCACAGCGCAAAGGACGCGCCCCGGACATACCTCCGGAGCGCGTCTTTTTTGATCTCCCGGATCGGATCGCGATGTCTGCGATCACCTGTGCACCGTATCGAGCGACCGGTCGGGCCCGAGTTCCTCGTGCAGATACGTGTCGCCCGTTCGAATGAGCGCATCCAGGAATCCCGACAAAAGGCGTCTGTAGCTGTCCAGGTCCCAGATCCCGTTGAGGGCGCCCAGTATATCGTCCGCGCCGGTCAGGCCCGGAAGCAGCCATCTGGAGAACTTGCGCATCTCGCTGATCGCGACGCGCTCCGGTCGGTGCGCGCAGGACAGTCCGGCCAGGCGGATGAGCAGACCGATGCGCTCCTCCGCGCCGTGCGACGGCAGGCTATCACCGCGGCGAAGCCTGCGGATATCGCTGAATATCCACGGCTGCTTAAGCGCCGCCCTGCCGATGGAGACACCGGCAGCACGCGTCTCATCCAAAAACGTCAGGGCGTCCGCGGCGCACGTCACACCGCCGTTGGCATAGACTGGGATACCGGTCGACTCGCAGATCCGGCGGATCGCCTTTACATCGACGTCGCCCCTGTACATCTGCATGCGCGTCCTGCCGTGCAGCGTCACGGACTGAAAGCCCAGACGCTCTGCTTCGATGATCAGCTCCCCGGCCGTGATGTGCGCCGCATCCCAGCCAAGTCGAAGCTTCAGCCGCACAGGCATCGATATGGCCTCGCGCACGGCGCGCATGATCTCGAATGCGCGCTCCGGCTCGCGCAGCAGCGCCGCGCCGTTTCCGCTTCCCACGACCTTGCGGGCCGGGCAGCCCATGTTGATGTCGATGGCATCGAACCGCGCCATGGCCTCCAGCCTTTGCGCGGCGGCCGCCATCATCGCGGGATCGCTGCCGATGAGCTGTGCGGCCAGATCGCCCTCGTTCGGAAACCGCACCATCGTTTCCGCGAACGTCTCGCTGAGCCTCCGCTTCGCGCGCCCGAGGGCCAGCGACTGGATCATCTCGGTCGTGGCCCCATCCGCACCGTATTCAAAACATATCGTTCGAAAAGACGCGTGCGTCATGCCGTCCATAGGTGCCAGTACAAATACGGGTAACGACATCCCGTCCCTCCACAGACAGACTTCGGCCCGGCGGAAGGCGTCCGCCGGGCCGTTCATGATCACTGCCCCAATGCCTTTGAGAAGCAGTACTCCATGCGCGCATAGGTGATGCCGCCGATCTCGATGGTCGTCACGGTCCCCTCCGGGCTGATGAACACGCTCTCCGGGATGTACGCCGTCGGGTAGAGCTGTCCGCCGATCACCATGCGCTCGTCCATCGCGACGGGGTAATCGATGCCATAGGCCTCCACGAACTGTCTGACCGTCTTCGGATCGGTGTCACAGCTGACGCCGATGACCACCAGTTCCTCCGAATGTGTCTCCGCGAGCTTCTGTATCGACGGGATCTCGGCGACGCAGGGTGGGCACCATGTCGCCCAAATGTTCAGATAGACCACCTTGCCGCGCAGCTCGGACAGGCGCAGCTTCGTGCCCTCGAGCGTCGTGACCTCGAAGTCCGGCGCTTCCTCGCCGAGCTTCGCCTGGGCGAACGCGTTCGGCGTCACGACGAGCAGTATGAGCGCTGCGAGCAGCGCTATGGTCCTTATCGCATACTTCATGTTCGATCGCTCCCCCGCCGGTCTCAGCCAGCCACGTTCAGTCGTTCATCGCCCGTCGCCTGATAGCCCTTCCTGATCAGCTGTGTGATCTCCCACGGCCTGCTGCTGACGTCCGGATACAGGTTGATCAAAAGATAGTACGGCTCAGATCGCTGAGGATTGAGCTCGATGGTCTTCTTCAGCATCTCCGCCGCCTTTTCCGTCTCGCCGCCGGAGACATAGGACATCGCGGCAGAAGACGCCCAGTCGTAGCTGTTCGGCTCGCGCGCAAGGGCGCGGCTGAAGTATACACCGGCCTGCTGATAATCCTTGGCTTCATAGCTTTCCTTGCCGAGCCGCGCGTAGATCTCCGCGCGCAGCGGGAGCGTGGCGTTGATGTGGGCCAGGCTCGTCTGTCCCGAATCGGACAGGAAGTAAAGCACCAGCACCAATACCAGCGCGACGAAAAGTATGATGCCCACGATGCTGCGCACATGGCGCATCAGGAAGCTTCCGCCCAAAGACTCGTCGTCGTCCAGATCATCTTCATCCAGATCGTCGAGGTCGTCGAGGTCATCGAAATCATCGTCCAGGTCGTCTTCGTACCTTCTCCCGCGATCGCCGCGCGCGCGGATTGCCGCCTCATAGCTGTCGTCAAAGGCGTCGTAGGCGTCGTAATCCTCATCCCCAACGATATCATCCATGAAGATATCCTTCGGCTTGAGCGGCTTCTCGGGCACCAGCGTGTCCGTCCCCCTCCGCCCGGGCTGCGGCGCTTTCGCGGCCTGCGCCCGCCTTGCGTCAGGACGCCTGCCCTGCTGCTCCGGCCGCTTCGGGCCCGCATACGGCCTGCGCCCGGAAGCGCGATCCCCGTCCTCCTGCGGCCTTGGCCTTCGCTCAGCCGGACGCTGCGGCCGCTTCGGCTCGTCCTCGAACCAGCCGGATTGCGGTGCGCGCGCCGGTCCCGGGCGCATCGGTTTCGCGCGCTTCCGCGCTGCGGGATTCCCTTTCACCCGGACGGGTGCCGGTCCATCCTCCATTTCGAGGTCATCCTCTGTGTCCCGGTCTGTCAAAGGCTCCGTGTCGTCGTCCATCTCCCTGTCGATCTCCGGCGCCGGGACATCGTCAGGCTCATCCGCCTCTTCAGGCACCGCTTCTTCTTCGTGACCGTCTGCGCGATCGAACGCATCTTCGTCTTCCCGGTCGATCTCCTCCCCGTGATCTGCCGAGAAGGATACCGGCTCTTGCTCACGCCGTGTTTTGACCGGCCTCGCGCTTTCACTGCCACGATCATCCGGCGCTTCAAACGACAGTGCCGCCTCCGGGCCGCGCTCGGATGCATCTACAAACAGCGCCTCTTCCTCAGGCACGCGCTTCCTGAGTTCGACGGCTCTCATCTGAGCCGCGCGGACCGGCGCCGGCCCATCACGCCGTGCTTGCCGGACATTCCCATTCGCCGACGGTATGGGCTCTTCACCCGGTCCTTCGGGTGCCGCGCCGGAAGGGTCGTCTGTCACCTCATCATCCGCGCAGACCGCCGGTTTCGTGCGCCGGGCATGTCTCGGCTTTCCGGGGTCCTGTTCGATGTATGGTACCTCTGCGGGTCCATCAAGGGCAGGTCGATCCTCTGAAGCTTCCCCGGATGACGCATCGGCCGTCTCCACAGGCGAAAACGCGTCATCCGCGATCTCCTGCGGCGTCTCGTCCTGCGGCGCCGGAGCCGGCACAGCTTCGTCCTGATCAGGTATCACGATCTCTGTGCCGCAGAAGGGGCAGAACAGCATGTATTCCAGCACCTTTTTCCCGCAACGTGAGCAAAACATGTCTCTTCCTCCTAAAGGGATCGTCTGACGTCGAGCCGTCACAGGCCCCTGAGCGTCTCATAGTCCGGATCGCCATTGAACACGCGCTCTTCACCCGGGTCTCCGCCCAGCTGTTCAACAGCGCTGCGCAGCTCGATATAGTCCAGATAACTCAGATCCGTCAGGTCGAGCATGCGCATCAACGTCTCCAGTGCACGGGGATCGCCCAGCTTGCCGAGCAGCGCGGCGTACAATGCCCGCTCTTCCGGGCGATTGCGCAGCTTCTCGAGCATGTGGTCGCAGATCCTCGGATCTCCCGGATGGTTGGAGCAGATGTCCAGTATCAGCAGTTGACCGTACTCTGTGGCGCTGTCGTATCGCTCGAGCAGCGTTTCGACCACATCCTGTCGTTCGGATATCGCATCAGCCGCCATATCCGACAACTCGTTCTTCTCCTTGCAGCGACAGATGAGGTCGATATAGAGCGACATCGGGACATCGCTGTCGATATCCCGCAGAAGCGCCATGGCCGTCGCACGCAGGGCCTCCGGTCTGTCCCTGTCCTCCGCGATCCTGACCAGTGCCGGCGCGCAGGCCTCACCCATCAGCACGATGCGGCGATAGAGAGGCTCAGGCAGACCGATGTCCCGCACAAGATACGCCTCGAGCAGCTTGATGAGATCCTTTGGATCGGTATAGCGGTCGAAGTACTCGCCCGGCTTCACGCCGCCCAGCCACTGTGCCGGTGCGTTCAGCCAGCTTCGCATCATCTCATTGTAGCTGGCTTCGATCTCCGATTCCTTCATCCCGGGGTGCAGCGCCATCCAGCTGCGCACATAGTCGAAGAACTTCCCGTCAAAATCATAGATCTTCATCGTTCCAGCCTTTCTGTCCCCGTCGCTTCGGCTCTGTCCATGCTGCCCGCGATGCGCGATGCGCAGAACACCAGCTGTCGGTTCGAACAGCCAAATGCCTTCGCCAGCTCGGCGAGGGGTCTGCGTTCTCCCGCCGTCATCAGGTAGTTGCAGGCCAGTGCGGCGGCCGCGGCATCCACGCGCTTCAAGGGATCCCCGCGCGTGCCGCGCGAACGCCGGTAGGCAGACCACATCAGCGTGAGGGCCGGGCGCGCCGAGATGCCGTATTCCCGTTCCAGCACTTCATCGGCATAGCGGATCAACTGGCGATCGCCCACCGGCATGCTGTTCAAAAGCGCCTCCGTGTCCACGAGCATGTTGCCACCCGCGGCCACGGGCTCGGGAAGCACATCGCTCATCTCCCGCCCCTGGAGCTTCAGCAGAAACACCGCGTGCAGCTTCAGCGCCCTGGAGACCCCCGGATCGAACAGCGCCGTGCGCAAAACGCCCAAAGCGTTCTCATCCTCGAGGGTGGCCAGCACCGTCATCGCTGCCCGGCTGAGCCGCTGATCTCCGGTGAAAACCGCCCATCGCAGCGTCCGTCTGAAAGCGGGGTCCGTCGCCCAGCATTCGCTGATGTGCTCAAAGCCCTGCTCAAAGTGGGTCACCAGCGATGCGGCGCGATGGAGATATTCATATTCAGGCACCTGATAGGTGTAATCCAGCGGCAGCCCGTCCAGCGTCCCGTCCCGTGCCGCCTGGCAATAGTATGTTGCCACCGTGTCGTCGGGGTCGATGCGCAGCACGCGTTCCCAGCAGCGCGCGGACGTCTCATTGTCGCCGCCGGCCTGCTTCAGCGCAACGGCGCGGGCGTGCAGGAGCTCCCGGTCATAGGGCTCTGCCTGAAGCGCGAGCCGCGCATACTCCGCCGCGCGCCCGTAGAGCTTCAACTCGCTCGCCGTATAGAGCAGGAGCCGCATCGCGAGCCCCTCCGGATGCTTTGCTTCTGCCGCGTCCAGCGTGGCGATCGCACGGGTCTCATCGCCCAGACGTGAGAAGACCTGGGCACAGATACAGAGCGTGCGCACCGTCGGATGCCTGCCCGCACATGCCTGCTCCGCCTCCCTGCGGGCGGCTTCGCTGCGTCCTTCGGATCCCAGCGCCATCGCGAATAGTGCGCGGATCTCCGGCTGTCCGGGGGCCATGGTCAGCGCCTGTCGAAACAACCGGCAGGCCTTCGCGTGGTCGTCCGCCCGCATGGCGTCACATGCGCGATTCGCGATGCGCATCGCGCGATAGAGCCTTCGATCGTCCGGGCGAGCCATCGATCCGTAAAAGTCCAGTTCTGTCGCCAGCTGCCGCACTTCCGCGCTGTGTTCTCCCTGCGGATCGCGCCGCCAGTAGGTGCTCAAAGACTGGCGCGCCCCGCTCATATCATTCATGCCGAGCTGGTTGAGCGCCAGCCCGTAATAGCATTCACTGGGGGCATCCTCTCGTGACAGGATGTCCAACAGCAGCTCGGACGACTGCTCGTGGCAGCCCATCTCACAGTAAAGCTCCGCGAGATCCATCCGATACTCCCGGTTCTCCGGCGATGCCTCCACCGCCCTGCGCATGAGCTCCAGCGCGTCGACGATGCGATTATCGCGCCGGTTCTGCATCGCTCTGTGGTGCAGGTATGCCGCGTTTCGCTTCAGCGTCACGACCTTCGGATCGTTCCTCATCCATCCTCCCGGGTCTGCCGGACGTCCCTTCAGATCCGCCCGGCTCATCCCATCGATAACGCCAACCTATTTTGCCCGGCCCGTCGCAGCTTCAAGGAGCGATCTGAGCTCGTTCTCGGTAAAGGTATAGCGCTTGTTGCAAAAGTGACAATCGACACTGGCGCCATGCTGCTCAGCGATCATATCGCTCAGTTCCTTGCTGCCAAGGCTGATCAGCACGCGCTCCACGCGCTCCCGGCTGCAGTCGCAGGCATAGCGGGTCTCCCGCCGCTCGAGGACCACCGGTTCAAGGTGCATGAGCAGCTGTTGGACCGCGCCGTCGAGATGATCGGTCTTCATGGTGCCGGATATGTCCATGAACATCCCTGCAGAGTTCTCTATGGACCGTATGGCGGCTTCGCTGGCGCCCGGCATCAACTGAACGATCAGTCCGCCGGCCGCTTCGACCTTTTCTTCAGACACCAAAACACCCAGCGAGACCAGGGACGGCGTCTGCTCGGACGCAGTGAAGTACATGGCAAAGTCCTCGGCGATCTCTCCGGACACCAGATTCACCTGCCCGACATAGGGCTCGCGCAGGTGCATATCCTTGATGACCGTCAGCCGGCCCTCTTTGCCCACCGCTGCGCCAACGGGCAGTTTGGGACCCGTGCGCGGCAGATCGATCTCGGAATGGTCGACATAACCCTTTACTTCACATTTTTCATTGGCCACTGCCAGTACCGTGCCGATGGGGCCGCCCCCCTTGATGGAAGCCGTCACGCTCTCATCGCTGCCCTTGAGCATCGAGCCCATCATGGCCGCTGCCGTCAGCGTGCGTCCCAGCGCGGCCGTAGCGATCTTTGACAATCCATGGATGCGCTTGGCATCCTGCACCAGCTGCGTGGATTCGATCAGGATCGCGCGCGCCTGTCCATCCATAAGTGATATATTCAGTATACCGTCCCGATCCATAACGCCCATCGTTCGTTCATCTTCCTTTCAGATCCGGCGCGCGAGGAAGTGGATCCTCTGCTCCTCCGGCTGAGGCTCTTCGAACGTCCGGTCTCCGAACGAGCCGAGCAGTTCAAAACCGGACGCTTCAAGCAGTTCCGTCAGGTGTCCCGCATCGTGCGCCTTTTGGGTGTGCACTTCTGAAAAGCGGCGGTAGCGGCCATCTGTCTCGCGCACGAAAAACGTCAGGTCCATGGTCACCGTACGCCCGTCCGGATCGAAGGCATTCGACCACAGATAGGCGATATCATCCCGTTCCTCGCCGAAAAAGCTGTTCCCAAGCACGTGCTCAAGCTTCCAGGCCGAAGAAACGTCGAACGCCAGCGCTCCTCCCGGACGTATCGCCGCGTGCGCGCTTTTGAAAAAAGCCCGCAGTGCATCGTCATCCAAAAGATAGTTCACGCCGTCGCAGCCGCATACCATCGCGTCCACGGGCCTGGGCAGACGCAGCATGCGCATGTCCTGCTGCACGAACATCACCTGCACGCCCGCCTGCCTCGCCCGCCTCTGGGCCATGCGCAGCATTTCCCCGGACAGATCGACGCCCGTCACCCGGATGCCGTGCGAGGCGAACGGCACCGACAGGGCACCGGTCCCGCAGGCGCAGTCGCACAGCTGAGCCGGCACCACATCCGCCCGCCTGACGAGCGACAGATAGTAATCCGCCCAGCCTGTATAGTCGACGTCATCCATGAGCGCATCGTAGATCTCCGCAAAAGCCGAATAAGCCGCCATGTATCAGCCTCACCCGACGGCAGCAACGCCGAAGGCATATTTGCCGCAGTATTTATACTCTATCATTTTGATTTTATCACAGCATCCGGTCGATTTCAACGAATGCCCGTTTTTGTCAAAGCGATGTCATTCATATAACGCAATTCTAACCCGATCGGCGCAGAACGTTCCCCGATGTCTGATATGATGGTGCTGCCGCAGGGTCATCGAATGCCTGAAACGGAGTTGAAGCGCCATGAAATACGACCTCGTCATTTTTGATCTCGACGGAACGCTGCTGGATACGCTTTTTGATCTGACCGACGCGACCAACCGAGCGCTCGCCGAAGCCGGCTTCCCTGCGCGTGAAGTGGAAGAGGTCCGCACTTTCATCGGCGGCGGTGTGGCGCGGCTCATCCGGCGCGCCGTTCCCGAAGGTACGGACGACGAGACCGTCCAGAGCGTTCTGGCCCGGTTCAAAGCCATCTATCTCGCCAATGTCAACGTCCGCACAAGGCCCTGCGCCGGCATCGCAGGGCTGCTCCGGCGGTTTCGCGACCGCGGCATCCATACGGCCTGTAACTCCAACAAAGTCGATGCGGCAACGCAGCTATTGTGCCGCGCGCACTTCGGCGATCTGATCGAACTGGCGTTGGGCGAGCGCGCAGACATACCAAAGAAACCCGCTCCCGACGGTGCCCGCCTCATCATGGATTGCTTCGGTGTCTCGCCGGCGCGAACGCTTTATGTTGGCGACGGCGACGCGGATCTGCTGACTGCCGGAAACGCCGGCATCGAAGCCGCATGGGTCACCTGGGGCTTTCGCCGGCGGCAGGAACTGGAAGGACTTCAGATCCCGCACGCCTTCGACACAGCCGAGGAACTGGAAGCTTTCATCCTTTCGGACTGACAGGCGCGAAGCGGCGGCCGACATGTCATCATCGGCCGCCGCTTTATTTATGCTCTGTCACTACTTGTTCAGCGTGAAGGTGAACTCCGCGCCCTTGCCCGGCTCGCTCTGTACGTGGATCTCGCCGCCCATCAGCTCGACCACCAGCTTGGCGATGGACAGGCCCAGCCCGGTGCCGGTCGTCCGCATGCGTGACTTGTCCGCCTTGTAGAAGCGTTCCCAAATGAGCGGAAGATCCTTGGGTTCGATGCCGCAGCCGGTGTCGCGGACCCCGAGCGCCACTTTTTCTCCCTCATCCCTGGCAAATACCGTCACCGTGCCTCCGGACGGCGTGAAGCTCAGCGCATTGTCCATCAGGATCACCAGCACCTGCGTGATGCGGTCCTCGTTGCCTATGCAGGCCAGTTCCGAGCCGTCCGTTTCGATCGCGAGCGTCACGCCCGCGCCTTCCGCGATGCTTTGCATGCTTCTGACCGCGGCTTCGAGTATGCCTGGCAACTCAAGCTGCTCCAGCTCCACGCTGACGCGTCCGTCCTGGAGCCTGGACATGTCCAGCATCTCGCCGACAAGCTTCTCCAACCGTATGGTCTCCTTGAGGATCACGCGATAGCTGTCCTGGCGCTCTTCCTCGGTATCCATACAGCCGTCGATCAACGGTTCCACCATGCCGCGGATACCGGTGAGCGGCGTGCGCAGTTCATGGGATATGTTGGCAACATAGTCGCGCCTGAGCTGTTCCATGCGCACGACTTCCGAGACATCGCGCACGAGACACACAGCGCCCAGGATCTCGCCGCTCTCATCGGTCAGATCGGATGCCGCGGCGTACAGCGCGCGCTTGGATGGATTCACCCACTCGATGTGCTCCGTCTCGCCGCTCTGCATGCAGCGCTCCAGCATATCCCGAAGTCTGGCGATCCCATCGTCCTCCACGTCCCATATATCTTCGATGCTGTCCTGCTCAATGAGCTCCAGAAAGATCGGGTTGTAGTGCACGATGCGCCAGTTGTAGTCCACGGCGATCAGGCCCTCGCGGATGCCGGTGATCACCAGCTCCAGCTTGTCGCGCTCCTTGCGCAGGTTTCGGATCACATCGATGAGGCGCGCGGACATGCTGTTCATCGCGCGTCCGAGATCGCCGATCTCGTCGTTTGGCAGAGGCGAGATGCGCTCGGCATAGGTGCCGTCCGTCATGCGGCGCGCGGCGCGGGTGATCCGCTGGATCGGACGGACCAGCACGCTCGTCAGCAGCATCGCCAGCAGCACGGCCAGCAGCAGCGACGCGCCGATGACGACGACCATCACGAGGCGTATCGTCCTGGACAATTCCTGCAGCTGCTCTGCAGGCTGCGCCAGTATGACGCCTCCGATCACCGTGTGATCCGGACTCAGGATCGGCACGCCCGCGAAGAGCACCTTGCCGTTGGTGAAATCAAAGCTCTGAAGCGCCGTCACCGTTTCGCCATCCAGTATGCGCATGATGAACTTTCGGTCTATGGCGCTGATGATGTCCACCCACTGGAATTCTTCGCCCTCCGAGATCTCGGCGGCCGGGTCCCGCAGGTGCCAGACGCGCAGCGGATCCACGGTGACATCCAGGAAAAACACCTTTGCGTCGGTCAGGTCCTGGTAGGTCCCGACAAGGTACTTGTTGGGGCGCAGCTCGCCCTCCGACACCGAATGGACGCTCGCCGCGATCCGCCCGGCCTTGCGGCTCAGATCGCGGATGCGCGTGTCGCGCACATACTGTATGGTCAGGAAATAACTCAGCACATTGGCCAGAAGTACGACAACGAGCGCCAGCGTGACATGGCTGATCAACGTCTTGGCGCTTATCGATAACTCGTTGATGCTGTGCTTGAACCTGAAGCGCATCGATCCTTACGGCTGTGCCGCGTTGGTGATCTCGAAGCGATAGCCCACGCCCCACACCGTCTTGATGTCCCAGCCGTTCGCATCAGAACACAGCTTCGCGCGGATGCGCTTGATGTGGCTGTCGACGGCGCGCGTGTCGCCCAGGAAGTCGTAGCCCCAGATGCTCTGCAGCATGTGCTCTCTGCTGAAGACCATGCCCGGATTGCTGGCCAGCGTCCACAGGATCTCTGTCTCCTTGGGCGTGCAGGGGATCTGCTCGCCGTTGAGCTTGACGGTGAAGGCATTCATGTCGATCTCCAGGTTGGCGATCACCAGGTGGGCGGACTTGTCGTCCTCGCGCATCTCGTGCATCCGCCGAAGCACCGCCTTCACACGGGCCAGGACCTCGCGGGGGCTGAAGGGCTTCGTGATGTAGTCGTCCGCCCCCATTTCCAGGCCGAGGAGCTTGTCGAACTCATCGCCCTTGGCCGTCAGCATGATGATCGGCAGGTTAGATGTTTTGCGGATCTCTCGGCAGACCGAAAGGCCGTCCATGCCCGGCATCATTATGTCCAGGATCATCATGTCAGGGCGCTGCATGCGAACGCACTGCACCGCCTGTTCACCATCGTAGGCGGAGAGCATCTGGTATCCCTCGCGGCGAAAATAGGCGTTCAGCGACTGATGCACGTTCTGATCATCATCCGCTACAATACCTTATAGCCACTGCGGTTCTCTTCCATGTTCTCACTCCTTTACACTGTCGTCACAAATTATAGCATGAAATATTGTCAAAACTGTGTATGCAATGTCGTTTTTTCATCAACTGATGACGTATGTATGTATTTCAAGTCGGAACAGTGCACTTTTTGACAGGCTTTTGACGCGCGACGATCGGATTTGGTTGCATTGTAATAGTATTGTAACACACGCAGACACCCATGGCAATACTTTTTTTCGCGCATCGAACGGCCGCCGTCGAAGCATGCCCGCCTGCGCCGATCCCCGCATCCTCTCCCGCATCGAACGCTTTATTATTTTTTGTTCTGACCGGCGAAAACATTTGATATTTTCGCCGATGTGTGTTATAATAACTTTGAATGTGTATGCTTTGCTCGAAAGGCGGTGCGCTATGAACAGCAGGATTGATGAAACCAGGCATTTCCGCATTCCGGCGGATGCCCCGGAATCGGCTGCCGAGATCATTGAATTGGTCTATCAGGCGCTGAAGGCCAAGGGGCACGATCCGATCATGCAGCTGGTGGGATACATCATATCCGGCGATCCCACCTACATCACCAGCTACAATAACGCCCGTTCTCTGATCCGCAGGCTCGAGCGCGACGAATTGCTGGAAGAATTCGTGCGTTTCTACGTCGAAGAGCACGATAAATAGCCGCGCCTACCCTCTGCGCGCCGTCAGGATTGCACCAGGGCTGGAAAGCATGTGTTTCCAGCCCTGTATCCATGAAATGAGGTCCTATGAAGATATGTCCTCTCGGCCGATCCGGCCTGTATGTCTCCCGTCTGTGCTTTGGCACGCTGACGATCTCGCCCCTGCAGCGCAATCTGCCGCCTGCAGAAGGCGCCCGGCTTTTGATCCACGCCTACGAGCGCGGTGTCCGCTTCCTGGATACCGCGGATCTTTACGGCACCTATCCCCACATCGCTCTGGCTTTGAAGGAAGCGCCGGACTACGTGATCAGCACGAAAGCCTACTGCTACGACCGCGAAACGGCCAGAGCTGCTCTCGAACGTGCTTTCCGGGGCATCGGCAGGGACCACATCGACCTTTTCATGCTCCATGAGCAGGAATCTCTCTACACGCTGCGCGGCCATGAGGAGGCGCTCGAATACCTGGCCGAGCAAAAAGCAGCAGGATATATCGGCGCCATCGGCGTCAGCACCCACTTCGTCGCCTGCGTGCTGGCCGCGCCGCGCTTTCCGATGATCGACGTCATCCACCCGCTCATCAATCGAAGCGGCATCGGCATCCAGGACGGCACGCGGGAGGACATGGAGGCCGCCATCCGGCTGGCCCGTGCGCGGGGCATCGGGATATTCGCCATGAAGCCGCTGGGCGGCGGTCACCTGATCGCCGAGAACAGCGAAGCGCTGCGCTACGCCATCGAAAGCCCGCTCCTCGACAGCGTCGCGGTCGGGATGCAGTCGATCCGGGAGATCGACGCCAATGTCGCCGCTTTCGACGGCGGTCCCGATCCGTTCTCCGGCATGGTCGCACTGCGCGACAGACCCCGCACCATCATGGTCCACGACTGGTGCGAGGGCTGCGGGCGCTGCGCCGCGCGATGCCGACAGCACGCCATCACCATCCGGGACGGCAAGGCGAGCATCGACGCCGCGAAATGTGTCTTTTGCGGCTACTGCGCCAGAGTATGTCCTCAATTCTGCATAAAGGTGGTATAGCATGCGGGTCATATGCCTTGACGTGGGCGAGAGACGCATCGGCGTAGCGGTGTCCGATGCGCTGGATCTGACTGCACAGGGCCTTGAGACGATATGGGTCAAGGGCATCGAACGGGACGTTCAGCGGGTCGTAGATCTGTGCCGCCAGTATGAGACGGACCGCGTCCTGTGCGGACTGCCGCGAAACATGGACGGCAGCGAGGGATTCCAGGCGGAGCGCGTCCGCCGCTTTGCCGAGCGGCTCACCGAAGCGGGGCTGCAGGTCCGCTTCGAAGACGAGCGGCTGACCACGAAGCTGGCGACCGGTCTGCTGATCCAGGGTGACGTCAAGCGTTCAAAGCGCAAGGACGTCGTCGATAAGGTGGCTGCGACCTACATCCTGCAATCCTTTCTCGACAGAGGCGGCTGGCAGGATGAAGCACATAAAATCTATCTGCGAGGTGTATATCACATGAGCGAGAACAATCATCACGAATTGGATATGGAGCGGGATGACATCGTACAGCTGATCGACGAAGACGGCAACGAGGTCGAATTCGAGCACCTGATGACCCTGACGCACGATGGCATGGATTACATCTGCCTGGTGCCGACGCAGCCCATGGAGGATGTAGAAGAGGACGAGCTGGTGATCCTTCGCATCGAGACCGACGAAGACGGGAACGATGTCTATGCCTCCATCGAAGATGAGGCCGAGCTGGACGCGGTCTTCGAGAAGTATCTTGAGATCGCCGAAGCCGACGAGGAAGAATGATCGCCGACCGTATCGGGAAGGGAACGAACATGACGGGATGACTGCATAACAGTCATCCCGTTTTTTGAAGAATGTGAGCGGCGTCTATAAGCCGAGTTCTGTATTGGACGGTCATCTATCCAGGCCTGCAGTTGCCAGCAGGCTCAAGCGATTACCCGAAGGCGCGACGGGCCGCCGCCGGGCGCCGGAGCGCCCATGCCTTCCTATCAATCTTGCACCAGGTGGGGTTTACAGCGCGGACCAGTCGCCAGGCCGCGGGTGAGCTCTTACCTCGCCTTTCCACCCTTACAGCCACGTGTGGCTGCGGTATATCTCTGTTGCACTTTCCTTAAAGTCGCCTCCACCGGCAGTTAACCGGCACCCTGCCCTGCGGTGCTCGGACTTTCCTCAGACGTCATGCGCCTGCGACCGTCTGGCGCCCTCACAATCAACAACACCTGTCGTTCAATCCCCTGCGTCGTAGAGGATGCGTCCGCAGTTGTCGCATTCCACGATGCGAACGCCGTTGCGGATCTCAAGCAGCGTCGCGCTGGGCAGCGACATGAAGCAGCCGCTGCACTGACCGTTCACCAGCCTCGCCATCGGCGGTGTACAGTGCTGTTTGATGGTGCGGTATTTGTTCAGCAGCTCCGGATCGACCTTTTTGGCTTCCTCATCGGTCCGGGCGCGCATCTTCTGCAGCTTTTCGGTATCCGCTTTGAATTCCTTGTCATATTCGACCTTCAGCTGGTCGAACTCCATCTTCGTCTTGGCTGCGCGCACGCGGATCTCCTTCTGCTGACGATCCTTCACGTCCGCGTCCCTTCGCATCTTCTGGAGCTCCTGCTCGTAGCGATTGAGCGATTCCAGCAGCTTCTGCACGCTCTCGGCCTGCTTCTGGGCCTCCTCGACGCTGGCTGGAGGATTGGCCTCGAGCTCCTGGGTCAGGTTCGTCAACACCTTTTCCAGGCGCTCCGCTTCGTCCTGAACGGCCTCGAGGCGATCCTGCATCACGGCGACGTCGCTCTCCAGCTTCTTCATGTTGGCCTGCTGATCCTTAAGAAAATCACGCTGCTTGATCAGCTTTTGGCGGCTGGCGGACTGCCGCATCTGATTCTCAAAGCCGTCGGCCTCCATATCCACCTGCATGAACTGCCAAAGGGTATCGAGCTGCATCACGTTCATCCTCTCTATAAATACAATCCAGCTTCGCTGTCTATGATCCGTATTTTATATTGTACCGCATCCGCGGCATTTTGTAAAGCGGCGGACAATGCTAAAATTCCGGGGCGCTCGGTGGCGGCATGGCCGGCCTCCAGCACACACAGTCCTTCCGCGGCAGCGTCCAGCGCCTTGTGATACGCCATCTCTCCCGTGACGTAGGCATCCGCGCCGGCCGACAGCGCCTGCCGGGCGAAGTCCTCTCCGGCGCCGCCCAGCACGGCGACGCGCCTTATGAGCTTCGCGCCGTCACCATATGTGCGCACGGCGCCGCCCAGCCGTGCGCTGCAGTGCGCCGCAAATTCGGACAGCGTCATCGGCGTCAGGCCGCCGACGCGCATGCCGTTCGCAAGCGCTTTCGGATCCGACAGCCCAAGGCAGGCTGCCAGCGCGTCGTTCACGCCCGGATCCGCGTTGTCGTAGTTGGTGTGCATGGCGATCAGCGACAGACCTGCGCGCACCAGCGCGCACAGCATCCGACCCTCCGCATCGTCCTCCCTGAGGTTCTTCCTGCCGCGAAACAGGATCGGATGGTGCGTCACGATGACCTGAGCGCCGACGCGCACCGCTTCCCCGATCACCGGTCCGGTCAGATCCAGCGCGCAGAGCACGGTATCGACCGGCGCATCCGGGCGGCCCGCCAGCAGACCGGCATTGTCCCACTCCTCCTGCAGATCAAACGGCGCGATCCCGTCGAGAAGCGCCATCAATTGGCAGATCGTCACAGACATTCAAGCACGCCCTTCCATATATCGTATTCGGCCTTCAGGCGCTCCGCTGCGGGATCGTCTCCCCCGGCCAGTGCGCCTTCAAGCGCCTTTTGCGCCACGCGCACCCGGAATGCCGCGTAGGGCTTGAGTTCCGGCGGCCTGCGCTCGAGCAGGACCGGGCCGATCTCGATCTGCGCATCGCTGTATCCTGCAGCCCCGGATTCTGCGCATATGATGACATAGCGCCATCTGCCGTCGCAGACGATCTGCTCGTCGCTGATGCGGTAGCCGAGCCCGCACAGCGTGCGCCGCAGCGCCGGCGCGTCCACATTTGGTTGAAGGACGAGCTTTGAAGCGCCCAGCCTCATCCGCCCCTTTGTCAGGATCCTGCAGATCGTGGAGCCGCCCATGCCGGCGATGACCGTCACCTCCGGCGTCTCTTCCAGCGCCATCGCGCCGTCGCCCACACAGAACCGAACGCGGTCCGCCAGGCCCAGCATGCCGATCAGCCTCCGGGCCTTCCTGAGCGAATCATCCGAGATGTCCGTCAGCTGAGCCCGCGCCACACGACCGGTCTTCAAAAGGTATGCGCCCAGCCTGCCGTGATCGCAGCCGATGTCCGCATACCGCTCACAGGGCGCCACATGCACGGCGAGCGCAGACAGGCGGGCGTCCAGTGTGATCCGCTTTTCATGGAGAACCGGCGCCGATGCCAGATCGACGCCGGTAGCTCCCGCCGGTCCTGCGACCGGCCGCATATTCCTGTCCATGATCATCAGTCTATGGAATCCTTCAGCTTGCGCGAACGGCTGGGATGGCGCAGCTTTCTGAGCGCCTTGGCTTCGATCTGCCGGATGCGCTCGCGCGTGACCTTGAATTCTCTTCCGACTTCCTCGAGCGTCCTGGCGCGTCCGTCCTCAAGGCCGAAGCGGAGCTTCAGCACCATCTCCTCGCGCGGCGTAAGTGTGGACAGCACGCTCATCAGCTGTTCCTTCAGCATCGTGAAGGCGGCCGCCTCCGCAGGCGCGGGCGCGTCGTCATCCGGGATAAAGTCCCCGAGATGACTGTCCTCCTCCTCGCCGATTGGCGTCTCCAGGGAAACAGGCTCCTGCGCGATCTTGATGATCTCGCGCACCTTGTCCTCCGGGATGCCCATCTCCACGGCGATCTCCTCTGGTAGCGGCTCGCGTCCGTATTCCTGGAGCAGCTGGCGGGAGACGCGGATCAGCTTGTTGATGGTCTCGACCATGTGCACGGGAATGCGGATGGTGCGCGCCTGGTCGGCGATGGCGCGCGTGATGGCCTGGCGGATCCACCACGTGGCGTAGGTCGAGAATTTATATCCCTTTCGATAGTCGAACTTTTCGACGGCCTTGATGAGCCCGAGATTGCCCTCCTGGATGAGATCCAGGAACAGCATGCCGCGGCCGACATAGCGCTTGGCGATGGAGACCACCAGGCGAAGGTTCGCCTCGCACAGGCGATGCTTGGCCTCCGCGTCGCCCTCCTCCATGCGCTTTGCAAGGTCGATCTCCTCCTCCGCGGTCAGAAGCGGCACCTTGCCGATCTCCTTGAGGTACATGCGCACGGGATCGTCGATGGAGATGCCTTCCGGCACAGAGAGGTCGATCTCTTCCTCCTCGACCTCGTTGAGCAGCTCCGGCTCGGGAATGGCCTCGTCCTTGAGCACCTCGATGTTGAGCCCGGAAAGCGTATCGAGGATGCGATCGAACTGTTCCGGACTCAATTCGACGTCGCCCAACAGTTCGATGATTTCCTTATAAGTCAAAACGCCCTTGCTCTTGCCAGTTTCGATCAACTCGCGCACGCGAGCGGACATTACCTCGGCGTTTGCGTTCGTCTTGCTCAATCTTGGCCACTCCTTTCGACCAGTCAGTTTTCCAATTCCCTGATCATGGCGGTCATTTGTTCGTACAGCGCCGCTTTCTTTTCGGGCGATGCCGTGCCGATCTCCTGCTTGATCTGTTCGATCCGTCGGATCACGCGGTTCTTGCGGATGGTCCTGAGGCAGCTCTCCGCAGCCTTTGCCGCGTCCTCCCGCGTCTGTGGCAGGGGCTCGCAGTTGATCGCCTCGAGCGCGGCGGCGCGGTCTGCGCCGTCCTCGAGCGCCTCTACATAGGCGTTGACCGGTTCGCCTGACAACAGGCGCCTCGTCAGCTCGACGTGTATGCTCTCCGAAAAATCCTCCGGCTTCAATAGCGCCGGCTCGATAAGCCCCGCCGCGAGCATCGCGATGAGCGCGCGCTCGGCCAGGACCGTTTCTCCGGGGCCGGATCCGACGTTCCGCCGTACGGATCTCGGCTCGCGGGGCGTTTTCACGGGCGTCGCGCCGATCTGCCTGAGCAGGATCTCGCGGTCGTAGCCCGTCTCGTTGACCAGTTTGCGCAGGTGGTTCTCCATCTCGACCGGGCTCTTGACCCGACGGAGGATCGCGCAGCACCTGAGCGCGTATTGTGTCATGTCATCCTGCTGCGCAAGATCGAGGTCATCCTTTGCCCGCAGCATGCGATAGCTCGTAGCGTCCAGTCTGGGCAGCGCGTCAAATCCCTCGAGTCCACGTGCTTTGATGAAGTCATCCGGATCCATGCCGTCCGGATAGTCCAGCACGCGTGCCGGCAGATCCTGCGCATCCAGGATATCCAGCGCCCGCAGCGCGGCCTTCCTTCCGGCAGCATCGCCGTCGTAGCTGATCCACACCTCAGGCGCATAGCGCTTCATGAGCCTTGCCTGCTCTTCGGTGAGCGCAGTGCCCAGTGTGGCCACCACGCCTTTAACGCCGCCCTTTCGAAGGGACACGGTGTCCATGTATCCCTCCACCAGCACCAGGTGCCCGACCGAGCGCTCCTTGCTCGCCATGTTGAGCGCGTACAGCCCGAGCCGCTTGTTGAAGATCGGCGTCTCCGCGGTATTCAGGTATTTCGGCTGTCCGTCTCCCAGCACGCGCCCGCCAAAGCCCAGAACGCGGCCCTGTGCGTTGATGATGGGAAACATCACCCTGCCCCGGAACATATCGAAGCACCGATCGTCTCTTTTCACGACGAGCCCGGCCTTCTCGAGCGTCTCCTGCGAATGGCCGGCCTCTGTCAGATGCCTGAAGAGCCCGTCCCATCCTTCCGGCGCCGCGCCCAGGCCAAATCGCCTGATGTCAGCGTCGTTCAGGCCGCGTCCGTAGAGATAGCTGAGCGCCTTGGCCCCCTCGGCGGTCCACAGAAGCTGGTGAAAGTATCTGGCAGCTTCGCGGTTGGCCTCGTACATCTGCTCGCGCTCATCCTGGGTGATCCCCGGTGCAGCGCGCCGGTCGCGGACAGGGACCTCCATGTGCGCGCGCTCGGCCAGCAGCCTCACGGCATCCATGAATTCCATCCGCTCGATCTCCATGACGAAATTGATGACCGTCCCGCCCTTGTGGCATCCGAAGCAGTAGTACATCTGCGCCTCGGTGTCCACGCTGAAGGAGGGCGTCTTTTCGTTGTGGAACGGACAACAGCCCCAGTATCGCTTGCCCTTCTGTCTGAGGGGAACGTATTCGGATACGACCTCTTCCAGGCTGGTCCTGTCCCTGAGTTCATCCAACCAGGCCTGAAAACTCGCGTCCATACGATCCCCCACACTCGTTCGATCCGGCTGTGTCGTCAAAACGGCGTCGACGATATGGATTATTCGCCAAATACACCGTTTTTCCTGCAAATCTTAATAAATCGCATAAAAAAGTAACAAGTCACTGTTTCATGTGTGCGGGATCATCGGGCGCAACATCTGAAACAGTGCCTTTAATATATACAACGCCGATCTGCAAAAATCCTTTAGTTTTCAAATTTTAATATTGTATCCCCTCTCCGGAGGCACATGCATATGGACCATCGTCCGCGCATAAAACGCCCCGCCGGGCTCTGTCGGCCGGGCGGGGCGGATGCGGTACGGCGGGGTCACATCACTGCTTCAGGCTCTCCATCTCGGCGATACGGGCCTTGAGCTTTTCGAGCAGACCGCGGTTGGTGTTGAGTTTTTCCTTCTCGTTTTCCACCAGCTGCGCGGGCGCTTTGCTGACGAAACCGGGATTGCCGAGCATCTTTTCGGCGCGGGCGATCTCGCCCTCCAGGCCCTTCAGGTCCTTCGTCAGCCGCTTGAGCTCCTTGTCCACATCCACCAGTTCGCCCAGGGGCATGAAGAACTCGCCGGCCTCCGTCACGAAGGATGCGGACTTTTCCGGATTGGCCTCGCCCTCAGTCAGGAACACGAGCGCGTTGGCGTTCGCCAGCCGCCCGAAATAGCCGGCCGCGTCGGAGATCACCTGCGTCCAGCCCGCATGGGGTCGGGCGATCAGCGTCGCCTTGCGTCCGGGCTGCACGTTCATCTCCGCACGGAGATTCCGGATCGCGCGGATGACCTCCATGATGCCTTCCATGCTGGATGCGCCCTCCGGGAAATCGTACTCGGGCCTCACCTCCGGCCAGGCAGCGGTGATCAGCATGCCCTCCACGTTCGGCAGATAGCCGTAGACCTCTTCGGTGATGAAAGGCATGTAGGGATGCAGCAGCTTCAGCATGCCGGTCAGCACATACAGCAGCACTTCCTGGGTGGTCTTCTTGACGTCGCCCTCCTCGGCATAGAGGCCCTGCTTCGCCATCTCGATGTACCAGTCGCAGAACGTCGACCACACGAAGTCATACAGCTTGGTGGCCGCAAGCCCCAGATCATAGCCCTCCAGATTTTCGGTGACGCCGCGCACCGCATCCTGGTAGCGCGTCAGGATCCACTTGTCGGACATGGACAGCTTTGCGATATCGATGCCCTGCGGCTCGAAGCCCTGCAGGTTCATCAGCACGAAGCGGCTGGCGTTCCAGATCTTGTTGGCGAAATTGCGGAACGACTCCAGCTTTTCATCGGACATGCGGATGTCGCTGCCGGGCGCCACGCCCATCATCAGCGAGAAGCGCAGCGCGTCCGTGCCGTATTTGTCGATGACCTCGATGGGGTCAATGCCGTTGCCGAGCGACTTGGACATCTTGCGCCCCAGCGCGTCCCTGACGATGCCGTGCATCAGCGCGACGCCGAACGGGCACTTCCCGGTCTGCTCGATGCCCGAGAACACCATGCGCGCCAGCCAGAAGAAGATGATATCATAGCCGCAGCTCAGCACGGTGTTGGGATAGTAGTACCTGAAGTCATCGGTGTCGTCCGGCCAGCCGAGCGTGGAGAACGGCCACAGCGCCGAGGAGAACCAGGTGTCCAGCACGTCCTCATCCTGGTAGACGGGCTTGCCGCACTTCGGGCAGGTCGTGATATCCTCGCGCGTCACGAAGGTCTCGCCGCAGTCGTCGCAGTAGAAGGCCGGGATGCGATGGCCCCACCACAGCTGGCGGCTGATGCACCAGTCGCGGGTGTTGTCCATCCAGTTGAGATACGTCTTTTCAAAGCGCTCGGGGATGAAGCGAAGCTCGCCGGAGCGGGCAGCCGCGGCAGCCGGCCGCGCCAGAGGCTCCATCTTTACGAACCACTGCTTGGAGACCATGGGCTCCAGCGTGTTGTGACAGCGGTAGCACGTGCCGACCTCGTGGCTCAGCGGCTCGACGGACTTGAGCAGTCCGCGCGCCTTCAGGTCCTCCACGATGGCCTTTCTCGCATCGGCGGTGGACATACCGGCATACTTGCCGCAATCCAGCACGGTCGGCTCGTCCACAGTGGCTCTGCCGCTTGCGATCAGCTCTGCGTTCTCCGCCGCGTCCTTTGCGCCCGTCATGAAGCCGTCATAGGTGAACACGCGGACCATGGGCAGGTCGTGGCGCTTGCCGACCTCGAAGTCGTTGGGGTCGTGAGCCGGGGTGATCTTCACGACGCCGGTGCCTTTTTCCATGTCGGCATGCTCGTCGCAAACGATGGGGATCTCCTTGTCGATGAGCGGCAGGATCACGTGGCAGCCGTGCAGATGCGCGTAGCGGGGATCATCGGGGTTGATGGCCACCGCCGTGTCGCCCAGCATGGTCTCCGGGCGGGTCGTCGCCAGCTCCAGCAGCTCTCCGGTCTCCTTCACGGGATAGAGGATGTGCCAGAAGTGGCCGTCCTTTGCGACGTACTCCACTTCGGCGTCAGACAGCGACGTCTTGCAGCAGGGACACCAGTTGATCATGCGGCTGCCGCGATAGATCAGATCCTTTTCGTACAGGCGCACGAACGACTCGCGCACGGCGCGGGAGAGGCCTTCGTCCATCGTGAAGCGTTCGCGGCTCCAGTCGCAGGACACGCCCAGCTTGCGCAGCTGGCGAACGATGCGGCCGCCGTACTCGCGCTTCCACTCCCAAGTGCGCTCAAGGAACTTTTCACGCCCGACCGCCTGCTTGCTCAGGCCTTCCTTGCGCAGCGCATCCACCACCTTCACTTCTGTGGCGATGGCGGCGTGGTCGGTGCCGGGCACCCACAGCGTCGGATCGCCCTTCATGCGATGGTAGCGGATCAGCACGTCCTGAGGCATCTCGTCGAGCGCGTGGCCGATGTGCAGCTGGCCGGTGATGTTCGGCGGCGGCATGACGATGACGAACGGCTTTTTGCTCTCATCCTTTACCGGCTGGAAAGCGCCCGAGTTTTCCCACATCTCGTAGATGCGCCCTTCCACCTGACTCGGCTGGAACACTTTTTCCATCGTGAAATCCTGCTTGGTCTCCATGTTGCGATCCCCTCCAATACCTTATATGAACGTCAAAGACAGATGACCATGATCGCGCCCGCGCCGCAGATGAATACGCCCGCAAGCTTCATGAGCGGCGTCCGCCTGCCTGCGATCACCGCGATGATCCCGGCGGCCATCACGGCCAGACCGGCGAGATTGACCGGCTTCAGAGACACAGGCTTCAGCGTGCCATTCTGAACGCCGTTCAACAGAAACAACGCACCGACCGCCACAACGATCACCGGCAGCAGCCAGCCGCCCGCGCGTCTGCGCTCTCCCGACATGCGATCGCCCCCTTTCTCAGGCAAAACAATACGCGGAGCGCCGCCCCACAAGGGCGGATCGCTCCGCGGTACCACCTCGGTTCAGCCCGACCTGCCGCCGGGCCCTCTTTTCGCTGTAAGGGGCGCGCCCCGTCGGGCTACTCCGTTCACCCGTCCCGTCTCCGAAGCGACCTTCGCTCTCCCAGGATCCTGCGCAGCCTTGCAGCCCTCGGGCAGCGCTCTCTGGAGGAATGCGGGAGCTACTCCTCTTCGTCATCGACAGAACGCATTATAACACGAACAGCCGACAAACGTCAATCCCATGTGCGCGGGACGCGATATTTTAACAGCCTTATCGCGCATCCGCGACATAGTTGGGATAATTGCTCAGGATGAAGTCCACGCCCATATCGCTGAACTTCTTCGCCTCCTTCCGGTCGTTTACTGTCCAGATGCAGACCTTCAGCCCCATGCCGTGCCAGGCGTCCACGTTCGCCCGGGTGGTCGTCTTTCTGTACGCCACCAGGAACGACAGATGCAGATCGTCCTTGAGCCGTTGCGTCTCGGCATCCTTGGGCGAATAACTCAGAGACTTGCCCAGGAAAGCCGTGGGGTCCGCGCCGTATACCTGCCGAAGCTGGGGATCGTAGAAGGAAAAATACACCGTGCGATCCTCCATGCCATGCTGCTTTACGAGCTCCACGCACTTCGCCCCGTCAGCAGAATCTTTCATCTCAAGGTGCAGGTCGCACCCGGAAGCGGCCACCACATCCAGCGCCTCGTCCAGCGTGCAGAGGCTGGGCTTTTTCTCCTTGAGTTCGGCGTAGGTGTACTCCGTGATGGGGTATTCGTATTCCTTATTGTTCTT
The DNA here is from genome assembly GCA_017430945.1 of Clostridia bacterium. The sequence goes on along the minus strand of JAFRMB010000045.1, from coordinate 20,714 downwards.
TTTCACGGCGACCGTCGCATTGTGGTTCACGATCTGGATGCCGTCCTTCGTGGTATGCACGTCGAGCTCGATGCCGTCCGCGCCATGCTCCGCAGCGTGTGCGAACGCCGCGAGCGTATTCTCCGGATAATATCCGCTCGCGCCCCTGTGCGCGATGGACTTGACGGGATGCAGCGAGCGATAGGAGACCACGTCGAGATCGCATGTCGCCGTAACGTTGCCGGCCCTCACGGTCATCTGCCCTTGGCCCGCCTTGATGCCGCGCAGCCTGCCGGCTTTGTAGGATGCGATGCCGGACGGCGAAAACGTCACGACAGGCACGCCGGCATACGCTTCTCCGGTTACATCTGTGATCTGGATCTCGAAATCCTCATACAGGGATGTCACGAGCGATGCGCTTTCCGGCATGCTGATGGAAGCCGCAGGGGCGACGACCTTGACTTCACACGTATCCTTTTTGCCGTTGAATGTGTATACCTCGATCGAGGCGCTCCCGACGCTGACGCCGGAGACCAGGCCGCTGTCATCGACCGTTGCGACCGTGTCGTCCGAGCTTGAGAACCGGAAGGCGCTGCCCTGCCCCTTCGGACACGTCGGCTTGAGCTGCCAACCTTCACCCTGCTCGATCACGAGCTGCCTCGCTCCGATGCTCACGCTCTTCGGCGCTTTCCTGACCGTGACGGATACATCTTTCACGATCCTGTTGTAGGATGTGATCCTTATCTTCGCCTTGCCCTTTTTGACGCCCGTCACGACGCCGCTGCCGCTCACCTTCGCATAGCGCTTGCCTTTGATGACCCTGAAGCTGCAGGCGCCGTCGAGCGTGCCCGAATCGAACGTCGGCGCCAGCTTCACGTCCTTTTCCTTGACGCCGATGACCAGCGAGCCCGGCACGTTGGACATGACCTGCGGCCGCTCGCAAACGCAGACATCGCATGTGGCGGTCACGCCGTTGAAGGCCGTCGCCGTGACGACGGCCTCACCGGGAGCTATCCCCTTGATACGCCCTGAGCCATCCACCGTGACATGGCCGGATCCGTCTTCCGACCAGGTCATGGAAGCGGCCGTGCCCTTGGGCAGCACGGCTTTCAGCGCAAAGCTCTGATCAACGCCGATCGTCACAGTGCCGCGGTTCAACCCGATCTCATTCGGGGCGGGAATGACGCTGACTGTGCAGGTGGCTTTCTTCTTGTTAAAGGTCTTCGCCGTGACCGTCGTCCTGCCCGTCTTGAGCGGCGTGACGAGACCTTCGGGTGATACGTCGATGATGGTCTTGTCATAGCCGCTGTATGTGATCCGCGACGCAGAGCCTTTGGACAGTTTCGGCTTCAGCTGAAAGCGCATCGCCGCCATGGGTCTGCCGTCAGACCCATCGTCGTATCCCAGCGTCACGCGCTTTGCATTGAGGCTGATCTTCTTCGGCGCCTTGACGACCTGTACGGTGCACGTCGCCGTCGCGCCGTTGCCGTCGGACACGGTGATGACCGCCTTGCCCTTCCTGCGCCCTTTGGCGATGCTGTCGGCCGACACCGACACCGTGCCGCTTTTGCTGCTGGACCAGACGAGACCGGCAAGCGTGGGTACATCGGTCATGTAGTCCGCCAGCGGCAGCTTCTCACCCAGCCCGATCCGGATCACGTCGGTACGAAAGGCAAGCGCCGGTCCGACGGGATCCGGGTCAGAAGACCCTTCAGCCGGCGGCTGATCTCCGTCATCGGCTTCGAACAGGATAGGATCTTCGTCGCTTTCCGGCTCCGCACCGTCAGATGGCCGATCATCGCTGAAGTCCTGTTCGGCATCGTCGAACGGCCGATCATCGCCGCGATCCTGTTCGACGTCTGCCGGCATCTGAGCTCCTGTTTCGTCCGGCGCGTCACCTTCCTGCACAGGCGCCCCGTCGTCCGCATGGGAGCCATCGCCCGCAGCTGCGGCTGGTGCTTCGTCCTGTTCAGAGATCGCCACGCCTTCATCGATCGGCGGGCATTCGTCGATCGTCAGCGCTGTATCGTCATCTGCCGCGTCGTCCGTATCGGCAAGCTCGCAGGTCACCTCAGGCACTTCATCATACAGGAGATCGTTTTCGACCTCTTCCGGCTCGTCGGGCGCCTCAGCCAGTGCGCATGTCAAAGCAAGGCATACCGCCAGCGCAAGCGCGATCATCCTGCTCTTCATAAGACAGACTCCCCCATTCGAACCTCTGTCCTTCCGTGTGTGCCCGATATCTGAAAGCTGGGCGTCAGTCGCCGAACTGATTGCGCGGGTCGCGGCTTCGCCGGCTCCTGTCGTCATCCTCCAGGTATTCGATCTCGAGCCTCTGGAAGCTGACGTCCTCCATGAAGTGCTCCGGCAGGAAGCGCGTTCGGCCGAATTCGGCGAATTCACGCTCGTGCTTTTCCAGCCAGATCGGCCGGGGTATGTCAAATTCGCGGCAGAGGTCCGTCAGTGCGTCTCCCACATCTCCCTGATGACATTCCCGGGTATCCTGCCGCACGATCCTTTGCCGATCGATGATCCTCGCCCACAGCCTTGGCATGGCCCTCTCCTCCGTCGTTCACCAGGGTACGGGTTCACTTCCTGTTCCGGATCCTGCGCACGCCCTGATCGTCATAGTCGTCATAGTCGTCGTATTCGTCGTATTCGTCGTATTCGTCGTACGGGTCCCGGTCGGGATCACCGGACCCGTCGTCTTCTTCGTCGTATCCGTCAAACGTGAGATCATCATCGTCATCGTCGTCGAAGTAGTGGTCATAGCGCTTCCTGCGCCCGTCAAAGCGCTCCCGGCTGCGCCTGCGGGCCTCCAGGCGGCGCTGCGTGCGGCTGCGATCATCCCGCAGCTTTTCGCGCTTGCGCACTTCGTAGATCTCGCTGCGCCGTTTCTGCCGGCTCGCCCTGCGCAGGATGCCGGCAAGTATGAGCAGCACGATCAGCGCGGCCGCCGCGATGAGCAGCGCCTGCACCAGCGGATCCTCCAGCCTCTGCAGGAACGGGAAGAAGTCGGTCAGCGTGAATCTGGGCGGCTGCGCTTCGATGGAACGCCCCGCGATCAGCAGTGCGGTAATCTCCTCGCCGCTCTGCGCGACATAGCGGAATTGACCGACGACCTCGCCCTCGGAGACGGGCGCGACCATATTGTGGGTGATGGTGAGCATGGAACGGGTGACGAAGTCGCTGATGGCGTCCTCCATGGCCTGTTCGTTGTCCGAGGCCACCATTCGGATGTATTCCTGATTGCTCACCTGTGCGATGTCGAGGTCCAGAGCGCCGCCTTTGGGATCGGACTCTATGGCGTTCGACACCTTCACCGTGGCGATCCTGTCGCGCGCAAATCCAAACATCTGATCCAGGGTATAGGCGGTATAACGGGTGTAGCCGTAATCGAACAGGCGCCTGGTGTCCACCCATTTCTGGTTGGACTGAGGGCATCTCAGGACCACGGAGATCAATTGGATGCCGTCGCGCTCCGCCGCGCCCACAAAGCAGTTCCCGGCGCGGCTGTGGGTGCCCGTCTTTACGCCGATGCAGTCCTTATAGAAATACGTGGAGTCATCGCGCAGCATCAGGTTGGTGTTGACCACGCGCGGCGTCACGGTGCCGCCGTCGCGCTGTATGGTCAGCGTATACTGACGGCAGCCGACGATGCTGCGAAAAATGCCGGACTTGAGCGCCTCCCGTGTGATCAGCGCCAGGTCCTCCGCGGTGGTGTAATGATCTGCATCGTGGTAGCCATGCGCATTCGAAAAATGCGTGTTTTTACAGCCCAGTTCAGCGGCGCGGTCATTCATGCGCTGGACGAATGCTTCGAGGCTGCCCGAAACCAGTACCGCCACGGCATTCGCACCGTCGTTGCCTGAGGACAGCATAAAGCCGTAGAGCAGGTCTCTGAAGGTGAGCTGATCCCGCGGGAAGACCGGCACGAGCGTGGAATCCGCAGGTATCTGCGAAGCCTGCTGAGGTATGATGACCGGCAGATCGAGGCTGATGCCGCTTTCCAGCGCGAGCATCAGCGTCATGACCTTGGTGGTGGACGCCGGATACATCCGCGTGGATGCGTTCTTCTGGAACAGCACCTCGCCCGTCACGCCGTCCATCAGCACGGCCGCCTGCGCATTCAAATGGCCTTCCGACAACAGCATCGGAAGGTTCTTGTCGTAATCCGCCGGGGTGTCAGCCAGACACGACGGCGCGATGAACACGATCGCGATCAGCAGCGACAGCAGTGCCGACAGCCATGTGCGGTATCGAACCATGATCAACCTCACTCAATCTTCATATGCCCGTCCTGATGGGCATTTTACTACAAATGGATTATAACATCAATTCCCGCGTTTGTACAGGGAACGCCGAAAATATTACGCAATATGCCCCGTTTGACGGGATTTTCATCGTCAGAGTTCCCCGGTGCGATCGCGTCGCAGCCAAAAGCAGACCGCCGCAACCATTTCCACCGGTGCGGCGGCCGCGTCGGGATCAGCGATCCCGTTCCGTTTGCCCGAGCCTCTGTCGTTTGATCTCCGCCTGCCTGCGCCGCTGCAGCGCGCGCTTGCGGGCAGCTTCCCGCTTCATGCGCTCCTTGCGCCTGTGGGTGTAGATCAGCAGTCCCGCCGCGAGCAGCAGCGCCAGGATCAGCAGCATGACGATCAGGCGCATGAGCGCGTCGTTTCTCGGATTGGACGGCTCGACCTCATCGATCTGAAGTTCATCTTCCTGTTTTTCAGACTTGTTCTCCTTCTTCTTCGGCGCTTTTGAGGGCTTGGGCGTCGGAGACGGCGTGGGCGTCGGCCTGGGCTCGACGCTGCGGGACGCGACCAGCTCCGCGGTGACGGTCTCGCCGCCGGGCGCCGTAAAGGATGCGGTGCCAAGCTTCTCACCCGCCTCAATGGGCGCCACGAGCTCGCGATCCCACTCGATATTCAGCGTGCTGCGCACATCCTCGAACACCCGCTGCATCGCGGCGTCAGAGTTGCGCTGGACCATGCGACTCACGTCGCCGTTGGTGACGGTGCCGTATCTGAGCAGCATCCTTCCGCCGTTTGCATCGTTTTCGCTCGCGTTGTCGATCGTCACGTCGCAGACCTCCGCCTGCATGCGGTTCAGGATCTCCGCCATGGAATACGGCGCATACTGTGAAAACCCGTAGTCGAACAGCTTGTGCGCGTCCGCCCACTGCCGCTGCTCGGTGGCGCAGTCCATCACGACCGCCAGCAGGTCCACGCCGCTTCTGCTGGCAGACGCGACCACGCAGCGTCCCGCTTTGTTGTGGTGGCCGGTCTTGATGCCGTTGGCGCCGCTGTAGTAGTATTTCGACTCTGTCACGAGCAGGCTGTTGCGATTCTCGACGGTGCCCTTCGCCGTCTTGCCCCCACGCGTGATGCTGATGGTGCGGTGCCCGGTCCCGACGATCTCCCGGAACGTCTCGTTCTGCATGGCGTACAGCGAGATGCGCGCCAGATCCTGAGCCGTGGTATAGTGATCCTGATCGTGATAGCCGTGCGCGTTCACGAAGTGGGTGCCTTCGCAGCCCAGCTGCATCGCCTTCAGGTTCATCTGATTGACGAAGGCCGGTATGGAACCGGATACCAGCACGGCGATCGCGTTGGAACCGTCGTTGCCGGAGCGCAGCATAAAGCCGTACAGAAGGTCGATCCAGGTCATCCGATCGTTTGGCTTGATGCCGATCACGGAGCTGCCCTGCGGGATGTCGGCGGCCTCCCGCGGGATGGTCACCTCCTGGTCCAGCGCGATATCGCTCTCCAGCGCCAGCAGCAGCGTCATGATCTTGGTGGTGCTCGCCGGGTATACGCGCACCCTCGAGTTCTTGGACAGGAGCACTTCCTGCGTATCCATATCCATGAGGAACGCGGACTCCGCATAGAGATGGCCGTTTTCGAGGACCGCCGGCGTGTCGGCATTGTAATCGTTCGGCGTCACCGCCAGTGCCGGCATGACGACGGCCAACAGCAACAGCAGTGAAAGCGATATCGAAAAAACCTTACGGGACAAGGTCATGGTACAGTGCTCCTTCATCATGGTGCATACAGCAGGCCTGAGCCTCTATGTCCATTTATATTATCATCATTCTACAGATTTGTACAGTATCGAGACGAAAAACCTAACATTTAAAAAAATAAACTTGAAATGATGTCAGGATTCGTGTATAATGATAACAAAATCATGAAATAGTGATGTCGCTGAGCATCATTTTTTCCGCTGATCCCTGATTTGAGGAGGAAACGGGTATGCCCAAAAAGATCCTGATCGTCGACGATGAGCCTTTGATCGTAAAAGGTTTGAAATATTCTCTTGAGCAGGACAACTACGAGACGGATTCCGCGCAGGACGGCGAGGAGGCCATCAACAAGTTCTTTGCCGGGCAGTACGATCTCGTGCTTCTGGACGTCATGCTGCCGAAGATCGACGGCATCGAGGTGTGCCAGCGCATCCGCGAGCGGTCCAACGTGCCCATCATCATGCTGACCGCCAAGGGCGACGACATGGACAAGATCCTGGGCCTGGAATACGGCGCGGACGATTACATGACCAAGCCCTTCAATATCCTCGAGGTCAAGACCCGCATCAAGACCATCTTCCGCCGCACCGCCATGATGCAGCGCGAGACGGGCCAGCGGATCATCACCGTAAGGGACATGCAGCTCAACGTCAACAACCGCTCCGTTTCCGTCGCCGGTCGCGAGGTCAACCTGACCGCGAAGGAATTCGACCTGCTGCAGCTGTTCGTCACGAACCGCGGCAAGGTATTCTCCCGCGAGAGCCTGCTGGAGACCATTTGGAAATACGACTACCTGGGCGACCTGCGCACGGTAGACGTACATATCCGCCGCCTGCGCGAGAAGATCGAAAAGGTGCCGAGCCAGCCTGAATACATCTTCACCAAGTGGGGAGTGGGCTACTATTTCACAGACAAGGATTAAAACCTTTATACATTCCATACGCTGGAAGGTCACCATCGCCTATCTGCTGATCATCATCGCCGCATTCGTCGTCATCGGCGTTTCGTTGATCCAGCTGGTGGGCGAATATCTGTTTACACAGCGCACCAAAGACGACCAGAGAATCGCCGAAAACCTCTCCGAGCAGTTCGGCGACGATATGGTCGCTTTTGATGCGCCGGAAATGTTTGCCGTCGCTTCGGAAGCCGCCGCCGGCGCCTCGAGCCGCGTGCTGGTGCTGGATCCCTGGTGCGTGGTCCAGGTGGACACCGATTCCCGCCTGAACGGCACGCGCTTCATCACCCGCGAGATCGACAATGTGATCAGGGGCGGCGCCAGCGATTACGGCTATTATGACGCGGGCAATACCGGCACCTACTGGCTGCGGGCGGCGCTCAACGCCTTCTCGCCCGTGACCGCCATGACCGGCGTATATGCCAGCGGCATCTATGAGAGCGGCCATCTTCAAGGCGTACTGGTCTACATCTCCCAGGTGCAGGAGATCTACGAAAGCCTGCGCGAGATCCAGATGAAGACCCTCTTTTGGCTCATCATCGTGGCCGCCGCGGTGATGCTGGTCAACGTGTTCGTGCTCAGGACCATCACGCGGCCCATCGCCGAGCTGAATGAGGGCATCGCGCGCATGAGTCGGGGCGACCTTTCGGCGCGCGTCAAGGTGCACGGCAAGAACGAATTCGCCAGCCTCGCCGCGGCATTCAACTCGATGTCCGAACGCCTGGAACAGCTGGACAAATCCAGAAACCAGTTCGTTTCCAACGCGTCCCACGAGCTCAAGACACCGCTCAGCACGATGAAGATCCTGATCGAGACGCTCATGTACCAGGACCCCTTCGATCCCGGTATGACCAAGGAATTCCTGACAGACGTCAACAAGGAGATCGACCGCCTGAACAGCATCGTATCCGACCTGCTGACGCTGGTGAACATCGACGCAGGCGCCATGAAGCTGAAGCTGGAGGACGTCGAGATGTCCTCGCTGCTGCTGGAACAGACCCAGCGGCTCTCCCCCCTCGCCCGTGAGAACGGCATCGAGCTCGAGTGCGCCGCGCGGGACCAGATGGTCGTCACGGGAGACCGGCTGAAGCTTCAGCAGGTGATCTACAACGTCATCGACAACGCGATCAAGTACACGCCGCGCGGGGGCGAGGTGCACTGCACGCTGACCCGTTCGGGGCGCACCGCGGTCATTCGCATCCAGGATACGGGCGAAGGCATTCCCGCCGAGGACCTCCCCCACATCTTCGATCGCTTCTACCGCGTGGATAAGGCGCGCTCGCGCGAGACGGGCGGCACGGGCCTCGGCCTGTCCATCGTCAAGCAGATCGTGCTCTCCCACGGCGGGACCATCGTGCCGGACAGCGTCCTCGGCAAGGGCACGACTTTCACCATACAGCTTCCGCTGGCCGCGCGCCGGCTGGAGGATTGAACACAGAAGGACGGGAAAGGAGGTCCGACATGGCGACTTACCTGAAGCTTGCCGCGCTGCTTGCGGCGCTGGTGATGCTGCTGACAGGCTGCGTGCCCCGCCAGAGCGGCGAATCGCCTGAAGACATCCCTTTGCCCGAGCCTTCGGCTGAGCCCCAGTCCATGTTCCTGGGCGAAAGACTTCCCTCCCGGCTCACCAACGTAGCGCTGTACTACCCCATGTCCGACGGCACCGGCTTTTCCACGGTCACCACCGGCATACGCGCCGACGCCGGCGAGACGCTTATCGAGGCGACGGTCAAGGCTCTGCTGAGCCCGTCCGGCAGTCAGGATGCCCATATCTCTCCCGGCGATACCCACCTGCTCTCATGCGAATACGGTTGCGGCATCGCTACGGTCAATCTCTCGATCGACGCCAGGAGCGCCCAAAGCGAACAGGATCTGCTGGCCCAGGTGACAGCCATCGGCAACACGCTGCTGGGCATCGAAGACGTGCAGGGCGTCAACGTGCTGATCGGCGGACAGGCCGGCAGCTTCGGCCGGCTGCCCATGGGCGTTCAGACCGAAGTCGTTTCCAGCGTCACCGCTTCTTACGCGCAGCTGCTCGCCGAGCACGAACACCTTGCGGCCGGGGGCGGCATCCCGGTCGAGCGCGTCGCCGTGCTCTACTTTCCCACGGCATCCGGCTGGCTGGTGCCCGAGCTTCGAAAGCTTTCCTTTGACAGCGATCGCTATGCAGAAGTGCTGATCGAAGCGCTGAAAGCCGGGCCTGTCAGCGAGCGCAGCGCCATATCCATCCCGGCGGGCATCGAGCTTACGGATCCCGCGCCCACCCTTGAAACGCTCTCCACCGGCGAGCGGGTACTGACGCTGAACTTCGCCGCGACGCTGGCCAACTACCTGGCGTTCGCCGGTCTGGATCCCTGGGAATTCGCCGCCTCCATGGCGCTGACCCTGTGCTCCTTCTTGCCCGAGACGGATGCCGTGCACATCGAGGCGGACGGTCAGCCGCTGGCGAGCTTTCAGATCGGCAATGCGACTTTGAGCTTCGACGACGGCCTTATCCACAGGAGCGACTTCTCCGGGCGCGTGGGGAGCGTCGCCACGCTGTATCTTGCGGCTCAGGACGATACGCTCCGGCTGGTCCGCCAGCCCGTATCCATGCGAAACGCGCTGTCGCCGCGCAGCCTACTCGCAGAGCTGTTCGACTACGAGGGCGACGGCTCGCTGCGCTTCCCTGCACCGGACGCAGTCGGCGCGTCAGACATCATGGGTTTACAGCTCTCGGGCGGCGTGGTGCGCGTGAACCTCTCCGGCAGCTTTTACCGAAGCTGTCAGCAGCTGACGCCCGCGGACGAGCGCGCGCTCGTCTATTGCATCGTGAACACGCTCTGTGCCATGGAGGGCATAGACGCCGTGCGCTTTTACATCGAAGGTCTCGCGCCTTCGACGCTGGCGGGCAGCATCTACCTCAAGAGCCCGCTGATGCCCAATCCCGGCCTGGTATCTGAACCGGAAAACCCGAGCGAGCCCTGACAGCGCCTCAAATCGACATAAAACCGGCTGTGCCGCCCCGAAAGGACTGCACAGCCGGTTTTTATTTGTTTCTCACACAGGCGGCAGCTTGTAGCGCTACTCCGCCGCAAAGCTGACGGACCCTACGGTATGATCGATGCGGGGCGAAAAACCCTCGACCAGTTCAAGGCTGAGCGTTGCGATCAGCTGAGCCTCCTGCTCCCCGTTCGTCACCGTATAGAAGCTCATCTCCCGGTCATCCAGGAGTCCGGACACGCACCGCCAGGTGTCGCCGCTCTCCGTGACGCCGCTCGAATCGCCGACCACCGTCACGCCGTATTCTGCGGGGATCCGCTTCAGATAGTCATCGCCGCGCTGCCCGGTGGCCTCCGGAGACAGGCACTCCACTGTCGCTATGATCCCCTGCCCGTTGATCTTTCCTTCCAGCAGAAAGCTGCCCGTGCCGGACTCGCTGACGCCGCCCACGACCTCGAACAGATCGCTGTCATACCACAGGGAATAGCCCATGTCGCTCGCATAATAGCGCTCGGTGATCGTCTCCTGTTCCCCTTCCACCGCGATGGCGGCTTCGCGCTCCGGCGCCTCGCCCGGTTCCAGGCCATCGGCGCCGATCCCGATGCCTTCCGGATCGATATCGTCGTCGAGGTCCTCATCGTCACCCTCTATCGCTTCCAGGTATTCTCCCAGTATGAAGCCCGTCTGACCGCCGTAGCTGACATAATAGAACGCATCGTTGAACCGGACGCAGTCCTCCACCAGTTCGCCCAGCGGCACCTGGGCCAGGCGCGCGGACGAGACGTCCGGCGCGGCGCGCAGGGACACCCAGGCATCGCAGTTCACCACTTCCATGAATCCGACGTAGCTCTCCTTGTCCCTGAGGCTGCCCTCCGCCGCGCCCGCGGTCGCGAGCAGCATCGCGGCGATCATCCATGCAAGCAAGCGCTTCATACGTCATCCCTCCAGATCTGTCGTTGCCTGATGAGCCTGTATCCGTTTGGCCCCGCGGCCGCCGGGAGCAGAGGCGGCGCCTCATCCGGGGCACGGAAGCGCCGCCCTGTGTCATCAGCGCTGTAACACCGCGCGTACATCACAGACCGGCCGTGCATATTCATGGATCCAGCAATGCAGCTGCCTTGTCCGGGTCCGTGCGTATCAACAGCTGTTTCAGAAGCTCTGCATATCCGCCTGCATCCACTGAATCCGTTATTTCAAGGCCGTATTCCCGCTGCACTTCGTTGAGCACCGCGATCGTCTTTGCTCCAACGGATCCGTCGACTGAGATGGATTTCCCAAAGTCCTTCAGCGTTTGCTGTATTCCGCGGGCGCTTTCCCCTCTCGACCCTTTTTGGATCGTCGTGCCTGAGAGAAGCGCGTCGTATGTGGCGCGATAGAGCCTGTTGTCGAACGCGTCGAGCAGATCCTCCATCGTATGATCCACAAAGATGCTCTTTATGATATCCCACATCTGCATGGCAGTCGCCTCTCTCCCGCCAAGGCTGACGCCTTTGCGCACCAAGCCCGCCTTCGGCGGTTCATTGGTCACGCTCCCAATATATATGATGGTTCCGTCCCTTCCACACAGATACACTTCGGTGATGGTGTTATGGGCAGGGCCGTTGTAATCGCGGCGAGCCTCTTTGACTTCATGCCTCACGATCGAATAATCCGCTTCATCCAGATCGTAGGTCCTCGCCTCATTCGGCATCAGAAAATACAGGCTCCCGTCCAGCAGATGCCAGTTCAAAAGCGGGATGATCTTTTTGCCTTTCAGGAAGCGCCAGCTTTCGATCTCACTGATATCCTGGGCATTCTCGAACGTCCTGTAGTATAATCCCTCTGTATCATACAGATAATAGGGCTTCGTTCCCTCCAGTGCGCCCTCTCCCACTTCCTCCAGAGCGTGTGTCATATCCACCTCCGAAAGGTTTTTACAGCCGCAAAACGCGAGCGCACCGATATAGATGATGCTTTCCGGGATATGCACCTTCTCGATGGATCCATTGCCTCGGAAACCGCTCTCTGCAATGGCAAATACAGGAAGGCCTTCGATCTCTTCCGGTATGTCGACCTCTCTTTCGTCCCCGCTATACTCCATGATCTCCACGGCAGCATCGTCAATGATCCTGTAGGAATAATCGCCAAACGTCGATCGGTCGTAGACCCCGTCTTCCTTCGCTTTTTTCAGCAGGCTGCCATCCGTTTCCGCCATCGCAGCCGAAGGATCGATGAAAACGACCGATAGAAGCATTATCAGCGCCAGTGCCATCCGCCTTTTCATTGTACAAGCCCTCCCGGATCTCTTTCCTGTCATCGCCTGTCGGTCCTGTTTCGCTCGGCTCCGGGCATCATGATGCCCGCATCAACAATAGCAAACACGCCCACTGTCGTCAAGGAATGCGCGTGCAAGGGGTCCTGTGTCGGCCAAAGGAAACACGCGCGAACACCGTTGACCGTTCCTCGTGTTCCCGTCACTTCATGTGTACGTCCATCTGCGGATACGGGATCTCGATCCCGGCATCGTCCAGCGCGCGTTTCCCGCCTTCCAGCAGGGCCCAGTTGACGTCCCAGTAATCTGAAGACCGGCACCAAACGCGCATCATGTAGGACATGCTGCTGTCGCCGCACTCGATGAGCTTCACGATCGGCGCGGGCTCCGGCAGGATGCCGGGCGTCTTCGCGATGACCCCGGCCAGCACGCGCTTGACCTGATCGATGTCCGAATCATACCCGACGCCAAAGCTGACATCGAGCCGCCGGGTCCCCTCTCTGGTATAGTTGATGATGGCTGTGTTCGTCAGATTGCTGTTGGGCAGGGATACATGCCGGTTATCCGGCATGGTCAGCTCCGTGAAGAACACGCCTATGCTCTGTACAGTCCCCTCGGTATCGCCGATCCTGATGTAATCGCCTGTCCTGAAGGGTTTCAGGATCAGTATGGTCATGCCGCCGACGAAATTGCTCAGCGCGCCCTGCATCGCGAGCGATACGGCAACGCCGGCCGACGCGAGGATCGTCACAAAGCTTGTGAGCGGGATCCCCATCACATTCGTCGCGGTCAGGATCACGGTGATGTACAGGATGATCTTTACCAGGTTTTGAAGAAAGCCCTTCAGCGTCGGCTCGATCCTGACGAAGCGATCGCCCCGAGAAAGGAACTTCATGATCCAATGGGTCAGGAACAGACCTACGGCAAAGACGATGATGCCGCCCAGGAGCTTCATGCCCTGCGCCTCGATGATCTGGATGACTTTATCCATGCGGATCCCTCCCTGTCGTGCGTCCTTCACCGGACCGGAGCGTTTGGATCAGGCCAGGCCGCGAGCGCTGCGCGAGCCCGGCCGTCATGGCGCTTTGCCCGGATCGTCGGAGATCGTTCACGCTTGTGGCACGCCCATGCCGGATCCATACAGGATCTCCTTTGCGAACCCGTATCCTTCGTCCAGGGCCGGGATATCGACGGGCAGCATCCCGCCGGCCTTCCCCATGCCGAAGCACGCGCAGAGCGCAGCCGGCAGGTTCGGCGCGTAAGCGCTGCCTTCTCCGTGGTCCGGCGGGATCTGACGCATCGGCGAAGAGCCGTAGGTCAGCAGGATGGCGTCCGCGTCGACAAAGCGTGCCGCGTCATAGGGCAGCTGGCACGAGATCAGGATCGCCGGCCTTCGTTCGGCGTGCCGCGCCTCGATGATCCGGTCGAAGACGCCCGAGGAAAAGCCGTCCTCCGTATCGGGATCCATGCACGACGAATTGTATATCCTGTGGACCAGGATCACGTGGTCTGCGTGCAGCGCCGCCTCCAGACAGGCATCGCCGTTGTCGGCCGTGTTCGACATGACGGTGATCCGTGCGCCCTCCGGCAGTGCGCCCTGCGCTTCCAGCATTTGCATGAACAGTTCCCCGGAGCCGACGCGGCTCGCGCAGGAATCGGCAAACAGGATCAGTGCGTCCTCCCCCGGCTGCATACGCACCGGGAAAACGTCGTTCTCATTCTTCACCAGCGTGAGCGCTGTTTGTGCGATCGACCACGCCGTCCCGCGGTGACCTTCGCTCCCAACGCCTTCCACCGCAGCCCGGACCTGTGTGTCCGTTACGGTAAAGTCCGTCTGATCGAGCAGGCCGTACTTTTGCTTCAACGTCAGGATGCGGCGTACGGAGTCGTCCACGCGCGATGCGTCGATCTCGCCCGCTTCCGCGAGGCGAACGGCCGTATCCACCATGCGCAGCGCCTTGCGGTACAGCGCCGTGTCGTAAATGCACGGCAGGATCAGCATGTCTGCGCCCGCATTGATGGTCAGCCTGACGATATCCTCCTCTGCGAAATTGTCCGAAATGGCCGCCATATCCAGCGCGTCCGATACGATGACGCCCTCGAACCCCATGTCGCCCCGCAGGATATCGGTCAGTATGACGCGGCTCATGGTGGCGGGCAGGCTGACTTCCTCTCCGGTCGAGATGGAGGTATAGGTCTCTGTCTCGATCTTCGGATACTGTATGTGGGCGGTCATGATCATGTCGGCGCCGGCGTCGATCGCCGCCCGGAAGGGGATCAACTCGAAGGCCTTCAGTTCGTCATAGCTCGCATCGATGCGCGGGAAGCCCGTATGGCTGTCGGTATCGGTATTGCCATGGCCCGGAAAGTGCTTCAGCGTCGCCATGGTGCCGGCGCTGTGCAGACCTTCGATGAACGCTTTTCCGAACGCAGCGGTCACCTCCGGCCGGTCCGAGAACGCGCGAACGCCGATGACCGGATTGTTGGGTTCGTTGTTGACATCCATGACCGGCGCATAGTCGGCGTGGATGCCCAGCAGTCTGAGCTCCTCGCCGTAGATCGCGGCCATCGCCGCGGCGTTCTCCGGATCGGCCGTCGCCGCCAGCGCCATATTGCCTGCGCCGGTGGTCCCGAAGCTCAGTCGGGCGACATTGCCGCCCTCCTGATCGATGCAGAAGAGCATCGGCAGCCCGCCGCCCCGCTGATTGGCCGTCTGCATGTCCGCCACGAGGCGCAGCGTCTGTTCCGCGTCCCGGCAATTCTCCGCGAACAGGAGCATCCCGCCAAAGCGATACTGCGCAAGGCACGCGCGTATCTCGTCGTTCAACTCCGTTATGTTGGTCGCGGGGATATCTTCGGCATTCTCCACGGTCGTGGTGCCCGCTTCGCTCTCCGAAACCTCCTTCCAGACGCGGAAGGACGGGATCATCATTTGAGCGAGCTTGTCCTTCAACGTCATCCGGGACAGGATCGCCTCGACGGAGAGCTCATCGGCGACTGCGCGATACGCCGCGTCGTCGCCCGCCCACTTTCGAAGCACATCCAGCTTGCTCTGCGCGTTCTTCACGTATGGGTGATCGGCGCCGGCCCCTTCGGGGATCAGCTTCAGGCTTTCCGCGGCCATATCGGCGACCAGGTCCAGCAGCTGCCCGGAGATGTCGGTATCGCTGTCCATGCCGATGGACAGGATCTGCGGCACGAAGCCCAGCGTGGACGCAGTATAACAGCTGCCGCTGAAACTGTTCAGGTCCGCCTCATCGGTGATCGGAGAGTTGATCTTGTTGGTCAGATACGCGATCACGAGATCCCGTGACGGGTCGATCATCACCAGCGTACCCGTCCAGCCCTGATGGCCCACCGTGTTCGGCGCGGCCTGCGTGCCGAAGTACCACACCCGCTGATCGTCGCCCTCGCGCCACCAGCCGAGGCCCCACTGTCCGAAGTCAAAGGCCTTCGGCGCGGTAAAACCGTCCATCACGTTGCGCGAGAAGAAGCGATGTTCGCCATACCCGCCTGTGAGCATGACGCTGGCCAGCTTTGCCAGATCCGCCGCGTTCGAGAACAACCCCGCGTGTCCCGAGACGCCCTGCATGCAGTACCACGCGCGCTCGTCGTGGACCTCGCCCTGAACGGTCGCGGTGCGGATCCCTTCGAAGGATATGTGTTCGTCGCGGGTATTGCCGTTCAGTTCCGTAGCTGCGCAGTCATCGGCTTCAAAGCCGTTCTCCAGCGGCAGGAAGGTCGTGTGGGCAAGCCCCATCGGCTCATAGAACGTCTCCTTCATGTAGTCATCCAGACGCCGGCCGGTGACGGCCTCGACGACGAACGTCAACAGCATGTAATCCACATCGGAATACACCGTCCGGGCCCCCGGCTCGTAGATGAGCGGCGTTCGGCAGATGGCGGCAAGGGTCTCTTCCCGGTCGGCGGCATGGCACAGGTTCGAACCCGGCTCCCCGACCGCCAGCAGAGACATGTCAAAATCGGGATCGTTGTAACGCGGTGAGGCGGGAAATCCCGCCTGATGGCGCAGTACGTCCCGGATCGTCAGTTCGCGCTTCCAGGCGATCTGCGTCTCGTGATCCGGCTGCACCTCCTCGCCGGCGTAGGCAAAGTCGAGCGTTTCGTCGGCAAATTGTTCTCCCAGGATGTCCGCGATGGTGCTGTCGATGTCCAGCGCGCCATCCGTGACCAGCTTCTGCACGGCGTAATTGATCGAGAACATCTTCGTCACGCTCGCAAGGTCGTACAGCGTTTCAACGGTAGCCGGAGCGCTGTCCTGCCTGGGCGTGCCGTCCGGCAGATACGCGTTGACCAATCCCCACGCCCGGTCCGCCACCATCCGCCCATGGCGCACCACCGCCAGCTGCGCACTCGTGAAGCCGTGGTCGATGTCGGAATCGATAATGTCGGATATGAGCTGAAGCGCCAGCGGATCGATGCCCTCCAGGCTGCCCTCTCCCTCCGTAACGACCGGATAGGGGATGTGGACCTCCACGGCCTTCTCGAGCCCCAGCGGCATGATGTTCGAGACCTGCAGGGTGTTCACGCCATCCACCGTTTCGCCGGATATGTCCGCAGACCAAACGCCGCCGGTCACGCCGCTCGTATCGCATTTCACGCCGTTGACATACAGCGAAAACCGCTCCACCCCGTCAGCGATCTGCAGCCATATCGTTCCCTGGCCGCGATACGATCGAAAGCTGATCGTGCTGTTCAGGGCCAGCGTATCGTCGGTATAGCCTTTCCAATCCGGAAACACCGCCGTCTTCTGCCATCCCCACTCGGGAAGGGCTTCCACTTTCGTAATGCTCACGGATCCATACGCCTCCCGCGCATCTGTTTCCGCCGAGACGCGGCCGCCCGACAGCAGCGCCAAAAAGAGACACCACGCAACGCACCTGATAAAAGTCGCTTTCAATCTGCAGCCCCCCATGCTCTCTTTGTTTCCAGGGATCCCGATGTCCTGAACGCCAGACCGCGCTTACTCCGGCGATCAGCCCACCACCACGGTTGTGTTCCTCGGGCAGTGCTCCCAGATCCACTTGGCGTCCTCGACGCTCAGCCGCACGCAGCCGTGTGAAGCGCGGCGTCCAAGATTGTTGACGCTGGAACGGGTCACCCGGCCCTCCCGGCTCCCATACAGCACCGAATGGAACATGATGTCGCCCTGTATGTAATACGCATACTGCGCCCAGCAGTCGAATTTCTGAAAATAGTGCCAGCGCGCGCCCGGCCCGGTGGTGTTGGTGAAGGTCCCGGTGGGCGTCGGCGTGCCCTTTCGTCCCGTTGAGCATTTCATCGTCTTGACGAGATCGTTGTACTCGCTGTTGTCATCCAGCCCGTACACATACACGCGTTGATCGGCAACCGACACCTTCAGCAGATAGGGCTTCAGCGCCTTTTTCGCGTTCTCGTCGAACAGCGTCTGCAGCGTCTGCGTGTCGGCGTAGCCGGTAGCGGACAGGCGATGCCGCTTCTGGAAATCCGCGACGGCCTTCGCCGTGCCGGAACCGTAGGCGCCGTCCAGAGCGCTGTCGTAGTAGCCCAGCAGCTTGAGCCTGCGCTGAAGGCGCACGACGTCCCCTCCGGACGAGCCGCCGGACATGGGCGCGGGGATATCCGGAAAGCCGGGCGCATAGAATTCGTCCAGCAGCAGCGGGTCCGCGACGCCGTTCACGGCGATCGGCACGGCGGCAGCGGCAGAAGCGCTGTTCCGCTCTTTCATGTATTGCTGCAGGTTCTCGACGCCGGCGCTGGTGGACGCGCCGTAATTGCCGTCCACGTTGATCGATCCGAACCCGAGTATCCTGAGGCGCTTCTGGAGCCTGGAGACCGCCTCTCCGCTGGAACCCGGTATCAGCATGGCATTGCCGGGCCTGGCCGCATCGGCCGAAAAGAGCCTGGTCTGCGTCGCCTCGTCAGCGAAGCCGGTTACCGGCAGCCCGTTGTAGTACTGGAACAGCCCGATGGATCGGCCGGTCCCGCTGCCCATCGCGCCGTCCGGCGCATCCGCCATATAGCCCAGGTTGCACAGCCTTCGCTGTACACGCAGCACGTCATCGCCGCTGTCGCCGTTCGACAGCGCGCGGCGGGTCACTTTGAAATGGTTCGAAAACAGATACGCCTGAAGCATCGCGTCCGCCACGCCGTCCACCGGTGTCGCAGGCTTCGGCGCCTCGACCTGCTTCGGCACCTCAGTCACGACCGGCATCTCGAATACCATGGGCACGGCATTGGCGGCAGGATCGGACGTCGCGGCAGGCATGGCCGCGGTCGTTTCGGGCGGCATGGCATCGATCAGATCCTGTTCCAGCCAGCGCACATACTGCTCAAGCGCCTTCACAGCCTGCTCGGTGTTGGCGCCATAGTGGCCGTCCGCGCGGTCGTTCAGGAAGCCCAGGTCGATGAGCTTTTGCTGCAGACGCTGCGTCTTTGCGCCGCTCGAGCCGACGGACAGCTCGGGATAATACGGGACGCTTGCCGTGACAGATCGGATCCTGAGGTTACTGTTGGCCCAGATCTCAAGCGACTGCGCACTGGCGCTGCGCTGCTGTGTAATAGCGTTCGCCACGACATGCGCCAGCGATTCGGAATCCGCGCCGACAGACTGGACGGCGGTCATCACGACCCCCTTCGCCCAATCGGTCACGTTCTTCCACTGGTCGCTGCTCAGCGGCAGATTTACCAGCACAAAATCCACGTCGACGTTCAGCACGTCGCCGCGGCTGCTCATCAGCTCGACGGAAGCCGTCCTGTTCTCCACCACCGCGCCGACGGGCGTGTCCACGTCGTATCGGATCGAAGTGGAAGCCGGGATTTCGTTTTTTTCAAGGAGCAGATCCAGGCCATATCGCTCTGTGGCGGCTGCGCGTCCCGAACCGGCCGCGAAAGTCATCGCAGGCAGCCCGAGGATGAGCATCATCACAAGTATTCTCAGCAATGATCGTTTCATTCCGCGCCTCCATTCGTATTCACTGTGACTTATAGACGCAATCGATCGCGCATCGGTTCATCTCAGATCGCCATCGCAGGCCTTTTATTACATATTTATTGTAATATAGCACATGATTATTGCGATTCTATTACTTGTATTATACATCCCGAATGTATTATCGCAATGAACAGGCCGTGAAGATTGTGCGGCGCAGATTTGTCAAATGCCGGAGCATGAAGGGACCGATCCCGGCAGGCAACGAAAAAGGCGCCCGGAAAGCGCCTTGAACAGCACGGGCGATCCCGCCGGCCGGCATATTTGCCGATCCCGTGCGTGGATCGCCCGTGACGGATCTGCTGCGGAACAGTGCTCCGCGAAATCGCGGCAATTACTCGTCCTTCCAGTCAAAGTGGTTCGATATCACCTTTACTACGTTGCTGGCGACGTGAAGCATGCCGCCGGATACAAAGGCCTTGCGCACATCGCCGCGCTCCGTTGTGATCCTGGCTTCGCCGTCGCCGAGCGACGCGGAGTAATCGATGTGGTTCGGCAGGATGCATACGTCTCCGCCCGTCGTGCGCACGATGATCTTCTGCGCATTCTCGTCGAAGAACAGCCCCTCAGGGGTGACCACGGTCAGATGAATCAGCGCCATGATCACTCACCCTTTTTTGCCTTGGCGACCGCCTCGTCGATGGTGCCGACGAACAGGAAGGCGCTCTCGGGCAGATTGTCGTGCCGGCCCTCGATGATCTCCTTAAAGCCGCGGATGGTCTCCTTCAGAGGCACATAGCGGCCTTCCATGCCGGTGAACTGCTCTGCCACGTGGAACGGCTGGCTCAGGAAGCGCTGCACCTTGCGCGCGCGCGCGACGATCAGCTTATCGTCGTCCGACAGCTCGTCCATGCCCATGATGGCGATGATGTCCTGGAGCTCCTTGTAGCGCTGCAGGATGCTCTGCACATGTCGTGCCACTTCGTAATGCTCTCTGCCGACGACCTCAGGCGTCAGTATGCGGCTGGTGGAGTCCAGCGGATCCACGGCCGGATAGATGCCCAGGGAGGCGATGGAGCGGCTCAGGACCGTCGTGGCGTCCAGATGCGCGAACGTGGTGGCCGGCGCGGGGTCGGTTAGGTCATCCGCAGGCACGTAAACCGCCTGTACAGAGGTGATGGAACCCTTCTTGGTCGAGGTGATGCGCTCCTGAAGCGCGCCCATCTCGGTCGCCAGGGTGGGCTGGTATCCCACGGCGGAGGGCATGCGGCCCAGCAGCGCCGACACCTCGGAACCCGCCTGCGTGAAGCGGAAGATGTTGTCGATGAACAGCAATACATCCTGGTTCTCGCGATCGCGGAAATACTCCGCCATCGTAAGACCGGACAGGCCGACGCGCATCCTGGCTCCCGGCGGCTCGTTCATCTGGCCGTAGACCAGCGCCGTCTTGTTGATGACGCCGGATTCCTTCATCTCGTTGTAGAGGTCATTGCCCTCACGGGTGCGCTCGCCCACGCCGGCGAACACGGACAGGCCGCCGTGCTGCGTGGCGATGTTGTTGATGAGCTCCATGATGATGACCGTCTTG
>JAFRMB010000044.1 GCA_017430945.1 Clostridia bacterium | reverse complement strand
TTGACGTGCATGTGCTTCCTGTGCTATCCTGTTCATGCAGAGAGCTCCCTTCGTGATAGTTTGGGTGTGGTGACTTTATTCTATCACTTGGCTCTCTGTTTTGCTTCTACTCTCTGTTACCTTTCTATTGTACCAAAACAGTGTTTTAAATGTGGTCAAAGCACATTTCACACTCAACCGAGCAGCGACCGATCATGACCTCGATAACTGCGTTCCGTCTCCGAAAGAGATAAGCCGGACAAAACGACATGGCGCACGGCCGAGATCCGAATATGGTCGTATCAGCGGTTGAAAAATGCTCATGATACGTGGTATAATCGATATGACCGGGTCGGTGGTTTAATCGATACAGACCGGGGTCGGAACGAGTGCCTGTCTGTGCTGCCGCCGCTCGTTCATGCGGGATCACAGTGTCGGGACGATCCGTCAGGCGGCACTTTGATCTGCCCTGTCAGGATCCCGCTTTCAGTATTCCGTCGCTCGACGGCGGACGGCGCTGCACGGGGCGTCTTTCCGTATCGGCGTTGAAGACCGCAACGGTTCGATGTCTTTTTCAACACAGCCAACAAACTGCACGGAGTAGAGTACCATGCTTCATTTGATCTGCAATCCCGCCTCCGGCAGCGGCCGCGCCGGCCGCAGACTGGCCGAGCTGGAGGGCGCGCTCAAATCGCGCGATGTCGCGTATGACATCCACCTGACCCACATGCACGGAGATGCGGCCCGCATCGCCCGCGAGCTGACCGGAGATGATGCGGCCAGGGACATCGTCGCCATCGGAGGTGACGGGACGCTTCACGAAGTGCTCAACGGCGTCCGCGATCCTTCGCGCGTGCGGCTGGGCATCATCCCTCTGGGCAGCGGAAACGATTTTGCCGCGGCAGCAGGCATCCCTGAGGATCCCATACGGGCGCTCGAAGTGATCCTGTCCGGTGAGGCAAAGCCAACGGATTACCTGATCTGCAGCGGCATCCGCGGCATCAATGCCATCGGGACGGGGATCGATGTGGACATTTTGCGACGCTATGCGCGGATGAAGCTGCTCAAAGGCTCCGCAGCGTATCTGGCTTCGCTGGTGATCACGCTCTTTTCATACAAGCCCTACACATTCGATGAAGTCCTGCCGGACGGCAGTCTGCGCCACCACAGTGCGTTCATCGCCTGCGCCGGCAACGGCGTGTGCTTCGGCGGCGGCATACCGATCTGCCCGAAGGCCGTCATCGACGACGGCCTCATGGATGTCGTCATCGTGGATAACATCGCCAGGCCGGCCATCCCTAACGCGTTTGTCCAGCTTATGAAGCGCCGCGTGCTTGAGCTGAAAGCCACCCATTTTGCTCAACAGCAAAGCCTGACCTTGCGCAGTACGAGCCGCATGCCGATCCAGATCGACGGCGAGATCTACGAAGACCTGCCCTTCGATGTCCACATCGTCCGCGGCGGACTTGGGATGTTCAGGCCCTGATCGCCATGCCCGGTCCATCCATAAATGAAAAACGGAGAATGAACCCTCTTCTTCATTCTCCGTTTTTTCATGGGTCTGCGCGACGCTTTCCCCGAAGAAAACCGACCGCCGGCAACAACAGGGCCGTCAGGAGCAGGATCGTGGTCCACAGCCCGTAGATGAGTCCGGCGTCGCCGCCTGTCAAGAAAGCCTCTGACACGGAATAGAGCTGATAGACAGCGTGCTCTCCCCCGCCAAAGCCAAGCAGGAATACCGTTGCAAAGCTCCATCCCCAACGCAGCCCGACAGATGATGACAGGCCCCGTTTTTCATAAACACTGCAGCACAAAAGGCCCATGAGCGCGACATTCAACGCCGATATGCCGTTGCCGGCATAACCGCCGTTCAAAAGGAAAAACACAGCCGCAGAGATCAGCGCTGCCGGCAAGTGCCCCAACCATTGATTCACGATCTCATAGATGACTGCCCGGGTAAACAGTTCCTCCGACAACGTCGCGATCAGCGCGATGACGCCCAGGGTGATCGATCCAAAGGACCACCTTGGCTCTGTGAGCGGCCACGCAGGCCTTAAGCTGTCGACTGCCAGAAAGACCGCAGCGGACACCAGTGCCGCGAGCGCCCCGCACAGCGCGCTGCACGTCGAACTTTTCGCTTGAAACGCTTTTCGATCCACGAGCAGATCCGGCCACCGGTGTCTGAGCGCCTGTGACAACAGGATCAACACCGCACTGACGATGAGCGTGATCAGGCTGCCTCGCCACGCATACAGAAACTGCGCCCACCGGGGTGCTCGCCATACGTTGTCCGCCCGCAGATTCCATGCGGAAAACAAGGCGGTCGTACCGCGGCTTGCCATTACACGCACCAGGACCGAAACGCCGCCATATGACACCAGAGCGAGCACAAGTCGCCATGGCGCGCGCATCGAACCGTCATTTCCCATGAAAACGCCGTCCCGGCGCGCTGTAGCATCTTGGACGACCGGACTGGCCGGCCTTTTGCTCCTGCTCATTTATTCGACGACCGCGACGATGAGCGGCTTCTGCCCGGGCCGATCCGGGCCGATGGCGATGGATCTGCGCAGCAGGTTGTAAGCTCCCGTGCGATCAGAGCGGTCGCCGGCGTGCATCACTGCGAGCACATCGCCCTTCTTGACGCGATCGCCCAAGCGCACCTTCATAACGATCCCGACCGACAGATCGAGGACGTCTGTCTTGTGTTCCCGGCCCGCCCCCAGGAGCTTTGCTGCATTGCCGATGTCACTGGTGCACATACCCGCGATATAGCCGTCGCGGTCGGCGGTGACATCGATCCTGTATTTTGCCTTGGGCAGAAGTGACGTGTCGAATGCGACGCGCGCGTCTCCGCCCTGTGCGGCGATCATCTCGCTGAACTTGGCAAGCCCTTCGCCGCTGTCGATCTTTTGCTCGAGCATGGCGATACCGTCTTCAACGGAGGCCGCGATGCCGGCATTTCTCAAAATGTGCGCGCCGAGTGTAAGTGACACCGTGCGCAGCGGACCGCGCACGCGTCCGGCCAGAACTTCTATGGCTTCCTCCACCTCGAGCGCATTGCCGATATAATTGCCGAGCGGCTGATCCATATCCGTGATCAGCGCAGAAAAGCGCTTGCCGCTCATATTGCCGATGCGCACCATCGTCTCTGCCAGCTTGCGGGACTTTTCAAGCGTATCCATGATCGCGCCGGAACCCGTCTTCACGTCCAGCACGACCACATCACAGCCCGCAGCAAGCTTCTTTGACAGTATGGAGGATACGACCAGCGGCAGGCAATCCACCGTGGCCGTGACATCGCGCAGTGCGTAGAGGACCTTGTCTGCCGGCGCGAGCTCGGCCGTTTGGCCGATGATGGCGCAGCCTGTATCGCGTACCTGCTGTTTGAAGTCCCGGATATCTTTCTCGATGGACAATCCCGGGATCGACTCCAGCTTGTCGAGGGTGCCGCCGGTAAATCCTAGGCCCCGGCCGGACATCTTTGCCATCTTCACACCGCAGCACGCCACCAAAGGCACCAGTATGAGCGACGTCGTATCCCCGACGCCGCCGGTGGAATGCTTGTCTGCCTTCACACCCGGCACATCTGATAGATCCAGCGTGTCCCCGGATCTCGCCATCGCCAGGGTGAGCGCGAGGGTCTCACGATCGGACATGCCGTTTATGCAGATGGCCATGAGCAAGGCCGATGCCTGATAATCTGCAAAGGTGCCATCGACCACGCCGCTGACGAACGCCCGTATCTCTTTTTCGCTCAGCTCCTCGCCAAAGCGCTTCTTTCGAATGATATCACACGGATTCATGGCTTTCCAACAACGCGTGGCGCCAAAGCGCCAGCTTCCTTTCATACTGGATCGTATATGCGGGACTTGTTGAAGGCATTCTCATACACCTTCGCCCGCAGGATGCGGCCAAACCATTGGCTTCAAACAGCCGCCAGGCCGTTCCGCCGTTCAACAAAACGCGCTCGATGCTTCGGCAGCGTTTGAACAGCGCATTGAAATCGTTCAGTCTTGGGGATCGGATGGCGCTGTCCAGCGATCCCTCGCGCTCACAGCTCTCCAGGACATCCCAAAGTGCGATGCGGTGTTCGATCAGCATCGCCTTTTTATCATCGATCGTCGCAGGGACCGAAACGCCGTATACATCTGACAGTATACGCCAGAACGCGTTGCGGGGATGCCCATAATAGAAGCCCTGCTGAAGCGACGCGACGCTTGGCATGGAGCCCAGGATCAACACGCGCGCATCCTCGCCTGCGACCGGTGCGAACGCCTGTATCCGGCCGGTCACGTCAGGGAAGCTCCGCGAACACCTTGCCGATCGGCTCGTGGATCACCAGGTCTGCCCGCCTGTCCTGCGGCGTTGCCGAAAGATTGACGAGCACCAGGCGGTCGCCGCGATACAGGTCGACCAGTCCCGCTGCCGGATAGACGGCAAGCGATGTGCCGCCGATGATGAGCATGTCCGCACGCTCGATGGCGTCGCAGGCGCCCGCGACCACGTCATCGTTGAGCGATTCGCCATACAGCACGACATCCGGCTTGATGACGCCGCCGCAATCACATCTTGGTATGCCCGTCCCGTCCTTGATATCCGCTACATCATAAGGCTTTCCGCAGCGCATACAGTAATTGCGAAGCACGCTGCCATGCAGTTCGAAGACTTTTTTCGAACCCGCCTTTTGATGAAGCCCATCTATGTTCTGCGTGACGACGCCGGAAAGCTTGCCTTCGGCTTCCCATTCGGCCAGTTTCCTGTGCGCAGCATTGGGTTCGGCATCCAGGAACAGCATCTTGTTCCTGTAGAACCGGTAGAATTCCTCGGTATTCCTCATGAAGAAACCATGGCTGAGGATCGTCTCTGGCGGATAGTCGTACTGCTGATTGTACAGACCGTCCACGGATCTGAAATCCGGGATGCCGCTTTCGGTAGATACGCCGGCTCCGCCAAAGAACACGATGCGTTTGGATTCGCGGACCCACTTGGAGAGCTGCTCGTGCATGAGATCACTTCCTTATCATCTGTGCATCGTTAAGGATCGCGATGGGCGCTATGCTCCGCACCGCTGGCTTTGCTTGTAGATCCTGTATGCGTTGTCCAGGATCGGTTTGTCGCCCTCGTACGTCAAAAGTGCCCTCGCCTGATCCACGGGATAGTATTTCCCGTTTAGAAAACCCTGCTCGTAGGCCACATGGAAAGAAGGATCGTCCGCGCGCATCACAAACCACTGGATGCGATTGCTGATCTCGCGCCCACGGCTCTCCGAGAAGAAATCGTATCGCGTATTGCCGGCGATGCCGATGATCTCGGCGTGTATGCCGGCCTCGTCTTCGACGCGCCAGAGCGCTACGTCATTGGAGCGGTTTTGATTGCGTATGACGCCCTTCGGCATCACCCACTCTCCCCTGTCGCTCATCAACAGAAAGACTTCGTCACCGCAGAATACGACGCCACCGGCGCAGCTGCGAATAGCTCCTGCCATAGCAATCACCATCCTTCCGAATGCACACATAATACCACAAACCGTTACAAATTGCAAATACTATCATCGGGTCGGGCGCACGACGCGTCCAATGCAGCGCACTAGTATTTCGCGAATGTAATATATGTGTGACAAAACGTGTTTGCCCGGACATTTTACTTTGATTTATCGGTTTTGCGTGGTATAATATAAGTTGACTTATCATAAGGTGATGATATGATGGATTTATCTGGCGGCGGGAAGCCGTTGGTCCTTGCCTCGGGTTCTCCAAGGCGCAAGGAGCTCCTCTCGAAGATGGGCTACACCTATGAAGTGTGTGTGCCTGAGGTGGACGAACATGTATCCGGGCATCCGAGGGACGTCGTTCGCGTCCTCGCAGAGCGCAAGGCGCGTGCCGCAGCTGAACGCATCCGCCATGGCGTGATACTGGCGTCCGATACGCTCGTCTCTCTTGACGGCATCCCGCTTGGGAAGCCATCGGACGCATCCGATGCCAGACACATGCTCCGCGCGCTGTCCGGCCGCACACATGAGGTATACTCCGGCATTTGCGCGCTCGACGCGTGCACAGGGCACTGTGAGGTACAAGCCGTCTGTACCGGCGTTCGTTTCCGCGCGATCAGTGACGCTGAGATCGACGCATACATTGCCACCGGCGAACCGATGGACAAGGCCGGGGCATATGCGATCCAGGGCGGCGCGGGCGCATTCGTAGCCGGCCTAGACGGTTCATTCGAAAATGTGATGGGGCTGCCCGTAGATGAAGTGCGGGACATGCTTCACCGATTCGGTTTCTGATTATTGGAGGAAGAATATGGGTGTTTTTTCAAACGGCGGCGTAGGCATAGACCTCGGATCTGCAAACGTCACCATCTGTCTTGAAAACGAAGGCATCGTGCTTCGCGAGCCGAGCTACGTGCTGACACTTCGCGAGGAAGTCGACGAAGTCATCGCAGCCGGTCGTGACGCCCGCCAGATGCTCGGCCGGACGCCGCGCGACTGTGTCCTCGTCTCTCCTGTCATGAGCGGTGCCGTCAGCGAGATCGAACTCACGACGGCACTCATACAGCGCCTCTCGGAGAAGGCTCTCGGCAAGCGCAGAGCGTTGGAGCGCAACCGCCTCGTGGTATCCATGTCGCAGGGCACGACCCGCGTAGAGCGCAGCGCACTCGAAGAGGCCGTGCGCGCTGCCGGTGCGAAGCGCTCTTCGCTGATCCGCACATCCGTTGCAGCCGCGCTCGGCGCAGGCATCCCGATCGATGAGCCGCGCGGCTTCCTCCTGGTGTCGATCGGCGGAAGCACCACCGAAGTCACCGCCATGTCCATGAATGGCGTCGTTGCCGCGCGTACGATGCGCACGGGCTCGCTTTCACTGGACGACGCCATCATACGATATGTCCGACGCGAGAAAAAGCTGATCATCGGGCAGCGCACGGCAGAGGATCTCAAGATCGATCTGGGCACAGCGCTGCACAACCCCAGCCTTCCGAGGAACAAGGTCAGCCTGAGAGGGCGCGATGCCATATCCGGAAAGCCCGCGACGGTCGAGATCACCGCAGAGGACGTCCATAAAGCCATCACCCCTCAGGTGGATCTGCTGGTCGAGAGCATCCAGGATGCCTTTGACAACCTTCCGGCGGAGCTATCAGAGGATATCCTTCCCAACGGGATCTATCTTTCCGGCGGTGGCGCGCTGCTTGAAGGTCTGCCAGAGCGGCTGGGCGAAATGCTCAAGTTGAACGTCATGGTCGACGATCATCCTCAGGACGATGTGGCCCTCGGTGCCTGTCTGGCCGCCTCGAACGAACGGCTGGCGCAGAAGATCGAACTCAGCGGCTGCCTGATCGAGATCTGATAGTCCTCATACCATACCGAAGAGAGACAGCGATATGCCTGGCAAAAAGAAGACAAAAAACAAGAGATACGGAAAGAGCCGTTCACCACAGGAAATACGGTTGAGGCGCATACGCCGACGCAGCATCATATTCTCGATACTGGTCGTATTGGTCGTTGCCGCCGTCGTATTCTTTCTTGTGCTGCGCAATTCCAACGACATCTCCCTTGCCGAAAACGGCATCGGCTCGCTGTTCAGCCGCATACAGCTCGTGTTCACCAACGCGACGAACGGCGTGCGGCGCTTTACAGAGCGCTGGCACAATTACGAGAAACTGGAAGCTGAATTCGACGAGCTCTCAAGGGACTATCAGCAGCTTTCGCTCCAGTACAACGCCGCAAAGGAAGCCGAACTTGAAAACGAAAGGCTCCAATCGCTGCTGGACGCGCAGGGAAGATATGAATCGCTTGATCCCATCTACGCGAAGGTCATTGCCCGAGCTCCCGGCCAATGGTTCGAAACGTTCTCGATCAACCGTGGCAAAAACGATGGCGTCGTTGCGGGGATGGCGGTCGTCAATGGTGACGGCCTGATCGGCCGCGTCTATGAAGCGGGCATCAATTACGCGAAGGTGATATGCATCGTCGACACGCGCTCCGCCGTGGCCTGCATGGTACAGGCGACGCGTGACAACGGCATCATGCGCGGCGAGATCTCGCAGTCCGCATCGCGCTCGGAATGCTATGTTTACTACCTGCCCAGCCTGAACAACGTCGTGCCCGGCGACGCCGTGATCACATCCGGTACGGATTCGCTCTATCCCAAGGGGCTCCATATCGGTACCGTCACGGCCGTATCGATGGATGCCGGCAGCGAAGGCAGCTATGCGGTCGTAGCACCCGCTGTCGACTTCAGGCATATCGAAGAGGTCTTCGTACTGCGCGAGGTCGTCGAGAAGGATACAGACGAACAGCTGCCCACGGTGAGCACGACCTCCCGGCCCAATATCGGCAGTACGCCTACGCCGGATCCCAACACGACGCCCACTCCTTCTCCGACACCGGACGAGGCCACCTGGAGCTATCCGTCCGCTGATACCGGCGGTGCAGTCCTCGAGACCCTGCCTGAGGATGAATGGGTGAGAAACTCCTGATATGACGCGTATGCCCGGCCATCGGCCGGGCATGGGCGATACGATAGACCGGAGGCTGTATGTTACGTCGAATCACGCCGGCGCTGGTGATCCTGTTCTGTTTCCTGATGGATACCGCGCTGATCCCCGCGGTTTACCGGGGCGTTTATGTAGTGCCGCTGACCATCATCGCGGTGCTGTCCATCGGCATGATCCTGGGCAGGATGAGCGGATTGCTCTTCGGCACGTTTGGCGGACTTCTCATGGACATCACATCCGGGACGCTCGGCATGATGACCTTCTTTTTCATGTGGTCCGGCTTCATGATCGGCCTGATCGTCTATGCGCCGGGTGAACGCATCCTGGCTTCCCGCCGTAAACGCCGTCGCCGCGTCATCTGGCGCGCCTCATGGGTCTTCTCGCTCTATGCACTTGGCGAGGTCGCCCTGTTCCTCATACAGTATTTCAACACGGCATCGTTTGAATTCATCTATTTGTTTAACATCCTCGTGCGCGCGGCGATCTGCACCGCGCTCACGATGCTTCTGAATCCACTCATGCAGCGCCTGCTGGTCGGTCGCGGCAATGACCGCGCAACGCCCCGCAATCGGGAGGTGAAAAGCTTTTGAAACCCTATTTTAAACGCATGCTTCTGCTGTCCGGCATCCTGGTCTTCGTGTTCATGGCCTTCTTCGTGCGGCTCAACTATATGATCCGGGTGGTCGGCGACAACTATTCCTCCAGGGCGGAGTCGCGTTCCACCAAGGCCATCACGATGTATGGCCGCCGCGGCACGATCTTCGATACGAACATGGTCCCTCTCGCCTACGACCGAAACAGCTACAACGTCACCTTTTATCGCGACCCCACGCGCAACAGCGATGCGGACCGCCTCGCCTATACGCAGACGCTCATCAACGTCATCAAACTGGTGGAGTCCAACGGAAAAGCCTGCGTGAATGACTTCTGGCTCAAGAAGGATGAGGACGGGATCTGGCGTTTCGATTCCGGCTCAGACTCTCCCACCGTCGAATCGACGCGGGAGAGGCAGTGGCGCTCGAATTTCTACCTGAGCCGGGCCGAAGAAGAGGAGCTCTATCCGCTGCTGCTTGAAAAGTACTGCATCACCGAACTCATCAAGAATGGCGAACTCGACCCTGTTCGCGACGAAGACCTGATCGTAAAGGTGCTCGCGCTTTGGCAGGAATCGCGCATGAACGCCTTCAACTCCACGCCCGTCACCATCGCATACGATGTCGGCTATGAGACCGTATCCGAGATCCAGGTGCGCTCGCTCGACCTGCTCGGCATCGACGTCGAGGAGAGCTCATCGCGCGTCTACCCCCAGGGCCGGACCGCCTGCCACGTCACCGGTTACATCAGCAAGATCTCCCGCAACACGCTGGAGACCTACCAAAGCCAGGGGTATCCCAACGATGCATATATTGGCTCCGACGGCATCGAGCGTTCTCTTGAGGACCAGCTGACGCCTTACATACAGTACCGTCAGGGACAGCGCGTGGTGGAGGTAGATACGCGCGGCAAAGCCGTGCGCGAGCTGTCCTATCAGGCGCCTGTCGACGGCAATTCCGTGATGCTGACCATAGACGTCGACCTTGAAAAGGTGATGTCCGATGCGCTGAAGTCGACCATAGACGAGATCCACGAGCAGCAGGAAAAGACCATGCGCCGTGACCACTGGCAGCGCGAGAACAAGGACATTCTGAAGAACTATGCGAAGAACGGCTGGGACATCGACCTGGCCGAGTCGGGAGCCATGGTCGCCATGGATCCGTATACCGGCAAGGTGCTCGGCATGGTCAGCTATCCGGACTACGATCTGAGCATCTTCAACGACGGAAAAGTCGATTCCTCCCTTTGGTCAGAAGCCATGGAGGGCAACGACCCGCTGTACAACCGCGCGATATCCACAAAAGACGCTCCCGGCTCCATATTCAAGCTGTGTACAGCTCTCGCCGGTCTGTCTGAAGGCGCGATCACCCTCGAGACCCGCATCAGCGACATGGGAGGTTTCTACAAGACCAACCAGTCCAATCCCGCAAAATGCTGGACATCCGATCCGATGCTCCATCAGAATCAGACCGTCGTCGAGGGCCTCAAGAACTCCTGCAACTACTTCTTTTATGAGGTCAGCTATCGCCTCGGCATCGACAAGCTGTACAGCTGGGCCGCCGCGCTCGGTCTCACCAGCAAGACGAACATCGAGCTCCCGGGTGAAGCCACCAGTATCGTCGGCAACCAGCACATGCTTTACGACCCGGAAAACACACCCACATGGCAGAATACGGCCAAGCCTCTGTTGACCTACGAGGCCATCAAGGAGTCTCTTACGAACACCATCGCCGAGCGGCGGATGAACATTTCCAACGAGGTGCTCGAAAAGGCCATCAATGACCTCATGCGCATCGCCGTGAGCTATGACGTAAAGACGGACTGGTACCGCCCGATCCGCGAGATCCTGCAATACGATATCGGTCTGCCGGCGGAATACATCTCGAGCCACTACATGGTCAACACCTACGTCACCTACCTCGCAGACCTGTTTTGGACGCCCAACGAGACCATCATGGTCGGCATCGGTCAGTCGGTCACGATGGTCACACCCGTGGCTGTCGCCAGATATGTCAGCGCCATCGTCAATGGCGGCACGGTGTATGACGCTCAGATCGTAGACAAGATCATCGCGCCGGACGGCAGCATCGTGATCGAAAAGCAGCCGATCATCGCAAATCAGATCTACTCCGACGGCGCCTACTTCGCAGCCATACGCAAGGGCATGGAGGAGGTTACGGACGAGGTCGCCGGCGGTACTGCTTCCAAGTACTTCCGCGACGCCAAGTACGACATCGCCGCCAAGACCGGTACCTCCCAGAGGACCGAGCTCGACGTCGAGAACAACAGCTGGATCGTGACCTATGCCCCGGCTGAAGACCCCAAGATCGTCGTCATCTGCTATATACAGAACGGCTATTCGGGTGCTTATTCCTCTCCCGCGTGCATCAAGACCATCGAATACTATCTCGACAATCTGAAGTACAAGGAGAGCACCACTGTGGACAGCGAGTTCACGATGGCAAGCTGATCATCAAGGAGAGACGCCATGTTCCAAAGGATCCGGGCATTCTTCAAATATATTCGCGACAATAAGTTCGACAGGAGCCTGATGAAGTATTTCGATTGGCCCCTGTTCCTGATCGTCATGGCCATTTCGGTATTCGGCGTCGTGTGCATATTCTCAGCCACATCCAGCCAGGTCACGGAGTATCCTTCGAACATCGTGGAGATGCTTCAGACCCAGTCCATACTCTACCCCAGGCTTCAGCTCATGTGGATCGGCGCCGGACTGGTCGCGATGGCCATCATCATATTCTTTCCGTTCGACCTGTACGGCCAGTATGCGAACGTCATTTACGCGGGGAACATCGTTCTTCTGTTGTTCACGCTATTGATCGCACAGGCCGGCCGCGGCGGCATGACCGCGTTTCTGGCCTGGGGCGGCGGCGACCGTGGTTTCCAGACCTCGGAGGTCGGCAAGGTGGCCATCATCGTCGCCTTCGCCAAAGCCTTTTCCGTCCGCATGAAGCCCATCATGAAATTCTCGGACATCATTCCGCTGGCCATCTACATGGGGATACCGCTCGTTTTGATCATCGCACAGCCTGACGTCGGCACGGCACTTGTGTATATCGCCGTTTTCGCAGTCATGGTGTTCGTCTCCGGCACCAGTTCAAAGCTCATATGGGGCGTCATCATCGCCTTTGCCATACTGCTCGTTCCGCTGTGGTATTTCATGAACAACTCTGCGACCGGCAACTTTCGATTCACCCGCATCCTGATCTGGCTGGATCCGGAATCCTACCCCGACGAAGCGCGTCAGGTCATCAACGGACAGATCGCGATCGGCTCCGGCGGATTGTTCGGCAAGGGCATCATCTCCCCCGGCAGCTTTGCCTCGCTCGGCTACATCTCGGACGACCACACCGACTTCATCTTCGCCATCGTGTGCGAATCCTTCGGACTCGTCGGCGGCAGCGTGCTGATCATTTCCTATATGCTGATGATCGCCAGGCTGATCTGGCTGTCCATTCGGGTCAAGGATCCCTTCGGCTCCTATGTGATCGTCGGCGTAACGGCCATGCTGCTGTTCCACGTGGTGGAAAACGTCGGCATGGTCATCGGCCTCCTGCCTGTCACGGGCATCCCGCTGCCGTTCGTCAGTTACGGAGGCTCCAACATGCTGACCAATATGATGGGCCTTGGACTTGTGCAAAACGTGGTCATGCGCTCGCGGCAAAGAGAACTGCAGCAGCGCGTCAGCACGAGCAGGGTCGTACAGATCTGATCAAAAAGAAGGAGCACCCGTCAGCGCGCATCGCGCGGACGGGTGCTCTTTCTGTGGCTGAAATGACTTCAGGTTGTGAGCCCCTGCGATAGGGACCCTGTTCATGCTTTGACGAGTTCAGTCACAACGTTGTCCATCACGACCACTACATAGGGCTGTCCTCGCCCATTTCTGGTCTCTATGGCAACGTCTTCTGTGTTGAATTGGGTCACCGTGCCGTTTTTCTGTACGATCCGGAAATCATAGGCCTCCCGGACGATCAGTGCGCCGGCTACATAGCTGCCGTTTTGACCGTTCTTCAAAAAGCTGAACGCTTTGACGCCCTTGCCACCCCTGGCCTGACGTTCGAAGTCGATCAGCAGGCAGCGCTTCATGCATCCCATTTCAGAGATCAGGATGATCTCGCCTTCGCTGTTGTGCAGGAACGCAGAGGCAACGGCGTCATCTTCGCTCAAAGTCATGGCCTTGACGCCGGCAGCGTTGCGGCCGATGATGGATACTTCTTCTACGGCGAAGTGGATCGCCTGACCGTTTCGCGATATGAGCAGCGCGCTTTCAAAGCCCTCCGGCTTTTGTACGCAGAGCAGGTGGTCGCCGTTTCTCAGATTGATGGCGGCAAATCGGTTCTTCCGGATGTTGTACTCCTCCATCAAGGTCCGCTTGCACAGACCCTTCTCCGTGAAGAACATCAACTCACCTGACCAATCGCCGGAATCGATGAGCGCCACGAGCTTTTCATCGCTTTCAAGCCCCGCCAGTACGCCCCCCAGCGGCAGACCGCGATCCTTAGCCTTGGCGGTCTCCGCCAGCTGCTCGGCCGGCAACAGATAGCAGTTGCCGGTGTTGGTGAAGAACATCAGCTTTCGATCTGTCATCGTTCGGATGGTCAGACGCGGCGGATCCGCAAAATCGCCGGAAGCCAGTCCCTTCTCGAACAGCTTCGGCGCCATGCGCTTGATGAATCCGGCTTGCGTGAGCATGACGACCGTCTCGTCGGCGACGGGCTTCTCGTCCTCCACCACGATCTCATCAAAGGAGTCGACCAGCTCCGTACGCCTGTGGTCGGCATACTTGTCTCGGATCTCGACGAGCTCCTTTTTAATGACGGCCATCAGTTTCTTTTCACTGGCGAGTATGCCCTTGAGGCGCGCGATGAGTTTCGTGATCTCTGCGTACTCCTGGCGAAGGGAAAGGACCTCGAGATTGGTCAAACGCTGCAGGCGCATGTCCAGTATCGCCTGAGCCTGGATCTGCGTCAGCTCGAAGCGCTCCATCAGCCGCTCCCTTGCTTCCTTCGGGGTCTTGCTGGAGCGGATGATGCGGATCACCTCGTCAAGGTTGTCCACCGCGATGATCAGGCCTTCCAGGATGTGGGCGCGGGCCTCGGCCTGAGCGAGCTCGTATCTCGTGCGGCGGGTCACGACATCCTTTTGATGCTTGATATAATAGCCGATCATCTGCCCGATGCCCATCTGGACCGGCTTGCCGTCCGCGATGGCCACCATATTGACGCCAAAGGTCGTCTGAAGATCGGTGTACTTGTACAGTGCGTTCAGCACCTTGTCCGGGTCACAGTCCTTCTTGACCTCGATCACGGCGCGCATACCCATGCGGTCTGATTCGTCGCGTATGTCATGGATGTTGGACAGCACACCCTTTTTCTCCTCAGACACGCGCAGGATCTTTTCAAGCATCGCAGCTTTGTTGACCTGGTAAGGGATCTCGTCGATCACGATGAGCTTGCGACCGGCAGGGCCGTCCTCTATGTGCACCCTGGCGCGCACCTTGAGCTTGCCCCTGCCCGTCTCGTATGCCTGTACCAACTCTTCATCCCGCGCGAGCAGACCGCCTGTCGGGAAGTCCGGCGCGGGCATGATCCGCATGAGACCGGCTGTCGTGATGTTGGGATCGTCGATCTGAGCGATCACAGCATCCACGGCCTCTCCGAGATTGTGCGGCGGGATATTCGTCGCCAGACCGACGGCGATGCCGCTGGAGCCGTTCACCAGCAGATTTGGAAAGCGCGCGGGAAGCACGTCCGGTTCGCGGATCGTATCGTCAAAGTTCAGATGAAAACCGACCGTGTCCTTTTCGATGTCGCGCAGCATGACCTCGGCCTGCTCGGTCATGCGCGCCTCCGTGTATCGCATGGCGGCGGGGCTGTCGCCGTCGATCGAGCCGAAATTGCCGTGGCCGTCCACCAGACGCGTGCGCATCACGAAGTCCTGCGCCAT
Organism: Clostridia bacterium; assembly: GCA_017430945.1. Next base: position 18,939 of record JAFRMB010000044.1, on the reverse strand, counting down.
GCGGGCCAGAGCATCGTATACGGAAGTGTCGCCGTGGGGATGGAACTTGCCCAGACAGTCGCCGACGATGCGCGCGCACTTTCTGTGCGGCTTGTCGGACGTATTGCCGAGTTCGTGCATCGTGTAGAGGATGCGCCGCTGGACGGGCTTCAGGCCGTCCTCAACCCGCGGCAGCGCGCGCTCCAGGATGACGTATTCAGAATACGGCATCATGGAATCGTGCATCACGTCCTCCATGTTCTTCTCGATGATCTCCTCCGGCTTGCGCGGCGGCAGATCTGCATTCTTTTTGCGTGCCATTGGATACTCCCCAAACGATGTTCTATTCTATCCCGGCAGTGCATTTCGCACCGGCCGATCCTTTGTCAGATCCTATGCCCGATCCCATGCAGGCACCGTGATCCCTCGGTTCGACGAAAAGCCCGTATGCCGTAGCGATGTCCCGCACGGTCTCAAAAGTAAGTTCTCAGCAGATGGACGCATCAAACCACGACCTGTGACCCGTTCATGGCGTCACTGCTCCCCTGTGACCGGCACGAAGTTGTCTTCCTTGTTGAAATTGGCGTAGCGACTGATGTACTCGCGCCGGGGCTCGACCTTGTCGCCCATGAGCACGGTCACCTTGCGCTCTACCTCCATGAGGTCTTCGATGCCTACGCGCATGAGCTTTCGCCCGTCGGGATTCAACGTGGTCTCCCACAACTGCTCCGGGTTCATCTCACCCAGACCCTTGTAGCGCTGCAGGGTGTAGCCCTTGCCCACCTCCTTGATGGCGGGCGGCAGGGCGTTGTCGTCGTAGCAGTAGACGGTCTTTGAGCCCTTCTGTACCTTGTAAAGCGGCGGCATGCCGATGTAGACGTGCCCGTCGGTGATGAGCTCTCGCATGTGACGGTAGAAGAACGTCAACAGGATCGCGCGGATGTGCGCACCGTCCTGGTCGGCATCCGAGAGGATGATGACCTTGTTGTACTTGAGCTTCGCGATGTTGAACTCCTCGCCGATGCCCGTGCCCAGCGCAGTGATGATCGAGCGGAACTCTTCGTTCTGCAGCACCTGATCCAGCTTTTTCTTTTCCACGTTCAGGGGCTTGCCGCGCAGCGGCAGGATCGCCTGGAACCGGCGGTCGCGGCCCTGCTTGGCGCTGCCGCCTGCAGAGTCGCCCTCCACGATGAACAGCTCGTTCTCCTCAGCCTTGCGCCCGGTACAGCTGGACAGCTTTCCTACCAGCGGCGCGGCCTCTAGCTGACCTGCCTGCCGGGCGATGTCCCGGGCCTTTCGGGCCGCTTCGCGCACCTTGGCAGCCTTCATGGCCTTTTGTACGATGGCCTGTGCGAAGTCCTGGCTCTTCAGATCGTCGAGGTATATGGACAGCTGCTCAAGGCATACTGCCTCATAAACCGGCCGCACCTCTGTATTGCCAAGCCGCCCCTTGGTCTGGCCCTCGAACTGGGGGTTCTTTACACCTGCATACACCACCGCGGTCATGCCCTCTCGGAAGTCATCGCCGGCCAGGTTGTTGTCCTTTTCCTTGAGCAGGCCGGCGCGCCTGGCGTAGTCGTTGAACGCCTTGGTGACGGCGGCCTTGAAGCCGATCTCATGGGTGCCGCCCTCAGGTGTCGGCACATTATTGACGTATGAATAGATGTTGTCAGTGTAGCTGTCGGTATACTGTATCGCCACGCGCACCAGCGTGCCGTCCTTCACCGCTTCAAACACGATGGGTTCGGTGATGGCGTTCTTATCGGCGTTCAGGAAGCGAACAAAATCGGCCATGCCACCCTCGTAGCAGAACTCCTGGGTGCGCGCTTCCGGATCCTTCACGCGCTCATCGGTGAACACGAAGCGCACGCCCTTATTGAGATAGGCCAGTTCCTGCACACGCCGCCGCACGATGTCGCCGTTGAAGCGCACGTCCTCAAACACCCGCCGGTCCGGCATAAAGCAGACCTGGGTGCCGCGCTTGCGGGTATTGCCGACCTTCTCGAGCGGCGCCATGGTGTGCCCGCTGATGATCTTGCCGGTCTTCCGGTCCGTGATGGATTCGAAGCGCACGAAATAGTGGCTGTAATCCTTGTAAACGTCGACGGTCACCCATTCGGACAGCGCATTCACCACTGATGCGCCCACGCCGTGCAGGCCACCGGAATAGGCATAGTTCTTGTCGTTGAACTTGCCGCCCGCGTGAAGCTGTGTATACACGACTTCGACCGCAGAGACGCCCAGCTTGGGGTGTATGTCCACGGGGATGCCCCGGCCGTTGTCCGTGACCTCGCACGAGCCGTCCTTTTTCAACGTGACCGTGATCTCTGACGCATAGCCGTTGGATGCCTCGTCGATGGCATTGTCGACGATCTCCCAGATCATGTGATGCAGACCTCGGGAGCCCGTAGAGCCGATGTACATGCCCGGCCGCATGCGCACCGCATCCAACCCTTCCAGCACCTGTATGTCTCTGGCTGTATATTTATCCGCCATGTGTGCCTCCAAAATGCATACTGGTCCAAATGTACCCTGTCTATTATACAATGCAAAGGTTAATTCTGCAGGCACTTCAGGTGATTCGATGACGCTTCCTCCGATATATCTTGTCTGCGTGCGACTGCATCTGTCGGTGCTTCATCCGTTCAAGGCCCGTCTTTTGATACGCCGCGCACCGATCCGTGCCGGAAGGTCCCGCTACATTTGCATATTCTGTGAATATATGCTATAATGATCGCAGTATCATTCGGAGGTCTGTACATGAACGATGACAATACGACGATCGGCACATTGAAGGAGCAGGTTCACAGGCTCTGCCTTCGCAAGGGCTGGGGCGTGGATGGTGTTCAGGATCCGCAGCACGTCGCGATGGCCATGACGGTCGAGATGAGCGAGCTCCTCGAACACTTTCAGTGGCTAAATACAGACGATGTTCACGCACTGATGGATGGGCGCGACCCTGAGCGCGTGGCGTTGATCGCGGAAGAATTCGCCGACGTGATGATGTACGGCCTCCAGCTCACACGGACCCTTGGCATCGATATCACTGAACAGGTCCTGCGAAAGATCGACATCGTCGACCATCGTCCGCCCAGATCCTATGACCCTGAACGATGATACGGAGGAACGATCTATGGCCAATGATTTCATATTGGTGCTGGACCTTGGCGGCCCCGAAGCCATCGAAATGGCGCGCAAGCTGCGATACCAGCACTACTATACCGAGATCATGTCGCGGCGCGCCGATATCGAGCTTTTCCGCCGCAAGGCGCCGATGGGGATACTGATCGTAGGCGGCGATGACGCGAGCGACACTCGCGGCTTCCCCAGGGACGTACTGGACCTGGGTGTGCCCGTGCTGGCCCTGGGCGGTGCGGCGCGCATGATGATCGAGGCTTGCGGTTCCGCCTCGCTCGGCACCGTGCTGGCAAATCAGGCGACACAGATCACTTTCCAGCCTTGCCTTCTGTTCGATCAGCTCACCGAGAGCGATCGATACTTCACGCGTGTCGACAGTTATGACCTGCCCGACGGTTTCAGGGCGATCGCCACGAACATCGACGGCATCGTCCCCGCTTTCGGCGACCTGGATCGCGATCTGTACGGCCTTCAGTTCTACGCGGAATCCAACGATCCCGATGGCGCTGTGATACTTTCGAATTTTGCGGAGAAAATATGCGGCTGTACCCCAAAGTGGAACATCGATGATTATATCGATGAGGAAGTCCGCTTCATCCGCGAACGGGTCGGCGCCGGCCGGGCATTGATGGCGGTGTCCGGCGGCATCGATTCCACCGCCTGCGCCATGCTGATGAAGCGCGCCATCGGCGACCGCCTGACCTGTCTGTTCATCGACACGGGGCTCCTGCGCGAAGACGAGCCGGAACAGGTGCCGAATGAGCTGTGTGAGCTCGGCCTGAATGTCGTATGTATCGACGCAGTCGACCGTTTCCTTGAGAGGCTCCGCGGTCTTTCCGATCCACTCGACAAGCGCACGGCGGCACACGATGAATTCCAGCGGATCCTCCAGGAATACGGCCATGCCAACGGCGAGCCTGACTGTTTCGTTCAGGGCACGATCTATCCCGATCTGCTCGTGCGCGGCGCAGCCGACGAGATCTACGCACTGCGATCCGAGCCCGGCAACCTGTTGGAGCCTGTTCGCATGCTCTTCAAGGAAGAGATCAGAAGCCTGGGCGAACGGCTCGGGATCCCTCAATCGATCACCACACGGCAGCACTTCCCTGCCCCGGGGCTTGCACTTCGGTGTATGGGCGAGGTCTCGGCGGAGAAGCTGTCGATGCTACGCAGCGCCGACGCGATCCTTCAGGAAGAGATCCGCGAAACCGGTCAGGACAAGCGCATCACACAGTACTTTGCCGTGCTGTTGGAAGGAACGAGTCTGGGATACCGCGGCGGGCGGATCGGGTTTGAACACGCCTGCTCGATCAGAGCCATCAACGCGCAAAGCATGTTCGGGTATACGGTGGCGCGTCTCCCCTATGACCTTTTGGAACGCATCGCCAGCCGGATCATCGCGGAGGTGCCCGGCATCAACCGCGTCACGTACGACCTCTCGCCCGATCTCTGCACCGCGATCGAATGGGCGTAGCCCTATCCCCATTCAACATAACAGTGAGGTGAGCATACATGCTGCTCAGACACGCACGTGAGCCCATCGACGGACAGCCCGTCGAGAACACCTTCGTCGCCATCGATGAGGTCAGCGGCAACGAACTGGGTTCGTGCGTCATATACTGTGACGACAACCCTTCGCTCTACCCGGCTCGCCCGTTCCAGGTCCGCCTGCAGCTTGAGGGGACCGATCTGCCGGACAAGCTGCTGGGCGCCTCCGTGGCGCGCGCGCGTGAGATCTGCGCGAAAAGCGGCAAGTTTGCCCGCGTGTATACCCGCTGTGACCCTGACGACACGCAGATGCTCGATGCACTCATGCCCATGGGCTTCAGAGACAACGACGGCCTGGTGAAGATGCAGCTCAGACTGCCCTGTGCAGCCGACTATCGGCTGCCCCCGGGATGTGTGATCGTGCGTGATGACCTGAGCGATCCCATGGAACAGAAGTATTTCCTTGAACGGTATAACGAGCTTTATAACACCGCACACGACTTTGAATGGCTCCAGTCCTTCATAAGCCGCAAGGGTTTCATGCGCATATTGACGGTATCTCCCACCGGGATGGCCGGCGAGATACTGATCTGGAACGAGGATTATTGCGGCGTCATCGGTTATATCCAGACCGCGAAGCGCTGGCGCAGGATGGGTGTCGGCAGTTGTATGTTGGGCCTCGCGTGCGAGGAGTTTGAAAAGAACCACCTCGTCGTCGCTGAGGGCAATGTGCGCGCACGCATCCCCCATGTGCTGCGCATGATGGAGAAGATGGGTTTCTCTCAGGCAGAACTTCTGATGCGCTACCCGGGCGTGGATGTCAATCCCGGCACCTGATGTGCACGCAGGAACGCGCTTCACGGTCCTTCCTTGACGACTTCGCCGCGATCCGGTCAGGATCGCGGCGAAGTGTCTGTCTACATCGAATCATCGGCGGCATCGCTTCTTTTGTGCCGTCCGTGGGTTCAAAACAGATCGAACATGTTCAGCTGTTCGGCACGGGATGTGCTCCAATGCCGGCTCAGATCATCGAAGTCCTGATGGCTCAGATCATTCATAGGGATCGCGCCGCGCGAGATCAGCGTGCGACAGCCGTCACAGCCGGGCCATGCATATATCCAGTCGCATGTCCTGCTTTGGATCGCCTCAAGCTCACCGCGGCGGCCATCGGTGTTGAACACGAACGCCGCGTCGGCGAGCGCAAACAGCAATCGGCTTCTTGCGATGGCATGTGTCGTGGTGAACATCGCTTCCGGGTGTTCAAGGCAAAGCGTCGCGGCTCGATCCGATGCGATCATGGCTGCGATCTCATCTGAGTGGATGTGTTCGCTGAATCCACCCCCCAGCACGTCGACCAGCTTTCCGCCGGCCTGCGCAGTCTTTCCTTCCGCGTATCGGCACACGCCGGGCTCGCCCCCGGTGATGACCGTGTAGCCGTGCCTGACAGCGCCGTCGACCAGTATCCCGATGGCTTCTCGCACGTCGTTACCGGTCCTGGTACCACCCGTCCCCAATATCGCGATCGCCGGGCCGTCCAGCAGCGCCGCGTTGCCGCAGCGATAGAATGCGGGCGGTGCGGCGTCCAACAACTTGCTGCGCAGACGCTGAGGATACTCATCGTCACAGCAGGTGACCACATCGATGCCCTGACGCATGAAACCGTCCATGGCATACGACAGCTGGACACCGCGATTGAGCAGCGTATATACCCTGTAAGCCTCGTCTTCCTGCATGTCCAGATACATCATCATGCCGCTGATGTCCATGCCCAGCATTGCCCCCAGGGACTTGACCTTCTGCGACTTCCGGACTTTCGCTTCAAGCACGCGATACTCCGAGACGCTGTACGGCCTGGCATACTCTTCGCGATCCGGCGAAAGTGCCATCGTGAGCAGCATCGTCACATAGCTGTTGTCGGTATAGTTCACAGCCCACACTCCCGTCGCAGGTTTCTCTTTTCAACAGCATTATAGCAATTCGCATGGTCGATGTCAAATCAATGCATCGCCGATCGCGGCTTTGCGCGATTTGGTGCGCAGTCATGCGGCATGCGGTCGCCGGTTTGCAACGGCCTTATACATTTCCACATTGAACGGGCGATCCCGACGAAGAGGGATCGCCCGTTGTCTATCTGTATTTCGGGAACGGCAGGCTCAATCCTCCGACTCCTTTTCGACGGCGGCGATGCGCTCTGCCTCGCGCTTGCGGTCGTACTCCTCCCAAAGCGGGCGGTAAAGCGCGACGTTGGCGTCGTGCTCTTCCTTGGTCTTGGAGAATGCGAGTTTGCCGGAGGTGGGCTCCATGGCGCAGAAGTACAGATAGTTTTCGTTGATGTACGTCATATCCGGCGACATGGCCGCTTCCATCGCCGCTTGCGATGGATTGCAGATCGGGCCGACCGGAAGGCCGATGACGTAGTAGGTGTTGTAGAGATTGGGATCGCTGATATCCTGTTCGCTCAGCGCCAGCTTTTTGACACCGGCAACATAGGTCGCCGTGGGATCGCTCTCGAGCTTCATACCGGCCCGCAGGCGGTTATAGAATACCGCGGCGACCCTGCCATAGTCCTCGCGGCCGGCGGCTTCGCGCTCGATCATGGACGCCATCGTGACGATCTGATCGATCGTAAGATCGGTCTTGTAGCGCTCGACCTCGTGGTAGTTGCCCTCCTGATCCGCGTAGTATTCGTCGTGGTCGGCGTAATACACGTCATCGACGATCTTGTTGTGCTGGTTGAGCAGCGTGCGGATGATGCTCTCAGGCGATGCAGATGCAAAGACGCGGTAGGTATCCGGCGCGAGGTATCCCTCCAGCGCGTACTTGCGACCTTCGAGCGTATTGTGGTTCTGAGCGTCCCGCAGAGCATAGGAGCTGCCGACAAACAGGTCCACATTGTTGCACAGATCCAGGAATGCCTGGCGGTTCTCCAGCGCGCCGATGCTCATGAGATAGTCGGCGATCTCCTCGCAAGTCCAGCCCGGCACGATGGTGATCACGCGCTCATTGGTCTGGCTGCCGGACGTGAGCTCGTCGATCAGCTGGGAGACGCTCATACTCGGCGAGAGCTTGAACCGGCCGTAACTGAGTTTGTTGGTCAAACCTCTGAACTGGACGAGGTAGCGGAATACGCTGTGGTTCCTCAGGAGCTTGCTCGCTTCCAGCTTTCGCCCGATCGTGGAGGCGGAGTCGCCCTGCTGGACCTCGAACGTCACCACCTCACCGCTCTGGCTCATCGGGGCCAGCAAGGCCTCGTATACCCTGTCATAGGCGACCGATACGACGCCCACGACGATCAGTGCGCTGCAGAGGAAGATCAAAAGCGGCCGCAGCAGCTTCCACAGCCACGCATACCAATACATTCCGTATTCCCTGTCCTCGTGCAGCGAGCGTATGTTATAGCGTTCGGATATGAAATTGATCCGGCGCTTTTCATCGCCGCGCGCGCGTCTTTTCTTCTGAGCCATCTGGACCTCCAACCATTGCTTTATCGCTGAGCGAGCATGTCCAAATCGACACCGGCAACATCAGCGAGGATTTTGAAGATATCCGACAACATGCGCTGAAAGCGGAATTCCGCCATCAGGAACGCGCTGACATCGGGGTTGAATTGCAAAATCGTACCGATCTGCGTCAGCCGCTGCATGTCCTCGTCGGGAAGGTTCTCTCCGGCTGCGATCCGGGCCTGGAGCTGGAATTGCAGCCGCTTGTATTCATCCAGAAGCGCGCGATTCGTGCCGTCTTCATAGGCGGCCTCCTTCAATCGCATGTACTCGCGATATTCGTCGCTCTCCCTGAGCGCCCGGGCAAGCGTGTGCGCCTGGTCATAGGGGTTCATGGTCTCCTCCTGTCAGATCTCCACGATGATGGGAAGGATCATCGGGTTTCTCTTGATGGTATCGTAGATATAGCGCTGTACAGAATCGCGAACATCGTTCTTCAGGCGGTTCCAATCGGTGGAGTCGATGGGGCCAAAGGCGTCGATCGCGCGCATGGCCGCCTCGCGCGCGCCCTCGACGAGCGCGTCGGATTCGCGCACATACACGAAGCCGCGGCTTATGATATCCGGTCCCGACACGACGGTGCCCAGATCATGGTCAAGTCCCATGACGACGATCAGCAGGCCGTCTTCCGACAGATGCTTGCGGTCGCGCAGTACAACGGCGCCGACGTCTCCGATGCCCAGACCGTCGATCAGCACGCTGCCGTTCGGCACGACGCCCGTGACGTCTATCTGGTCCGGCGCCAGTTCGATCACATCTCCGATCTCCGCCATGACGATGTTGTCGTCCGGCATCCCGAGTGAACGGGCCAGGTTGTAGTGATGATGCAGATGCCGGTATTCACCGTGCACGGGGATAAAGAACTTCGGCCTGATCAGCGAATGCATGAGCTTCAGTTCTTCCTGGCAGGCATGGCCGGAGACGTGCACCTCTGCCAAAGACTCGTAAATGACATTGGCGCCGATGCGAATCAGCTGGTTGATCACGCGCGAAACGGACTTCTCGTTGCCGGGGATGGGCGTAGCGGAGATGATGACCATGTCGCTTTCGCGGATCTCAAGCTTGCGATGCTCCGCAAACGCCATGCGGGAAAGGCCGCTCATGGGCTCGCCCTGGCTGCCGGTGGTGATCACCGTGATCTCGCTGTCCTGAAAGCGGTCCAGCTCCTCGGTCGTGATGAGCATATCCTCCGGGATCTTCAGATAACCCAGTTGACTAGCGATCCTCGAGACGTTCACCATGCTGCGGCCGATCAGGCATATCCTCCGTCCGGCACGTACTGACGAATCAGCCACCGCCTGTATGCGTTTGACGTTCGACGCGAACATGGCGATGATCACACGGCCCGTCGCCTTCTGGAACAATTCCTCGAAGGTCTCCGCGACCTTTTTTTCGGACATCGTATAGCCGACGCGTTCCACGTTCGTGGATTCGGCCAGCAGGGCCAGTACGCCCTCGTTCCCGATCGCCGCAAGGCGTCCCAGATCGATGGACACATCGTCCAACGGCGTATAGTCCACTTTGAAGTCGCCGGTATGCACGATGGTCCCGACCGGGGTCCTGATCGCCAGCGCGCAGGCATCGGCGATGGAGTGGTTCACGTGTATGAATTCCACGGAAAAGCAGCCGGCCTTCACGACATCGCCTGCGGAGACCATATTGAGCGGCGCAATACCCGTGAGTCGGTGCTCCTTCAGCTTATGCTCGCAAAGCGCAAGGGTGAGCCTTGTGCCGTATACAGGCGCCGGCAGTTTCTGCAGCACATAGGGCACCGCGCCGATATGGTCCTCATGCCCATGCGTGATGAAATAGCCCCGGATCTTTTCCCGGTTTTGTTCAAGATAGGTGGTGTCTGGGATCACAAGATCGACACCGGGCATATCCTCTGTCGGGAAGATCGCTCCTATATCTATGACGATGATATCGGACTGGTACTCAAGTACGGTCATGTTCTTTCCGATCTCGCCAAGTCCCCCCAACGGGATTATCTTGAGTCTTGCTTCTTTTACATTTTTTTTCAAAAGGCGTTACCCCCTGGCTTTATTCTCAATACCACTTCGACCGCGGTCTATCGATTTTGGTTTTAAAGTATGAGCAGTTCATATGACAGGCCATACCACAATAAGTATACCACAACCACTGTTAAAATCACAATGAATCGAAGCGATTTTACCGAAATGGCCAAATCTTTGCCACGCTTTGCCCGGGACGACCCGTATTGACGTAATACAAGGGACGGATCAACCATGCGGTACGCGTGTCAGTCCGGATGAATGATGCCGAACTATCCGCCAGATACGTGTACGACGCAGGGATCCGCCCCATGTTGTTCGCGGTTGCCAGGTCTTCCGATATGCCGATGATTCGACCGAAAGACCTCAGATGTGCTTTTCGATGAGCTTTTTGAGCTCGTCTTCCGGGGTCACGCCGATGACGCGTTCGACCATCTGTCCATTCTTGAACAGCATCAGCGTCGGAATGCTGGCGATGTTCAGGCCCATGGCCACCTCTGGGTTCTGATCGACATCCAGCTTCGCAAAAACGACGTTCGGCATCTTTGCGGCCAGGGATTCGATGATCGGCGCCATCATGCGGCACGGCCCGCACCAGGTCGCCCAAAAGTCGACGAGCGTCAACGGATTAGCGCTCAGCTTCTCAAATGCCATGTCATCAGCGTTGTAGATACGTACATTCTCTGCCATGTTGCTGCCTCCTCTTTTAGGTCGGTCCAGAATTCGGTCTGTTTTCAATGATATGATCGTGAGTTATACAGACTACGGTCTGTTGTCTCCGTTTGGCTTCCAGTCATCAAGCAACTCGTCGAGCAGGTGTGTGAGCGTTGCCTTCGCGCCCGGTCCTGCCGATGCGCCAACACAGCTGGGGCATCCGTCCCTGCATGGACACGCATCAAGCATCTCCCTTGCGCGGGCAAACAGCGCGTATCCCATGTCGAACACCCTGTCAGACAGTCCTATGCCCCCGGGCACCGAATCGTAGAAGTAAATGGTCGGTCGGCCGGTAAAGGTGTCCTTGACGTGGTAGACCACGTTGATGTCCTGCGGCGCGCACATGAGGTCGATCGGCGCGATATGCCTGAGCATATGAGACAGGCCGATCATCGCGTTTTTCAGCGGTTCGTGCTCGTAGCGCTGTTCAAGATCCTCAGGCAGCGCCCACCAGCAGGCTGTCGTCTGCATCTCCAGCTCCGGAAGCGTCACAGGACCCCAGCCGAGATTCTCGTGAGTATCGAAGGCGATCTTTTTAAACACCGTGACGATGGATGAGACCAGCACCTCGCCTCTGGCTCGTGTCAGCGCATCCGCATCCACGCGATCAAATTCGTCCAGAACCTTAAGGCTCGTGGTCAGATCCGCATCTGTGTAATAGCCCACATCCACACGTCGTATGTAAGCCTTCTTGTCGTCAAAATCCAGCTCCTCGACCTGGTACTGTGTGCCCTCGTGCATGTAGATGGCATACTGATGCAGCAGCATCGGCACGGTGAAGCGATCCATCTCACCGATCACGCGATGCTTCTTTGGATCCGTGATGTCGACGATCAGGAAGTTCTGATCCGTCGCTGAACGCAGATTGATGCCGGCCTGCGGGAATTCCTCAGCCATCCAGTAGTACTTCCCTGCCACCTGACGGAGGATGTGCTCGTCCCTGAGGTAACCCAGAAGCTCGTCGGTGTCTTCCACGCCGTCGAACGATTCGCCCTCCTGAAACGGCAGCTCATAGGCCGCGCACTTCATATGATTGAGCAATATATAGAGGTTGTCGGGGTTGATGAGCGCGCGTTCCGGCGATTGGCTGAAAAAATACTCTGGGTGGTTGATGATGTATTGATCCAGTGGGCTCGAGCTCGCTACCACGATCAGAAGCGATACGCTGCCCCGGCGACCCGCGCGCCCGGCCTGCTGCCACGTGGAGGCGATGGTGCCGGGATAGCCGCACAACACGCACGCATCCAACTGACCGATGTCGATGCCCAGCTCCAGCGCGTTGGTGGAGACGACCGTAGTGATGCGCCCCGCCCGCAGCTCACGCTCGATCTCGCGGCGCTGTGTAGGCAGATAGCCGCCGCGATAGCCCCGCACGCGCCCGGCATTGCCCAAGGGATCGCGCACCATGTCCTTGAGGTATCGCACGAGCACCTCGACCGTCAGGCGCGATCGGGCAAATACGATATTCTGTATGCCCGCGCGCAGTAGATCGGCCGCGATATTGCGCGTCTGCGGGATGGATCCGGCGCGTATGCCCAGCTGCTGGTTCACTACCGGCGGATTATAGAACACCACGTGCCGTTCGCCTGTCGGCGCACCGTTTTCATCGATCAGCAGGACGCTTCGACCCGTCATGGTCTCAGCCAGTTCCCTTGGATTCCGAATGGTCGCGGAGCAGCAGATGAATGTGGGATCGGCGCCGTAGAAGGCGCAGATGCGCTTCAGACGGCGTATCACATTGGCCAGATTCGACCCGAACACACCGCGATAGGCGTGTATCTCGTCGATGACCACGTATTTCAGATTTTCAAACAGCTTTACCCACTTGGTGTGATTTGGCAGGATGCCCTGATGCAGCATATCCGGGTTCGTCACGACGACATGCCCTGCCTGACGGATGGCACTGCGTGCCGATGCAGGGGTGTCACCGTCATAGGTGTAGGCTTTGATGTCCGCGCCGATGTCCTGGATCATGCTGTAGAGCTCAGCCACCTGATCGCTGGAGAGCGCTTTCGTAGGAAACAGGTATAGCGCCCGGCTCGCCTCATCCTTCATGATGGCATCCAGCACCGGGACATTGTAGCACAGCGTTTTGCCGGAAGCCGTGGGCGTCACGACCACGAGATCCCGCCCTGCCAATGCCGCTTCGATGGCTTGGCTCTGATGGATATAGGGCCGCTCTATGCCCCTGCGGCGCAACGCATCGATCACCCGGCTGTCCAAAGAGGCGGGAAACAGCCCGTAACGTGCCTGGCGTGCGGGCATGACCTGCCAGCTCGTCACATTGTCCATGAACAGCGGATCGTTCTTCAGTTTTGCGATATAATCCTTTACCGTCATGTGTTTTGCCCTGTCACCTCAAAGGCGTATTGCTGGCCCTGTACGAGAACAACGGCCGTTATGAATGTCCGTCCATGCATGTCACTCGCCATCGTCGGGGCCGACGATCAGCATCTCTGTTTGTTCGACGGCTTCACTGACCAGCGCCTCTACATCGAGTTTCGACTCGACCGTCGGCATCGTCTCCACTTTGGGCTTCGTCACGGGATGGCGCGGCGTGAATACGGTGCAGCAGTCTTCATAAGGCAGGATCGACGTCTCGTAGGTGTCGATCTTCTCCGCGATCTCCATGATCTCTGTCTTGTCAAGCCCGATCAGCGGTCTGAACACGGGCATATCCACGACCGCGTCTGTGCAGGTCAGCGCCTCCATCGTCTGGGAAGCCACCTGTCCAAGGCTTTCACCCGTGATCAACGCAAGCGCGCCGTAGTCCTTTGCAAGGCGTTCGGCGATGCGCATCATAAACCGCCGTGTGATCAGCGTGCCGAGCTCTTCCGGGCACTTCTCATGGATCTCGAGCTGGCATTTCGTGAACGGCACCAGATAGACCCGCATGCCGTTTGAGTAACCGGACAGCTTCTTCGCCAGCTGAAGCACCTTGTCCTTCGCAAGCTCGCCGGTATACGGCGGACTCTGAAAGTGGATGGCACAAAGCTTCACGCCGCGCTTCATCAGCTGATATCCGGCCACAGGCGAATCGATGCCGCCCGAGAGCAGCAGCGCTGCTTTCCCACCGGTGCCCATTGGCATGCCGCCGACAGCTTTGATCTCTTCGACGCAGATATAAGCCTTGTCGCGGATCTCCACCATCAGCCTGTGCTCAGGCGTGTGCACATCGACCCTGAGATGCGGATTGGATTCGAGTATACGGCCGCCGAGCTCCATGGCGATCTCCATGGAATTCATCGGAAACTTCTTATCCGAACGCTTGCCCTGTACCTTGAACGTCCCGGACAGCGGCTTCATCATTTCGACAGCGGCGGCGGCGATCTGCTCAAGATCCTTGTCCAGCTCGACTGCCGGGCTCACGGAATAGATGCCGAACACGTGCGTCACCCGATTGATACAAGCCTGCAGATCAGAAAAGCCGGATACATAGATGCGGGAATCGGACAGCCACACATGGCCGCCCAACGGTTTTACGGCGCGCTTTACGTTGTCGGTCAATACTTTCAAAAAATGCGGTCGGTTCGCGCCTTTCAGGAATACCTCGCCATAGCGGACGAGCAGTACGTTTTGCATGGGTCATTTATCTCCTTTGGAACCGCTTGAGCTGATCGTACAGGATGCCGATCTTTTCCACGGCGTAATCGATCTCTTCTTCTGTGGTGTGCGGACTCAGGCTGAACCTGACAGCCCACTCCGCAACGCTGGGCTTGATGCCCATGGCTGTCAGCACTGCGGAGACCTTCAGCTTTTTGGATGAACATGCCGAACCCGTGGACACATAGATGCCTTCCCACTCCAGCGCGTGCAGCATGACTTCGCCGCGCACATTCGGAAAGCCGATGTTCACGATGTGCGGCGCCGCCGCTTCCGGGTCAGGGCCGTTGACGATCATCTCAGGCACGGTACTTTTGATGCCCCTGATCAGCCGCAGCTTATTATCCATCAGCCGGGCCGGCATATCCGGACCCATGGCTGCCATCTCAGCGATCGCTGCGGTCATGCCCGCGATGCCCGGCGTATTCTCCGTGCCGGAGCGAATGCCGCTCTCCTGTCCGCCGCCCAGCTGGCGTGGATTGAGCTTCACGTTCTTCTTGACGATGAGCGCTCCGATGCCCTTCGGCCCGTGGATCTTGTGGCCCGAAACGGTGTAGAGATCCGCCAGGTGCATGTCGAACGGCACGCGCATATAGCCCTGTACGCCATCCACATGGATGATCGCGCGGCCATTGACCGTATCACGAAGCCGCTTCACGTCCAGCAGAGCACCCGTCTCGTTGTTTACCTGCATGCAGCTTACAAAGGAAGCGCCATCATCCAGCGCCTCTTCGAGCGCCGACCAGTCCAGCGCTCCTTTTGCATCCACGCCGATCACGCGAACCTCATGGCCCAACCGCTTCAACTCGTCAAAGGCCGCCAGTACAGAAGGGTGTTCCACCGCGCTGACCGCTGCCAGCTGAGGCCCGCGCATGCGCGTCACGGTGCCGATGATCGCCAGATTGTTGGCTTCCGTTCCGCCTGAGGTATAGTACAGATCACAGCCTTCACCGCGGACGGTGTCCAAAATGCGCTCTCTCGCCGCGCGAAGGCGGCGAAACACATCGACAGAGGGCTTGTAAACCGAAGAGGGGTTGAAGTAGCCATCCCTCATGCATTCCGTCATGGCTTCGATGGCAGCCTCGCAGGGCCGCGTCGTCGCACTGTTGTCAAGATAAGCTGCTGCCATAGGTCTGCCTTCCGTCTGCATCGTACCAGGTACCGATCTGAAGGTACTGTTTGGAGCGTATCATTCTGATCATTTCATCGTTCAGCTCCATGACGGCCAGATGCTTGACGCCGTTCTTCTGAAAGTAAAAGTGATACAGCTTCGCGCCGCGGTTGACGAACCAGTTGTGCCGCCTGACGTTCGGCTCCTTTAGGCTTCGATCGAATGCCGGGCCGGCCGCAGGTCCGCAGCGGATCACGTCTTTCATCTCGAGCTCGCAAAGATACCTGCGACGCTTGTTGTTGAGCACACTGGATATGTCGAGCGTGCCGTTCGTAAACACGTAATCATACTCCACGCGCAGGTTGTCCTTCTTGCGGTAGCCCAAATAGGCCACGCCGCCCGCCGCCAATGCGAGCACGAGCGAGACCGGGCTAAAGGCCATCCTGCCTGTCTGAGGGTCGAGGCCCACCACATTGCTCAGGGCGAAAAGTGCGATGACCGCGAAGACCGCTACGATGAGCCAAGCGGCATAATAGAGGATCGATGTGGCGTCTCCTCCGTGCTTCGACACCGTTTGCTCCAGATAATCATCCATGCAAAGACCTCCCATCAGGACGAGCACCATGCGCACAGGAATGCAGGCATATGTCTTTTCAGACATAGACGCATCCACTACCCGATCATTATACCATACTTTTTGCAAATGTCGATACTTCGGATCCAAATTTGAATGAAAATGAACAGTCGCATCTTTGCTTTGACAAAAGCCTGTGATATGATATATAATAGCACAACACGAACGACCGTGCTTTCAGGCGCTTTCTTGAACAGTGCCAAAGGAGGATAAAGTTGAAGTGTCCCTATTGCGGCAGCGTTTGCGCGGACAACACGCTCTATTGTCCCAACTGCAAACAGCCTCTGCCCACCGTGCGACCCATACGCAGCGAAGATGAACCGGCGGCGCAGAGCCTGCCTCGCCCGCTCCGGCGGACGCTGGTGAGCGTTGTGGCCGTCCTTTCCGTGATCGCGTTTTTCGTGGGCGTCTACAAACTCTATACGCTGATCACCGACTATCAGCTGACGCGGCTGTACACCCGCGGCGCCTATACCCCCACCGTCCACAACGTCACGATGCCGGATATGCGCAACGGGCACTCCGTGGTGTTTTATGGGAAAGATGGTGATCAGATCTTCCTGCCGGAAATGAATCGCTCGCTGAGCATATCCGGCGGCGTCGCGCGCATGGAGATCGCGGACTCTGACTGGTTCGACCTCAGCGTCAGCGATGTCGACTATGCCGATATCACGCTCAGCCCGCTGCTGATCTCCGAGACCGGCAAAAAGACCGTCCTTCCGAAGATGAATTTCAAGATCGACGTGCCTGAATCGCCGCTCACCGTGACCAGCCCCGCGTCTGACCGCATCACCGTCGTAACGTCCGTCTATCCGCTTATCCTCAATGTCGTCCCTGGCAGCACCGTATACGTCAATGGTGAGGATGTGACGAATTCCGTCGACCGAAGCGGACTGCTCAACACAAATGTATCGGTGGAGCCCATCGGCGACAACATCATCACGCTGATCGTGCGCACACCCAAGCATCGTGAGACGCGCAAGGAAGTCGACATCTTCCGCCAGCACTATGATATCGAACTGGAGCTGGATACTACCGTCAGCGACAAGAGCTCTGCCCGCACCATGGCCGTCACGGGCAAGACCGAACCCGGCGCGTCCATCTCTGTCGATACGGATCACATGGAAGAGAGCGTCAATGTCGACATGGAGACCGGCCGGTTCTCATTCATCGCAAAGTTCAGCACCATCGGCGAAAATGTCGTGCGCTTCCGCGCGACGCGTCCCGGAAAATCGGATGCGACCATCAGCTTCACGGTCGATTATCTGCCGTCCCTTGCAGAGTACTCTGCCAAGGCCTGGGCGATGGACTATCCGCAGCTCAAATCCCTGTTCGCGCAATGGACAGGCCGCGTATTCCAGTGCAAGGGCGAACTGATCGACGCCGTACACGACGGCGATACCACCTATCTCATCATGGATGTCGGTGGCAGCCAGGAGCAGCAGCTTGTGGCGCTTGAAAACAGATCCAGTGTCAAGTCGCCCACGCTGGGCCGAAGGTATGTGGCCTATGCCGATGTCGCCGGTCAGTACATGTATCGTGCGAAGTATTATCCGCTGCTGCTCGCGCGCTACATGGATCTGGAGTAATGATGCACCTGTTATGTTCCGGTTTGGGCGGACACGATCTCGTGTCCGCCCTTTGTATTCAGCACAGGATCCCCCAACATCTCCATGTCTGGCTTTTCCCCTGACAGGCGCAGCTGTGCAGCCGATCCCGCAAATAGATGCAATTGACCATACCTGCGGCGCGTACATGGCAGGGAGTGATCATCCCGTTGCTGAACGGATATGGACACAACGCATATCAACATCTGCCGGGCTTTTGACCCGTATCCGGGATGCCGGGCCGCGGCACATACCGCTTGCATCAAACTGGTATGCATCAGAAAACCGGTCACCTTCGGATGAAGGTGACCGGCTTCTGCTGCGTGCGACTGTCGCGAATATCGATAACACCGTCATGTTGCGGCAGCTGTCACGCTGCACCTCAGATCACTGATTGTCAGCGGTCACAGCCTTGGCGGCGGTGCGGCCGGAGACGAAGATCTCGACGATGGCATTGCCGCCCAGACGGTTGCCGCCGTGGATGCCGCCGGTGACCTCGCCAGCTGCGTACAGGCCGGGGATGGCCTCGCCGTCGGCGTTGAGCACGTGACGGTCGGTGTCGACGACCACGCCGCCCATGGTGTGATGGGTGGAGGGGGCCATCAGGCGGATGGTCAGCAGCGCGTTGTCCAGATCGTAAGACTCTACGTTGTAGCTGCCGTCTTCGTTCATCTCGACGTTGCCCACGGTGCGGGAGGCGATGGCCTTGCCGAAGTCGGGATACTCGCCCTGGCCCATGACGGCCATGTCGTAATCGCGGATGGTCTGGATGACGACCTCGGGATCGGCGGTCACACCCAGCTCGGCGAACAGCTCAGGCAGCTCGGCGATGGTGCGGCGATAGTAGCGGCCCGGGAAGTCGCCCTCGGCCAGCTGCATCGGGGCGGGCATCATCTGCTCCTTGTTGTAGAACTCCAGGAACACGCCCTTGGTGCCGTTGACTTCCATGCCGTTCTTGAACTCGGCCAGGGACAGCACGTCGCGCTCAGAGCCCTCGTCCACGAAGCGGTGGCCGGTGGTGGGGTTGATCCAGCATGCGTAGTTGCCGCCGCCGAAGGCAAGGTTGCCGTTATCCACCCCGGAGATGGGCATCAGCTGGGTGAAGCCCAGGCCGGTGGTGGCAGCGCCGACGGCCTCTGCCATCACGATGCCG
>JAFRMB010000043.1 GCA_017430945.1 Clostridia bacterium | reverse complement strand
GTAATACCGCCGGATTTCCATATCGTGGCCGCTCAGGGCCTCGAGATGCGCGTCAATGCGATTTGTCACGGCGTGCGTCACCAGGTGGCTGACGCTGTAACGATAAGCATCGTCGATGCCGGGCAGTGCGTAATCGCGGGAATCGATGACCGTGTGATTCCTGTTCACCTTCTCAAGGAAGCGCACCACGCGCTCGGTGAGCGGGCGCTGGCGATCCTCGCCGATAAAGACGGTCACAGGCGTGTCCTCGTCCACGATTTCAAGCATACCGTGAAAGAATTCAGCCGCATGGATGGACTTGGTGCGCATCCAGTGCATTTCTTCACAGTAGCACATCGCGTAAGAGTAGGTGGACCCGTAGAGCGCCCCCGCGCCGACAAAGTAGTGAAGCGCATCGTTCATATGCTTTTCGGCGAAAGCTGCGCCGAAGGTGTCTGCCGACTTTTCTACCCCGGCCAGCGCCTCGGGCAGTGAGCGGTCAAACTGCGCATACATGGCTTCATATTCCGGCATCACGCCCTCGCGGAACAGAAAGCGATCGGCTGCCATGAAGAACTTGAGCTGTTCATTCTTCGGGTAACAAATGCAAATGTCCGCTTTTTCTGCCAGCGTTGTCCCCGCCGTATCCACAAAGCCGAGCACCTTCGCGCCGGCTGCCTGTGCCTTCGCCACAGCCTGTACGATCTCGGAGGTCGTACCCGTGACGGAGGAGAAGACCAGCAGGGTCCCATTGCCGATGCGCCGGTCACCCGTTGTGAGATATTCCGCCGCGTTGAGCGAGAAGACCTCGAGCGAGGTGCGCTCTTTCATGTGGCAGACAGCCTGCATGGCCGAGGCCCAGGTTCCGCCGATGCCCAGCCAACACAGGTTCTTGAGGCCAGCGTCCCACACAGCGTCCACGATTTCCTCGATCCGCGGGCGCAGGGCAAGCGCGCCGCGTACACTGGCGATTTGTTCCTTTTCGTCAAACTTCAGCAAAACTCAGCCCACCTTCAGCATCTGATAATACTGGTCGTAAATCGTGATGGCGTCGCCCACGTCTTCCTGGAAGAAGATGTTGGTCTTGTAGTCAAAGTCAAAGGCGGGGCCGTTGCGGTATTCCTCGGAAGCTGCCGCCACAGCCGCGTCGTTCGGGCAGGAATAGGGATTGTCCACCAGGTTCGCGGCCATGACCTCGGGATCGCAGATGTAGTTGAGGAACTTATAGGCGAGGTCAATATGCTGCGCGCCCTTGGGGATAACGTAGAGGTCGAAGCCCAGCTGCACGGGATCGGAGGTGAAGGGCGCGACAGTGAGGGTGTTGTTCTCACCCAACTGCGCCATGGCCTCGGCAGTGTTGCCGTCATAGGTGAACATGCAGGAGATGGTGCCGCTGACCATGTTGGTCTCGGTGGAGCCATAGGCCACGACGTTCTCGTTGTACTTCACGAGCCACTCGTAGGCTTCCTTGATCTCATTCTCATTGCGGGAGTTGGGATCGTAGCCCAGGGCGATCAGCGCGATGGGGAAAAGGTTGCGCGCGCCATCGACCGAGCCGATCTGGCCCTTCATTTCGGGACGGATCAGGTCATTGTAGCAGGTGATCTCGATGGGGCAGCGCTCGGTATCATAAACCACGTAGATGTAGTTCATAAGATAGGGCACACAGTAGCCCTGGTTCTGTTCGGACCAGTAGGCCCGGTTGATGTTCTCGGAATTGGGAATCTGGGACAGATCCAGCTGTTCCAGATAACCGCCCGCGATCAGGGATTCCATGTAGGCATCGCAGGTCATGATCAGGTCATACTCGCTGCCGGCGCCGGCGGTGAGCTTGGTGATGGAGTCGGCATTGTCGCTCATGTAGCTGAGATTCACGCGCACACCGTATTCATCCTCAAAATTGGCGATCAGATCGTCGGAGATGTAATCGCTCCACATGAAGATGTTGATCTCCTCCTGGGCAGCGAAGGCAGGGGTAAGGGTCAGGAGCATGATGAGTGCGACCAGGACAGACAGCGTTCTTTTCATGTTGGTTCCTCCTTTTGTTGTGTTGGGGTTATTATTCGACCATGCTGTGCATGGTGGAAATCCGTTTTTCCATTTCGGCGATTTCCCTGGCCTCTTTCTTTGCCCGGGCGCGCTGCACGGCGCTCAAAAGAAGCATCCCTGCCACCATGACCAGCACCATGATCGTGGTCAGGGCATTGATATCAGGGGTGACACCGGTCCGATTGACCGAGAGGATCAGCACCGGAAGCGTGGACTGCCGGGCGCTGGCGAGCATGTTGGACATGATCACATCGTCGATGGACAGTGTAAAACTCAGAAATGCCGCCGAGAGAATGCCGGGCATGATGCTCGGGATCGTAACGCGCCAGAAGGTCTGCAGCCGGTTCGCGCCGAGATCCATGGAGGCTTCCTGCAGCGTCTCGTTGTCTCCGCTGATCCGGCCCTTGATGGTCACCACCGCATAGGGTATGCAGAAAGTACAATGGCCGATTACGATGGTTCCCATGCCGAGCTTGATGCCGATGGTCATGAAAATGATGAGCATGGATACGGCGAGTACGATTTCCGGAACGACGATGGGTACATAGAGCATGAGGTTGATGAACCTCTTGCCGCGAAATTCGAACTTCTTGAGTCCGACTCCGCCGAGCACCCCGATTGCCACGCTGATGATTGTCGCGATGACGGCGATGATGAGCGAATAGGCCAGCGCCTCCCAGAGATCGTGGTTACGGAATGAGAAGAGTTTACCGTACCACATGGTCGTGAAGCCCTCCCAGGAGTAGTTGCGCTTGGCGTCGTTGAAGGAGAACTGGATCATCACGAGCACCGGGATATAGAAGAGCG
>JAFRMB010000042.1 GCA_017430945.1 Clostridia bacterium | reverse complement strand
GCGCGCCTTCCGCGGCCTTCAGAGCCTCCCTGGCCGCGGGCAGCCCGACGTCCACGAGCACGCGATGCCGCGCGTCCTTCGCCCCGGCCTCAGACAGCGCCGCCGTGTTGGCTTCGCCCGCCGCGCGGTTCTCCCGCGCGCGCCGCTCGATCTCGTCGGGCCAGCGCGCCTCGTCCAGGCCAAAGAGCCGCGCCGCCAGCTGTCCGCGGAACCCGTCGACAGTCGCTTCGCACGCGCGGCAGTCGCCCGCCAGCTCATTGTAGCGCTGCTTCGCCGCCTCTGCCCGCGCCTCGGCGCGCTCGACCGCGTCCTCGGTCGCCTCCGCCTCCGACAGCGCCGCGGGGCGGGGGTGATGGATGCTGCCGCACACGGGACAGGGCTCGCCCTCCGAAAGGCCCGTCGCCAGGATCCCGGCGATGTTCGCGTTGTAGCGCCTGCGCAGCTGCTTCGCCGCGTCGTCCAGCCGCTGCCACGCCGCCTCGCTCTCCCCGAACGCCAGCCTGGCCGCCCCGCGCCTCTGCCGCGCTTCGTCATACTGCACACACAGCTTCCGCAGCGCCTCATTGTCCTCGGCTTCCGCCGCCAGCCTTTCCCGCCGGTCCTGCAGCTGCCCGAGCGCCAGCGCCGTGTTGCCCAGCGCTTCCAGCTCGCGCTCGAGGGATCCAAGCGCCTCACCGGCCTCGAGCTCCGCGCCTCTGGCCCGCTCCGCCGCGGCGGTCTGCGCCGCCAGCGCCTGCTGCGCGCTGTCGCGCTCGGCGATGCGCCTGTTCAGCGCTTCGAGCTTTTCGCCGCGCTCGCGCGCCGCGTTCAGTGCGTCCTTCGCCCGCAACCGGCGGTCCGGCGCGTCCTTCCTGCTTTCCGCCTCCGCGGTCAGCGCGTCCCGAATGCCCGCCTGCCGCGCCCTTTCGGCCTCCGCTTCCTTCTTCAGACGGTCCTGCTTTTCCAGTTCGCCGCCCAGCGCCGCGCGCGTCCGCTCGAGCGCATCGAGCCGGCCGTACGCCTCCAGCTGGTTCTGCCGTGTGATGATCTCGCGCCCCAGCCGCTCGGCCTCCGGCTGCCGCTCCCGGGCTTCCTGAAGCGTCCTGGCCGCCGCGTCGCTGCGCCGCTCAAGTGCTCCGAGCTCCTCAAGGCGCTCCGCGCGCTCCTTCAGCATCCTCTGCTGCCCGAGCGCGCGCTCGTGCGCCTCCCGGGCGGCGTCACGCACCTGCTCCGCGCGCTCGAGCTCCCCGGCTGCGGCGCGGTGTTCCGCCTCATCCACCTCTCCGATCCGATCCGCCATCCCAACGGCGTCTTCGGGCAGCAGCGCCTCCGGGGCGACCGCCTGCAGCGCCTTCAGCTGCGCATCCAGCCCGGACGCCGGATCGGCCCGCAGCGCCGTCAGCGAGAACCGCATGAGGTCGCGGCAGCTCTTCAGCTCCTCCCGCTTTTCCCTGCAGCGCACCATCGCGCGCTCGCCCAGCGCGTTGAACCGCTCGGTCTTGAATATCCGGCGCATGATCTCGGTGCGCTCGGTCGTGTCCGCCCTGAGCAGCTTGCGGAACTCGCCCTGCACGATCATCACGATCTGGCAGAACTGGTCCTTCGACACGCCCAGGATGTCCTTTTCGATGCGCTCCTTGATCTCGTCGTTCTTTGTGATCACCCTGCCGTCTGGCAGCGTCAGCTCCTGGCTCGCCGCCCTGTCCACCGTCTCCTTGCGCTTGCCCGCGAGCGTCTGCGCCGGCCTGCGCACGATGGCATAGGTCTTGCCGCCGCATACGAACGACAGCTCCACCCGCGTCTCAAGGGCCGGGCTCGCAGCGACCGCGCGCATCCCCTTGCCGTCCGGGCGGTCCTCGCCGCTGCCCGTACCGAAGAGCGCGTAGACGATGGCGTCGAAGATCGTCGTCTTGCCCGCGCCGGTCTCGCCGGTGATGGCGTAGATGCCGGTCTTTCCCAGCGCTTCCATGTCCAGCACCTGCGTGCCGGCGTAGGGCCCGAAGGCCTGCATCGTCAATCTGATCGGTCTCATTCCTCAAAGCCCTCCGTCTCCCGCATCAGCTGCCTGGCGAACGCCTGCTCCTCATCGTTCATCTCCCGGTCGTGCGTCAGCCTGAACAGATCCATGAGCAGCGCCATGGGGCTCTTGCTCTCCGGCTCGGCCGCGACCGGATCCGGGCTCTCGCTCCTGCGCGTGCGGGCATTGTCGTAATCCAGCGCCAGCAGGTTCCTGAACCGCTGCCTCAGATGCGGCGCGGCGTTCTCGACGTCGTTCTCGTCCGTCAGCGTGGCGAAGAAGTAGTCGTCCTCCTGACCGGGACCCGGCCCTTCGGCGATCAGGTCGGCGAAGCTCCCCCTGACGAGGCGCATCTCCCTGCGCGGCTTGAGCGGCCTGACGAACGTCCGCACGTCGCCCTTGGGCCCCAGCTCGACCATCGTGACGGATTTTTCCGTGAGCGCCTCGCGCCTGGAATACTTGAGCGGGCTGCCGCAGTAGCGCATGGTGCCGTCCGCCCTGCCGACGGCCTGCTCCCCGTGGATGTGCCCCAGCGCCACATAGTCGAAGGCGTCGTAGATCGACGGAGATACGCAGTCCAGCGTGCCGACCGCGCGCTGCTCGCGCTCGTCGAACGCGCAGCCCGATATGAACTGGTGCGTCAGTATGACGTTGCGGCAGGCCGGATCCGGCGCCATGCCGTCCACCACGAGCCGCGCCGCTGCGCTGGCGTCCGGGACGTCCTCCTCCGGAAAGAGGCTCTTCACGGCGGCCGGATGCACGTAGGGCATGAGATAGAACCGGACCTCGCCGTATTCGTCCCCGAGCGTCACCGGCGCGATGCGCCCTTCGTACACCGGGGACAGGTACACGCCGTTGCGCTCGACCAGCGCGCCCAGATACGCGACGCGCTCCGGCGAATCGTGGTTGCCGCTGATGACCATCACGCTGCACCCGAGCGCCTCCAGCCGGCTCAGAAAGTCCGCGAACAGCGCCATCGACTCCGCCGGCGGGTTGGCGCGATCGTAGACGTCTCCGGCGATGAGGACCGCCCGCGGGCGCTCCTCGGCCGCGATCCGGACGATGTCGTCCAGTATGTACACCTGGTCGTCGTGCATGGAGACCTCGATCAGGCGCTTCCCCAGATGAAGGTCCGAGAGATGCATGAGTTTCATGTCGCGGTGTTCCCCCTTTGTCCGTGTCGCGGCCGCCGCGTGATGCGCGCCGCCCGCCGTGTCGTCGGTGTGCCCTTCACCGGGCGCCGGAGCGGGACCGGTGGCACGCGTCGCACAGGCGGTACGGCCAGTTCCACTCGAGGCGCCGCCCGCAGTCCGGGCAGGTCCTCTGCTGCAGCTTCTGGGTGGACAGTATGTGGATGATGCCCTGAGAGATCAGGGACTTGCGCCGCTGGATCTCGTCCAGCAGCGGCTCCGGCGCCTCGATGAACAGGCGGACATAGTTGTAGTACAGGTCGCACCGCCGGTGATCCTCCTCCAGGCCGTCCAGCATCGGCGTGGTGCACGCCTCCGGGTCCGTATACTGGGGCAGCTCCGCCAGCACGTCAATGTGCGTGCCGGCGCACTCGGCGTGGTACATGGCGCGCCAGCGCGCCAGCAGGTCCGGATCCGTCTCGTCGAAGGGGATGCACACGAAGCGGTAGAGCAGCGCCTTGTCGGTGTGCCGGGTCTCCATCATCCCCGCCAGCGCGGCCATGCGCACCGCCGACGCCTTGGTGAAGCAGCCGCGGTCCTTCATCGCCAGCCACCGTTCGATGGTCTCGGTCAGCGGCAGCGGCACGCCCAGCAGCGATTCCGGAAAGCCGATGACCCCCTCCGTCAGGTTCAGCAGCGGCCGCTCCAGCGCGCGGGCGACGGTGCCCCGGAAGCCGAAGGCGTTCACATAACCCGTGTCGTACTGGCCGTAGCGCCCGGCGCGCCCGGCGATCTGCTTGATCTCCGCGTCCGTGAGCGGCCGGGTGATGTCGCCGTCGTACTTCTCGGACTCCAGGAACACCACCCGCTCGATGGGCAGGTTCATGCCCATGGCGATGGCGTCCGTGGACACCACCACCTCCGCGTCGCCCTGCTGGAAGCGCACCGCCTGGTCCCGCCGCACGTCCGGCGGCAGCGCGCCGTAGATCAGCGCCACGCGAAAGCCCGCGCGCCTGAGCTCCGCCGCCACCGCGTGGACCCTGGCCTTGGAGAACACGATGAGCGCGTCCCCCCGGCGCACCGACGCGGGGAACCGAAAGCCCTCCTTTTCCACCACCAGCGGCGTCATGCGTCGGTGGCGCACGATGGTCAGCTCGTCGCCGCACGACTGTATGATCCGCACGAGCAGCGCCTCGGCGTCCGGCGAGGCGCAGGCGTGGATCTCGTCCGCGCACAGGCCCAGGATCGCCGCCGTCCACGCGCCGCCGCGGTCCCGGTCTGCGATCATCTGGCACTCGTCGATCACCGCCACGTCGTAGCGGCGCTTCAGATCCGCCATCTCCACCGTGGAGGACTGCACCCGGCTGCCCGGCACCAGGATCTGCTCCTCGCCCGTCACCAGCGAGCAGGGCACGTCGTCCAGGTTCAGCGTCTCGAACTGCTCGGCCGCCAGCAGCCTGAGCGGCCCCAGATAGATGCCGTTGCGCGCCCCGCGCAGCCGGCCCACACCCTCGTAGGTCTTGCCGGAATTGGTGGGGCCCAGGTGCAGTATGAACCTCCGGCGCATCTGCCGCGCCAGCGGATACAGGTCGCGGTAATGCTCGGGGATGGCGCTGACCAGCGCCTCCCGCAGCCGCTTCTGCTTCGAGCGCGCCTGATCCGCCCGGCGCTGCCGCTGCCGGACGGACGGGTTCTCGGACAGCAGGCGGCCGATCCGGTCCTCCGGAAAGCGTTTGCGCACCCGGGCGCACAGCGTGCGCCTGGCCCGCTCGACCTCGCCGCGCACCGCGTCCGCCACCGTGCCGCCGCCGGACACCTGCACGCCGTCGCAGCCCCTCAGCGCCGGGCAGCCCCG
>JAFRMB010000041.1 GCA_017430945.1 Clostridia bacterium | reverse complement strand
GGCGGCAACGGCGGCGACGATACGACCGGCGGCAACGGCGGCAACGGCGGCGACGACACGACCGGCGGCAACGGCGGCAACGGCGGCGACGACACGACCGGCGGCAACGGCAACGATACGACCGGCGGTAATGATGGGGACGGCGCAAGTGGGTCCGGCCTGCTTAATATCGTAAGGTTTGACGATCCTGAAAAGATCGTATATGAAATTGCTGTGTTCGACAAGCCGGCGACGGCTGAAGAAGCCGTCAAAAGGCTGGGCTTTCCTGAAAAGCTGAATGGCTATACGGAAGACGATGAGGCGACCGAGGGTGTCGACGAGTCTCTAGTGCCCATGGCGGTCGCTGTCGAATGGCGCTGTAAGGACTACGGGGATCCTGACGTATCGCCCTATACGTTCACCGCTGTCCCGGCAGTTCAGGAGGATCTGGTATACTCGTTCAGTACCGCTGCCCAAATGCCCACGATCGATCTTGTGATCGTATCCGACGCCGACTATGAATTCACACTGGACGCAGAGGGCAACGCCACTCTGACGAAGTACATCGGCAGCGGGTCCAGCGTGACGGTGCCCGACGAGCTGACGTTGACCGTCGATGGCGAAAAAAAGACATATCCCGTGGTGGCCATCGGGGAAAACTGTTATGCAGGCAATACGTCGATCACCAGAGTCGACATCGGAAACCACGTGACAAGTCTCGGCAGCGCCGCGTTCTCCGGTTGCACGAATCTGAAGACGGTCTCTCTGACCGACTCGATCGCATCCGTCGGCACCGGTGTGTTCAGCGGCACTACGCTTGACACGCTGAAGCTCGTGACCGAGAAAAAGGACAAGCTGAAGTCGGCCAGCAGCTTTTGCGGCGTCGTCGAGACGACCGTGCTGGATCCGGTAAGCGGTTCTGAAGTGCCCCAGGAATCGGATGGCCTGACCATCGATCTGGGCGCGTCCATCACCGACATCGAAGTCGTCGACAACGACCTGACGTTCGAATCGGATTTTACCGTGAAGAGCGGCCACAGCCTGGTCCTGAAGAACAGCGGCACCACCGCCAAGTTGAATACGGGCAAGAACATAACGGTGGAAAACGGAGCCACGCTGTCGATCGGGTCCGGCTGTACGCTGACGAACGAGGGGACCATCGACAATCTCGGTACGCTGACAAACGACGGCAGCGTGATGAATCCCGGCAATATTTTCAGCTGCGGAGGCACTGTCAACGGCAGCGGCAGCGTGAGCAACACCGGGAACGGCAAATACCTGACCAACGGAAACCACGAGTACGAAAACGGCAAGTGCAAACACTGCGGTGCGAAGGAGCCCGAGAAACCGAGGGAGCACAAGAAACCGTCATTCTCGCTCAAGAGCGGCGTGTCGCTCGACAAGTTCTACGACAAGACGCGCAACGTGTATACCGGGTATAAGACGGTCATCGATGAAAACGGCAAAGAGAAGCAGCAGGGCATTTCGCTCACGACGGCCGATCTGCAGCCTTCCGGGCTGGCCAGCGGTGACAGACTGAAATACACCTCGCTGTCGGCGACCTTCGACAACTACAATGCCGGGAACCGCAAGGTGACGATCACGGTGAAGGTGACGGATCGAAGCAGCAATACATTTGATTACAGCGGGACCTATACGTTCACGGTTTCCGCGAGGATCAAGCCGAAGCCGCTGAACGTCACCCCGAGGACGGGCCAGAGCAAGATCTTTGGGACCAAGGATCCGACCTACAAGGCGTCTGTCTCCGGTCTGCTCTCAGGCGACGCGATAACCGGAAAGCTGGGCCGAAACAGCGGCGAAAATGTCGGCGCCTACAAGTTCAATCCCGGTACGCTCACGACCGGAATCGCGGATACGAACGGCAACTTCGTCAAGATCGATTACGTCAACTATGAGATCGTGGTCGACCAGACGCCGAGCTTCAGCATCACCACCAAGTCGATCCAGGCGTCCACGCCTACGCCGCTTACGACCGATGTGAAGCTTGCCAACATCGCCATACAGAAGTATACCGGTGCAAAGGTGGAGCCCGCGCTGGTGCTCACCTATACGAATGCGCAGAAGATCAGCCGCACGTTGGTGAAAAACCGCGACTACACCGCAACGTTCGAGAACAACGTACAGCCCGGAACGGCTAAGGTGACCATCACCGGTATCGGCAACTATTCGGGCACACGCACGGCGACGTTCCGGATCATCAAAGTGGCCAGCGGGGGAAGCTATACCTCCGGCGGTGGTTCATTCTCGAGCGGCAGAAGCGGATCATCCTTCTCGGATGGCGAGGGCGACGACTTTGATGACGAGAGCGAGGAGGATGAAGACGGCGAGGGCGACGAGGACGATGATTTCGATGACGACACGGATGGCGATGAAGGTGGTTCGTTGATCATGGGCGGCGAAGGCTACGGGACCATCGTATTCAACGAGGAAGACGAAGGCAGGCCATTCGCGCAGTCGGAAGAGGACATCGACGAGACGCAGAAGAGATTGATCATCAAGCCCTATTCCATGGTAGATGAGAGCACCGGGGAAAAGCTGCATCTGGAGGAAGACGAGAGCCGCGAGAAGTTTGAGGATCTGCATCTGCGGGTGACGCCTGAGCTTGCGATGGACATGATCGAGAACGGTTACAGCGAACTGTCCTATGTGATTGAGAACGCTGCACTGACATTGAAGCTGAGCGAATTGACGGAGCAGCTCGATCTTACGCCACTGCTCCCGGCCAATCGTAAGGACGGGGAAGCAAACGCCCCGGATGATGTCAGCGTTGCGACGGACGACATGTACTATGGCAATGAAGACGAATTCGTCGGGTCGACGGATGTATACGGCGATTATGCCGCGGCGGGCGAAGGCGACAGCGTTGCCGAACAGGGTGATCTGGAGATCAATGAACCGGTCGTCAATGTGGACGTCTACGATTTCTGCATCCGCCAGATCGCCGATGATTCGATCACTGAACGGGAAGAAAAGGCACTCGAGCTCTACGAGACCGTCGTTCCGACTTATCGCGTCGAAGTCGAAGCGGAGAGCTATGATCACTTCGATCTGGGCGATGAAGAGGATGACGACATTGAGATCGGCGATGAGGACGAGGATGATTGGACGGATGAGCCGGATGAGGACACAGACATCGACGACGAATTCCTGATTAGCGACGAAGAGGATGAAGGGGCCGGATCTGAAGACGACAGTGAGGATGAGACCGACGAAGATGATTTTGACGATGAGGACGAGCCATACAGCTATCCTGTACTGTCGATCCTCGAAACAGACGTCCTGAAGCTCATGCCGCTCGAGAAGGATGAAGAGGTACCGGAAAACGCTCTGCTCATGTTCGTGTCGGACGACGAGCTTCTTGAGGATGAAGAGGCTGTCCTGATCGAGCCTGTGGCGTTCGAGACCGGGACGGACACCTGGCCGGCGGTCTGCGCACCGGAACACAGCGGCCTGTATACCGTAGTCGTCGAGCCTGAGGAGGAAGCGGACGAGTCGGAAGATGATGAAGCGGAGGATGACAGCGCTTATGTCGATCCCGAACCCAGGTACGCATATAATCGCCGGACCGGGGATGTTCGCACTTATTGGTTGGTGAACACCGAGGACAGGACCGTAGAGTATTACAGCGACGGCGACGGCGTCTATCGCATCGGCGACTATACCGGCAGTCTGATGGAGGGCATGACCGTGACCTACCGTGATGACGGCGAAGAGGTCACACTGCGGCTCAAATTCAAGGAGAGCTATAAGTTCTGTCTGATGAACGATGGCGGCGATGACCTGCTGCTGGAGGGTGCTGACGCGAATGACACGGATGCGCTCCTCAAGGGCTTCCGCTGAGAGCGTACATGATCTGTAAAGCGACGATGGGCGGATCGAAAGATCCGCCCATCGGTTTTTCATGGATCGAGCATACATTCCCTTGAACCTTCCCGCCATCAGCCTCCCGATCGCGGAAGGCTGATCACTTTTCCGGACTCTGACGTGAAAGGACAGCCGAAGTCAGCGAGCCGAAGCTTCGGTTTGATACGTGGTCTCGATCGATCGCGATCCGTCAGATGGAGATGCTGAAGAAGAGACTGCGGTCGGTTCACTGTCCGATGCCGGCGCTTGCATGAGCACCGCGAACAGCCAGAACAGTCCGGCACAGACCAGAGCCATCACGAGCGCCAGCATGCGGTAGATGAGCTTCGAAACGCGATGTTCGCTGACCTGAAGTCCGGATACTTCCGCCTGAAAGGCCCGGTAGACGCTGGCAGGGTGCGGGATATTTGATCTGCCGGCGAGCTGCCGGCGTGAGGCCTGGGTGATGAGAGCGCTGTAGCGACCGCTCTCCTGGGCAGGCAGACTGCGACGGCAACGGGCTTCGAAGCGGTCGAGTGCTGTCCTGGCCTCGGATGTGGACACGCCGATGATCTGCGCGATGCGCTTGACGGGCAGCCCGACACCGTATTTGAGCATAAGCGCGCGTTGAAGCTCGATGCGCTCCCGGCAGGCCATCTGGATGGGGCCGCTGTCGTCCTCGGTAAAGCCGGGCCATGTGAATTCCGCATCGGCATTTTCTTCGTCTAGCGTCGCCTGGATCGCTTCAGCTTTGAGCGTGGTCCGCAGTTTCTCTCGAAACCCCATGCTGCCGTCCGCGTTGTCGGACCATACATCTACGATCGCACAGCGCAGCGCATACTCGGCCAGCTCATAGTTGCCGCAGATGGCGTGGGCGATGTTGAACAGCTCCGGATAAAATGGCTCAACGCGCTTGAACCACGCGCGAAGTGCCTCTGAGGTGAACTCACTCATGTGGATCCTCCGGTCAGAAACTGATGAGGGGGAAGGGACCATACGCGGACCGTATGTCACTTGTTCTGCCTGCGCTGCTTGAGTACTTCGCCTGTTGCCGCGCCGATCAGCGAAACGAAAGCGCATAACAGCGCAGGACCGGGCGACGGAGAGAAGCCCCACACGATGCAGTGTGCGGCAAACATGCATGCAGGCGGAGCGATCCATGCCGCATAGTTCGAAAGTCCGCGCAGCACCGCGCGAAAAGCGGTATAGGCGCCGAATAACGGCGTGACGATCCATGCCGATACGGTGTAAAGCACCGGCGGATGGACGCCGTAAGCGGCCGAAACGATCAGACACACCAGTAGCATCTCAACGATCTGGATCCCCCAGGCGAACAGCCACCGCCAACGGGGAGATATACGCATAATTCTATTCATGCCTATATTATAACCGCTTTGCGGTCATTATTACAACCATAAGGATTGTTATTTATCGCTGTTTCATGTGATCGCCGGAAAGGGCATCGATCTGCAGACAGTGGTCGTGATTTAAACAAACGACACTTGACAAGCAGGCCGCATACACATAAAATATAGTTACCGCTGGGGGCGCCGCAACGGCTGAGATGGACGTGATCGTCCGGTCCCTTGGAACCTGAAGTGGATAATCCCACCGTAGGGAAGCGGACGCCGATCATTCATTTGGCATCCGTTTCCCGCGTGCGATCATTCGCGCGCGGGTTTCTTTAGTGGAAAAATGCTAAGGAGGAGACTGATGATGAAAAGGTTGACTGTGCTGCTGACCGTCCTGTTGCTCGTGATCGCGGTGTTCACGCCCGTACTGGCTGAGGGCGCCGACGCAACAGAGGTGACCAACGATGCCGCTGAGACCGTCGCCGATGCT
Source organism: Clostridia bacterium (assembly GCA_017430945.1). The sequence continues at coordinate 3,309 of JAFRMB010000041.1, read as the reverse complement.
GCGGATGCGACCGCTGATGCCGACGAACAAGCTGAAGAGCCCGAGAGTGAGGCCGGAAAGACGCCCGTGATCATCAGCAAGCTGCTTGAGCAGAAGTGGTATACCTGGGTCGTGGTGGCACTGCTGCTGGTGATGGCTGTTGCACTGACGAAGGGTGCCAGGAATTCAAACTGGACCAGCCGCTGCATCGCTATGGGCGCTATGTGCATCGCCATTGCGTTCGTACTGAGCTGCATTCGGCTGTATCGCATGCCCCAGGGAGGGTCCATCACGCCGGCCTGTATGCTGCCGCTGATCCTGTTCATGCTGGCTTGCGGACCTGTTCAGGGCCTGCTCGTGGGCGTCGCCTATGGCCTGCTCCAGTTGCTTTCCAGCCCGTATGTCATCCATCCCATACAGCTGCTGGTGGACTATCCACTGGCGTTCGGGGCGATGATCATTGGCTGTGCGGCATCACTGATCCCGGTGGACAAGCGCTGGAAGCTACCTATAGCCGTGCTGCTCGGCGCCGTCGGCCGGTATTTCATGGCAAGCCTGTCCGGCGCGGTATTCTTTTCAGATGTCGCAGGCTCTGCGGCGGCGTGGAAGTATTCGCTTGTGTACAACCTCAGTTACCTGGGGCCTGACACGCTGGTCTGCATGATCGTGGCTTGCATCCCCGGTATGACCCGCCTGGTCGATATTATAAAGGGCTGACGGTGACTGCTGCGGTGGGGGTTCAACATCGTTCGTGCGGACCCCGGTCGATCTAGATGCAAAGGGAACATCATACGTTGGACCGCCGAAACGGCGGTCCAATTCGTTCCAGGGATCTGTATTTCAGCGATGAGGATGGATCCGGAGGGATCAGTGAAGCTGTATCGGACCAAACACGCATTGAACCGGTACAGATCGAACGGGCGATACGGATGCACACATGTATGCGCGATAAAGAAAAAAATGGGCGAACTATTGCATTTACTCTGCGAATGTGATATGATAAGAATGTAAGAGAACGTTATTGTTTCTGATTGCACAATAAAGATCGGTTATTGAGGAGGTGGCGTCATGATAGATGTCAAGCTGTTGACACTTCTGAAAGTATACGAGACCGGCAACTATACGCGGGCCGCGGAACAGCTGGCGTTGACGCAGCCTGCAGTCAGCCAGCATATCAAGCAGATCGAAAAGGAGCTGAACATATCCCTTTTTGTACGATCCGGCGGGAAGATCCGGCCCACGCCGGAGGGTGAACTCGTGATACAGTATGCGGAGCGCGTGGTCTCGCTGTATGAGAATCTTCAGCAGGCTTTGATCGACCAGAAGCGCAGCATCAGCAGGCTGCGGGTGGGTGTGACGCACACATCGGAAAGCAACATCGTGACGGAAGTCCTTGCGCGATATGCCGAGCAGAACGATAATGTCAGCATTACGATCCAGACTGACACTATAAACAATCTTTATGCAATGCTGAAGACCTATAAGATCGATATCGCGATCGTTGAAGGTGCCGTGACGGATCCGTCCATCAATTCCATCATGCTGGACACGGACTTCCTGGTGTGCGCCGTATCCAACGAGAACGAGCTGGCAAAAAAGAGCATCGTCACATTGGATGAACTCAAGCGCGAGCGGCTGATCCTTCGGTTGCCAAACTCCGGTACGCGCAACCTGTTCCGCGCCCATTTGGCGAGTCGGAACATCGCCATAGACGATTTCAACATCACGCTCGAGGTTGACAACATCGCGACCATCAAGGATCTGATCCGCCGCAACTACGGCGTGTCGATCCTGCCCAGAAGCGTCTGCCTGGATGAGATCAAAAAGGGCAAGATGACGGTTTTGCCTATCGAGAATCTGAGCATGATCCGCGAGATGAACATACTGTATCACCATAGCTTCCGGTACCCCGAGATCCTTCAGGATATCGTGAAGATCTACAATGAAGCGGCAAGGTCGAACGACGCTGCTTTGAACGGCTGACGGAGGGCTGTTGGCGCATGCATATCCTGCTGACCAATGACGACGGCATCCGTTCACCGGGCCTTTTGACGATGTGCGAGGTGCTGGCGGCTGAAGGACACCGCGTATCGGTTTGTGCGCCGGATCGCGAACGGTCGGCTGCCAGCCATTCCGCATCGCTGAACAAGCCGCTGCACCCGAGACTGTATGACCTTCAGCATGCCGAGCGCGCCTGGCAGGTGGACGGCACACCGGCTGACTGCGCGCGCATGGGGCTTTATCTGACGCGCGATGATCCGGTGGATCTCGTGATATCCGGCATCAATCGGGGAATGAACATGGGCGGCGCCTGCATTTATTCCGGTACCGTCGGCGCCGCTATGGAAGCTTCGATGTGCGGTACTTCCGCGCTCGCGACATCGCTGTGTATCACCGATTGGGATAAGGAATACGACTTCAGCGCCGCGGCGAGGCTGACAGAGCGGGTCGCGCGATGGGTCGTCAAGCACCCATTGCAGCGCGGCGCCATCTATAATCTGAACGTGCCGACATTGCCCTATGAGCAGATCCGGGGGCTGGTGCCCGCAAAGCTCGCCCCGGTGTTTCTGGAATCGGCAGAATACACGGTCGATCATGACGAGCAGGGCGAATGCTACCGCATCGCCAAGGGCATACCGGAGCCGATGGAGGATCCGGACTTCGATGTGCTGAGGGTGCAGGAGGGCTACGCGGTCATCACGAAGCTCACATGGGATCTTCGACTGAATGCGGACGACGCGGAATTGCGTGAGATCGGCGTCTGACGGGAGACGATATGACAAGCGGAAAGCATTGCGAGATCGAAAGGAAGTATCTGATCCGCTATCCGGACACAAGGCTGCTCTCAGAGCAGCCCGGGTGCGAGATCTGGGACATCGTCCAGACCTATCTCACAGACGGGGAAGGCGGTCAGACGCGCCGTGTGAGGCAGGTGACCACCGGCGGCCGTGTGACGTATCACCGCACCTTCAAGCGACGTTTGAGCGCGCTGAGCGCAGAGGAGGACGAAGGGCGCATCGACCTTGCGACATATGCGGCGTACGTCCTGCAGCGGGACACGAGCCGTACGCCGATCGTCAAGACCCGGTATCGCGTGCCCTATCACGGACATGTGCTCGAGTTCGACATCTATCCATTCTGGTGCGACCGGGCGATCATGGAGATCGAGCTCCAGAGCGAAGACGAAACGCCGGATATCCCGGAATGGGTCGGGATCATACGGGATGTCACGTCTGAAAAGGCGTACAAGAACCGGCAGCTCGCCAAGCGCGTGCCGATGGAAGAGATATAAAAGGATATGGAAACGCGGCGGATATGCGATGTGTAGCG
>JAFRMB010000006.1 GCA_017430945.1 Clostridia bacterium | reverse complement strand
GACTCTCCTCCTTCGTTTCTTGACTCGGTTGGCAGACCTGTTGTCATTTTACGAAGGAGGTCCCTTTTTGTCCATAGCTTAAGCTTTTTCGCCCACCAGCATAGCTGGTGGTTCTCTGTTTCACAACAGATCGAAGGCCACCGGCTGTGCCGGTGGCCTTCACCCGGTCCGTCAGGCGGATCAGCCCCACAGACCGCGCAGGAACTTCACGGAGTCCGCGGCGTCCTGATCCAGCTTCTCCATGGTCGCGCCGTTGGAGAGGTCGCGCCACACGCGAATATCCTGGCCGACCTCGCCGCCTTCGAGGACGAACGGCTCCATAACGACATTGCCGTTGTAGCCGATCTCATGCAGCGCGTCGCCGATCTCCTTCCACGGCATGCGCCCGCCGGCGAAGGGGCAGTGCCGGTTGGCCTCGCCCACGTGCAGGTGGCCGAGCCGGTCGCCCGCCAGCTTCACGGCGTCGTAGAAGGAATCCTCCTCGATGTTCATGTGGAAGGTGTCCAGCATGATGGTGACGTTCTTGCGGTCCACCTTGGTCACGAAGTCCAGCGCCTCTTCGCAGGTGTTCAGGATATAGCCCTCGAAGCGGTTCAGGACCTCCATGCCGAGCGTGATGTCGTACTCGGCCGCCATGTCGCCCAGCGTGCGAATGTTCGCGATGGAGCGGGCGCGGTCGCCGGCCTTGTCCAGAGGCTTGGAGTAATCGGCCGGCCAGTAGGAGTAGAGCCCGCCGCCAAGCCACTTCACGCCGGCGGTCTTCATCTTTTTAAAGGTCGCCTCGTACTTGTCGAAAGCCACCTTGACCACCGCCGGGTCGGCATTCGCGATGTCATGCGCCTTGTCGGGGCCGTAGCCGCCGGTCAGGATGATGCCCTGGGCTTCAGCCTCTTTCTTCAAGGCGGTCAGGTATTCATCGCTCATGTCCAGGAAGTGATGGCAGCCGACCTCCAGGATGTCAAAGCCCAGGTCCTTGACCTTCTTCACATACGGGATGTAGTCCGCGCGCCATGCCTTCTCCCAGTAGGAATAGTAGATGCCGTATTTCATTGAGATCGTCCTTTCTCATTGTGGTCCGATCACAGCCGGCCGCAAAGCCGGCTGTGCTTCATCGTATGTCAGCGCCTTCTCAGGTTCTTGTCGCGATAGTACTTGTAGGTCATGAAGCCGAGCAGCAGGATGCCGTACAGCGCCTGGCGATAGTAACCGTTGATCCACGGCACCGCGGTCAGCCACTGGGAAATGACCTGAAGCACCAGCACCGCCGTGGCGACGCCGGGGATCTCGCCCCAGCCGCCCGCGGGGTTGCAGCCGCCCAGAACGGCGATCAGGATCGTCATCATGACGTAGGAGGAGCCGAAGTCCGCCTTGACGGAGGACACGCGGGACAGGGAGATCAGTCCGGCGATCGCGCACAGCAGGCCGCCCAGCGTGTACGCCATCGTGATGGTCTTCTCATTGTTGATGCCCGCGAAGCGCGCCGCCTTCGGGTTGACGCCGACCAGGTGCACCCTGCGGCCAAACGCAGTCTTGCCCAGCAGGATCGAGAAGATGATCGCCATCACCACGAACACGATGAACGGAAGCGGGATGCCCAGGATCTCCAGAGTCGCGAACACGGTGAATTCCGGGATGACCTGGATCGACTGGCCGTTGGAGAGCACGATGGTGATGCCGGAGAACAGCTCGTAAGTGCCCAGCGTCGCCAGCATGGGCGGCACGCCGACCACGGAGACCAGGAAGCCGTTCAGCGCGCCGCAGCACAGGCCGATGCCGATGGCCAGGATGCAGGCAAAGAGGATGCCGAGGGCTTGCCCTTCGGGCGCGATGGCGCTGATGGTCAGGGACGCGATGGCGCCGCACATGTTGGCGATGTACACGGTGGACAGGTCGATGCCGCCGGTGATCATCGCCATCGCGAGCGCGATGGACATGAGGCCGTATTCCGTCAGCTGCTTTGCCATCGTCTGGAAGCTGATCGCGCTGAAGAAGTTGGAGCCGGAGGTGACGGTCGCAGCGATGACCAGCACGACCAGGATCACCAGCATCCGGAAAAAGTCGCTGTTGATCTTAAACTTTTTAGCCGTCGTCATTTTACGCCGCCTCCTTTCCGAGTTGCTTACTGGCCTTCAGGGAGCGCTTTGCCTGGATCGCGGAGATGGACGCGCCGCCGACGATGATGAGGCCGATAAACACGTTCTGCCAGTACACGGACACGCCGATCAGCGTCAGCGAGTTGGAGACCATCGACAGCAGGAACGTGCCCAGCAGGCAACCCAACAGCGTGCCGTGGCCGCCGGTCAGGCGGACGCCGCCGAGAACGATGGCCGCGATGACGATGTTCTCACCGCCGTAGTACTCCATGGGGGAGCAGTTCTTACACATGCAGGCGTAGCACAGGCCGCCGATGACGGCGATCATGCCGTTGACCACGAACACGCCGAAGCGGACCTTATCCACCTGGATACCGGCGCGGCGCGCGGAGATCTCGTCGCCGCCGATGGCGTAGATCGAACGCCCGACCATGGTATGGCGCAGGACCAGATAGGCCAGCACGTACAGCACGATCATGATCAGTATGGCGCCGTGCATCTTCGCGCCCAGGCCCGTGATATTGCTTCGCACGGTGAACAGGTTCCACTTGGAGAATGCCTTGAACGCGCCGGGCACATCGATGCGCACGCCCTTCAGGGCGCCGAAGGCGATGCCGTAGCAGATGGCGGAAGTGGACAGCGTGACGATCAGAGAGTTGAAGTGGTATTTGACGATAAAGAAGCCGTTGATGCAGCCGCACAGCGCGCCGATGATCAGCGCGATGATCACCAGCACGAACGCCGGAAGGCTGGTCACCTCAGCCACCTTGAATATGATGTAGGTGGTCATGCCCGCGATCATCGGGAAGGAGACGTCCGCGCCGGTGGAGACGAAGGCGAGCAGGCCGCACAGGGCGTAGATCGCATTGACGATGATGGCGCGCGCCAGGTCGACCAGATTGTTGATCGCGATGAACTGCCCAGAGATCACCTGAATGATCAGTGCGAGGACGATTATGATGGCAGCGACGTAAAACTCGTTCCTGCCGAGGAGCCGTTTCATTTTCTTGTTCATCTTTTTCGCCTCCTCACATGATCGCCTTGGTCAGATTCTCGACGGTCAGATCCTTGCCCGCGATCTCGCCGGTCATGAGGCCGCCGCGCATGACGACGGTGCGGTCGCACAGCCTGGAGACCTCGGTCAGGTCGTCGCTGGCGACGAGGACCGCCAGGCCCTTCTTCGCCAGGTCGCGCAGCAGCGCGTAAATATCGTATTTCGCGCCGATGTCGACGCCGACCGTCGGACCGTTGAGGATCAGGATCTTCGGATCCGTGGACAGCCACTTGGCCAGGACCACCTTCTGCTGGTTGCCGCCCGAGAGCGTCTGTACGGGCAGCAGATGGTCGTCGGTCTTGACATGGATATCCTTGACCCATTCGGAGGAGTTCGCGATCTGGCTGGCGGAATCCAGCGTCACGCCCTTGGTGAACTTGTCGAAGTTGACCAGGGTGATGTTCTCCATGATGGACACCGGCAGGAACAGGCCCTCTGTCAGACGGTCTTCGGGGACCAGCGCGATGCCGTTCTTCGTCGCGTCCTTGACCGAGGAGATGGTCACCTGTTTGCCCGCGCAGGTGATACTGCCGCCCGTCGCCTTTTCGATGCCGAAGAGCGTGTTGCACAATTCCGAGCGACCGGAACCCAGCTGGCCGGTGATGCCCACGATCTCGCCGGGCTGGACCTTGAAGGACACGCCCGCGAAGCCGGGGCCGGACAGGTCTTTCAGCTCGATGGCCGGCTGTGCGTCGTACTGGATGCGCTCCTCGGCGTGCTTGTTGTCCACGTCGTCGAAGTCGCGGCCGGTCATGTAGTGGGTGAAATCCTCTTCGCTCAGCGTCGCCATGGGCCCGGTGTACACCGCCTGGCCGGAGCGCATGATGGTGATGCTGTCGGAGATCTCGTACATCTCGTCCAGCTTGTGGGACACGAACAGTATGGAGAGTCCCTTGGCCTTCAGATCACGAATGATCTCAAACAGGCGGTCGACCTCCTTGCGGGTCAGCGCCGTCGTGGGCTCGTCCAGGATCAGGAACTTCGCCTTGGCGTACAGCGCGCGCGCGATGGCGATCAGCTGCTTGGCCGCGACCGGCAGCGTCTCGACCACATCGTCCAGATCGAGATCCAGGTCCAGCGTCGCCATGACCTTCTTTGCGATCTCCCTCTGCTGCTTGTGGTTGTAGATCTTCTGCTTGTTGGATATCACGGTGTTGATCGCCAGGTTCTCCTGCACGGTCAGGTTCGGGAAGACGGACATATCCTGATAGATGACCTGGATGCCCTGATCGATGGAGACAGACGGCGAGAGCGACTGATAGACCGTGCCGTCGAATTCGATGGTGCCCGAATCCTGTGGCTGGAAACCCGAGATCGCCTTGATGATGGTGGACTTGCCGCAGCCGTTCTCGCCGGCCAGGCAATGCACCTCACCCCGCTTGACCCTCAGGTCGACATTCTGCAGGGCGTGTACGCCTCCGAACGATTTGCATACGCCTTTGCAGTCCAGAATATACTCAGACAACAGTTGTTCCTCCCCTCTCCTCTAAAAATGGGAGTCATGATCGATTGGCGTACAGAATTGAATAAAACGCTGCCAAGGGGAAAGCCGCTCGGCAGCGCCTCAGGTCTAATCCATATTAAACCAATGCAATGTCTCCGGCTGTCCCGGGATCAGAACAGTTCGTCGACGTTCTCGCCGGTGCCAACGCAGGGCGCGCTGCCCAGCAGGCAGTTGTTGCCGTCGTCCAGGACCAGCTTGACGGACTCGTAGCCGGGAGCCGCGCCGCCGTCAGACAGGTCGGTGCCGTCGCCCACGGGCTCGCCGATCAGGACTTTGTAGGCGGTCAGGCAGGCAACGTAGCCGGACAGTTTGGGATCCCAGGTGGTGACGCAGTAGATCAGGCCGTCCTTCAGCTGCTCAGCGTACACGGAGGGAACGCCGGCGCCGATGATCATGACCTGGCCCTCGAGGCCCATCTCTTCAACAGCCTGGGAGACGCCCGCCGCGTCGGTGGAGCAGTGGCAGACAAAGCCCTTCAGGTCGGGATTGGCCTTCAGAACCTGCTTGGCCTGCTCGTAAGCGGTGGTGGTGGATTCCTTGGACTCGCAGGTGGGGATGGCGCCATCGTTGATCAGCTCCAGGCCCGGGGCGACCTCCTTCAGGTACTCGACCTCGCGGGTGGCGTAGTCCATGTGGGTGATGGCGGTGGTGTAGCCGACCATGATGGCGTACTTGCCCTCGCCGCCGGTGGCCTCGATCAGCGCGTCAGCCTTGGCAACGGCGTTGGTCTGGGCGTTGAAGGCCTCGGTGTCATACAGGCAGTTCTTCAGGTTGGAAGCCTCGTGGCCGACGACGACGATGCCCTTCTCCATGGCGTCCGCGAAGGTGTTCTCCAGCGCGGCGGAGTCGTTCGGCACCACGATGATGGCGTCATAGCCCTGGGTCTTCAGCTGGTCGATGATCTCCAGCTGGGAGGCGGCGTCGGTGGTGGCGGGGAACTCAACGTGTGCGTCCACGCCGTACTTCTCGGCAAACTCGGTCACGCCTTCCTCCAGGCGGGAGAACCAGTCGGCCACGCCCTTCACGACGACGGCCATCTTGAACTCAGAGGGATCCTTCTCGCTCTTGAAGTTCGCGGGATCGAAGCCGTTCAGGACTTGGTAGCCCTCGGCCAGCGCCGCGCAGGCGATGCTGGAGATCATTGCGACGACCAGGAGCAGTGTAAGCAGTTTCTTCATAATGGTGACTCCTTCGCTAATTATTTATCTTTCAGCCATAGTCCTTCACTATGCCGATAGATCGTAAGGGACCGCCGGATCGCGGCGCTGTGGATGGGTAATCGTTTACTCTACAGGACGGTTCCATTTTAAACCATTCTCGCCATAATGTCAATAACGCCATAAAAAATTTGTCTGTTTTTCCCCTTTATTAAGGTTTGCCATTCACCGGTCGCGCATCGTGCCACATTCCTGGCTCCCGAGTCCCCGGTCTGCGCCGAAGCGCCGGATCGGCATGAGCGCGGATGTCGCCCCCCCCGCCGATCTCCGCGCCGCCCGTGGATCGCGCCGCGCGAATGTGTTGACGGACTTTGCTCCCCTGTGCTATAGTATTGTCGGAACATCACGGAACGCATCACAGCTTCGGAGGAGGGATCCGCGGTGAACGACGAGAAGTTCTCGATCAGAGAGATCGCGCGCCTGGCGAATACCTCCGTGGCCACCGTTTCCCGCGTGATCAACGGGAACGGGCGCTTCTCGAAGGAGACGGAGCGGCGCGTGCGCGATGTGATCGACCGCTATGACTATCGACCGAATCTTCTGGCGAAGAGCCTGCGGGAGGATCGGGTGAAGGCGATCGGCGTGATCGTGAGCGACGTCACCAGCGATTACTTCGGGGGCATCGTGCAGCAGATCGAGCGCGACCTGTTCCGCCGCGGCTACACCGCGATCCTCTTCGATACGTTTGAAAACGAAGAGGCTGAAAAACGCGCTCTTGGCATACTCGGCCGGCTGCGATTCTCCGGCATCATCTACGTTGGCGGCAAGCGGACGAAGACGATGATGGAGGACCTGCCGATCATCTACGTCGACCGCAAGCCACCGCCCGAAGCCATGGAGCGCGGCAGCTGCTTTATCGGCAGCGACAACTTCTCGGGCGGCCGGCTGGCCGGCGACCGCCTGCTGGACGCCGGGCGTCGGGCGCCCGCGATCGTGCTCTATGAAGATGACCTGGAGACGCAGAAGCAGCGCCTGCTGGGCTTTCAGAGCGCGCTCGCCGCGCACGGCCTGGCCTTCGACCCGCGGAGCGTCTTCCATGTGGATCACGTGACCTACGACGGCGGACGCCAGGTCACCCGGCAGATCCTGCGCTCCGGCATCCGCTTCGATTCGATCTTCTATACCTCCGACATCATCGCCATCGGAGGCGTGCAATACCTGAACGAAGTCCATGTGGCGGTGCCCGGCGATATCGCTCTGCTGGGCATGGACGACATCCCCGCGAGCGAGCACATCACGCCGGCACTCACCACGGTCCGCCAGCAGTACCGCCGCTTCGGCGCGCTGGCCGCGGATTCGATCATCCGCATGCTGGACGGCGAGCCGGTAGAAGACCAGGTGCTCGATGTGCAGCTGATCGAGCGGGCCACCGTCTGATCCGGATCAAAACCGCGGGCCTCGCCCCGCGCGAAAGGAGGCCGATCCTATGGGTATGCACCTTGCGATTGACATGGGCTCGGAGAGCGGCCGGGCCATCGCCGGCCATCTCGAAGGTGACATATTGAAGATGGACCTGATCTACCGGTTCCGCACCCAGTTCACGCGCATACACGGCAGGGATTACCGCAATCTCTATCGCTTCAACGAGGAGATCCAGCACGCCCTCTCGCTCTACGCCGAAAAGTACGGTCCGCACCTGGACAGCATCAGCGTATGCTCGTGGGGCGGCGACTTCTCTGTCCTGAACCGGGACGGCAACCTGAACCACCTGCCCCCCTCCTATCGCGCCATGAACACGGTCGAGGGCACGCACTCCATGATCGAGGCGCTGTTCGGCACGCGGGCGCTCTATGAGCGGAACGGCAACCAGCGCATGCCCTGCGACCCGCTGAGCATCCTGCTGCGCATGAAGCTGGATGACGATCCCTCGCTCGACGATCCCAGAGGGATGCTGTTCATCGCGGACGCGATGCATTATCTCCTCGGTGCGGAGGCCTGCTGCGAAAGGTCCATGCCGACCTTCGGGCGCCTGTACGATTTCCGCCGGGACGCCTGGGACGCCGAGGTCTTCGAGCGCTTCGGCCTGCCCAGGGGGCTGTGCACCCGCGTCGTATCGCCCGGCACCCGCATCGGCGACGTCGATCCCGCCATCCTGAAGGCGGCGGGGCTGGAAGGCCCCGTGCCCATCGTGACCAGCTGCACCCACGACACCGCCTGCGCTCTGACCGCGGTGCCGGACGACGGCCGAGACTGGTGCTTCATCAGCTGCGGCACCTGGGCGCTCATGGGCTTCGAGACCGACGCGCCGGTGATCAACGACATCGCCTTTGAGAACAACTTCAACAACTCGAGCGTGCCCTTCGGCAAGAACATGTTCAAGCGCAACATGACCGGCACCTGGATCATCGAACAGTGCAAGCAGCGCTGGGGCCGGTATTCCTATGAGGAGATCGTCGACATGGCCGAGGCCGCCGGGGAGAACGACCTCTCCATCGATATCAACGGGCAGGATTTCTTCGATGCCGCGGACATGCCCGCTGCCATCGCGGCGGCGCTGAAGCGGGATTTCGGCGCAGACGTGGATCCCGGAGACGTGCCTTTGATCGCCGGGGTCGTCTACCGCAGCATGGCTCTTGAATTCCACCGCTATCTGGGGGCGCTGCTGAAGGCGGCGGATCGAAGGATCGACCGGATCTACATGCTGGGCGGCGGCAGCAAGAACCGCCTGATCGCCCAATACACCGCCAACGCCTGCGGCTACAGGGTGTATACCGGCGTGTACGAGGGAAGCGGCGTGGGCAACCTGCTCCTGCAGGCGTACGCCTGCGGCGAGCTGAAGGACAAGGCGTCCATGCGCCGCGTGTCCGCGAACACCTTCCCGCAGACCGTCTATGAGCCCAGGGACGCCGACGCCTGGAGCCGGCGCGCCGCGATCTTCGCCGAGCGCGTGATCCGCACGAATCTCTGGTGACGCCATCGCTTCGTCCACTTGACCTGTACACGGGATATTTAACAAAACGGAAAGGCTGGATCAGCATGAATGCAATCGGACTGGACATCGGCACCACCACCCTATCGGCCGTGGTGATCGACAGCGCCACCGGCGCGATCCGGGAGGCGCGCACCATCTCCAACGGCACGGACCTACCGGGCGACATCCCCGGCGGAAAGCTGCAGGACGCGAACGCCATCATCGGGAAAGCGCTCGCGCTGGTCGACGAATTGAAGGCGGCCCACGGCCCGATCTGCGCCATCGGGATCGACGGGCAGATGCACGGGATCGTCTATATCGACGCCGCCGGCACGGCAGTCAGCCCCCTGTACACCTGGCAGGACAGCCGCGGCGATCTGCCGTTGGAAGGCGGCACCTATGTCTCCCGCCTGAAGGAGCTGACCGGCTATGGGATGTCCACCGGCTTCGGCATGACGACGCATTACTGGATGACGCTGAACGGCGCCATCCCGAAGGACGCGGTCAGGATGTGCACCATCTTCGATTACATCGCCATGAAGCTGACCGGTCGCACGGAGCCCCTGATGCATACCTCCGGCGCCGCCAGCTGGGGCCTGTTCGATCCCGTCAACGCCCGTTGGATGGATCGGGAGATCGCCGCCTGCGGCATGGATCTTTCCTATCTCCCTGAGGTGACCGACGCGTGCGTCACCGTCGGAACGACGGCCGACGGCATCCCCGTATCCTGCGCGATCGGCGACAACCAGGCCAGCTTCATCGGGTCCGTCCGCGAACCCGACGCCAGCGTGCTGGTCAACATGGGCACCGGCGGCCAGGTCTCCATGCAGGGCTTTACGCCGGTCCCCCTTCAGGATCTGGAGATGCGGCCCATGGGCGATAAAAAGTTCATCCTCGTGGGCTCCACGCTATGCGGCGGGCGCGCGTATGCGCTGCTGGAGAAGTTCATTCGGGACATCGCGGCGCTCTCCGGCTACGAAGGGGGTCCGCTCTATGAGGCCATCAACCGGATCGCGCTGGAGAACCTTGACATCGCGGAGCCGTGGACCGCGGACACGCGTTTCAGCGGCACGCGCCGCCAGGGCAGCCTGCGGGGCGGCTATACCGGCATCAGCAACAGCAACTTCGACGCCGCGCACCTCATCAACGCGACCCTCAACGGCATCGCCGGTGAGATCATGGACCTCTACGACCGGATCCTGAAGGCCGAGGTCGCCCTGCCGACGCAGCTGATCGGCAGCGGCAACGGCCTGCGCCGCAACCTCGCCCTGCGCCGCGTGTTTGAAAAACGCTTCGGTTTGAAGATGCAGATCCCCGCGCACACCGAGGAGGCCGCCTACGGCGCGGCGCTGTTCGGCCTGGCGGCAGCCGGCGTCTATGAAAGCCTGAACGCCGCTCAGGCCCTCATCCGCTACGAATAAGGCGCGTTTTGTGCATGGCAAGAGGCGGTCCGCTGTCTTATAGCACGTACAGTATACGGTTTCCGTATGTTGCTGAGGCAGAGGTCGTCTCTCTGTTCTGAGAATTGCCCCGATGGGAATGCGATCATGCCATCGGGGCGGTCTTTTTTCTCATGTTTTGCCCTTTGAACGATGCTGCCGCTGTGATCCCGTCAGGCGTTCGAATCGGTGGGCACTCGATCCGGCACACGGCAACGGATCGACAGTCCGGGTCATGATCCTCACGTCCTTCGAAGCGCGCCTGTCTGCCGATCGTATCTTACAGGACCGCTTTTCTGCCTTGCCCATCGCGCCGTGAAGCGCTTCCTCCCTCGCGCCTGTTTGCCTCGTCGGACACCATGAATGGTGTCCCTGCGGGGCGCGCAATCCCCCACACACCTGGTTGCCCGATCCTGTCATGGATGGACGCAGATGTCAAAGAAACTGGACGCCGGATCGGCCCCACTTGTCATTCGATACCACCGAATAGCGCAGGAACAGGCCCCTACCCGGCAGACTGCGTTGAGCACGAGAGAAACAGCATAAAAACAAAACAGGAGATCAGGCTTGTATCAAACCCGATCTCCCGAGGTGGTGGAGCATAGGGGACTCGAACCCCTGACCTCTACACTGCCAGTGTAGCGCTCTAGCCAACTGAGCTAATGCCCCATCTGTCGACGACAGAAGCTATTATAACACATGCCCATGGTTTTGTAAATACCATTTTGAAATTTTACCCGCTGCCCGCTGTTAAAACTCCGACAGATCCGGACGGCGATCAGCTGAACGGGATATACTTCCCCTGCTTGTACATCGCCTTGATGACCCTGTAATGCTTGTGATCGCGCCAGCCGTTGCCGGTGGAGCTGCTGCCCTTGGCGACGATCTTGCAGTCGGGCAGCGCCTTGCGCAGCTTGCCGATCTGACCGTTGGACAGGCCGCACTTGCCGATCCACAGCCGCTTGAGAGATTTGATCTGGCACAGCGGCGTGATGTCGCCGACGGGATTGTAATAGATATTCAGATCGACGAGCTTTTCCTTGTTCGCCAGCGGAGAAAAGTCGGAGACCTTGTTCAGGAATATCTCCACGTACTCCAGGTCCTGAAGATCCTGAAGCGGCGAAAGATCGGAGATCTTGTTGTCCGCGAGTATCAGCACCCGGAGCTTCTTGAGCTTCGCCAGTCCCTCTATACCGGTCATCTTGCAGTGGCCGATGTCCAGCATCATGAGATCCGTGCAATACTGCAGGGGCGCAAACGTCGCCGACGTGTAGTTGTACTTGTTGTTGTCGTAAAGGCCGGTGGTGAAGGCTGTCGCGTCCGTGCGCAGCTTGTACTTGCCAAAGGAGATCCACCAGACGAATTTGATCTCCGGATGCCGGTCGCACAGGCCCGCCATCTGGTCGTAGGAGAGGCCGCACTTGAGCATGGAGACCCTGGCCAGATCCGGCATGGCGTTTATACAGCGCTCCACCTCTTCGACGCCCGTCATCTGGATCCCGTCCAGGTTGAGCTCCGTCTCAAGCGTCGACACGGGCCGCCCGAAGGCAGTGAAATTGTAGATGAGCTTCCGGCTGTGCACGTCCGCCTGAAGCTGCGCGACCTGATCCTCCGACAGTTGGACCGCCCTCGCGTCCATCCGCTTGAGGTTGGGCATGTAGTCCATAAAGCCCATCCACGCCTTCAGCTGCTCGAAACCAACTGCCGGCACGACGGGCAACTCGTCCTCGGTGGTCATGCTGCCGCCAGGCACGTCACAGCTGCACTGGAAGCGCACGTCCGGATCGGCCCCGGCGAGCGCGGCGATGGTCTCGACCGGCAGCGGCGTGCCGCGCAGATCCACCGTCTCGACGGCGCTCAGCCTGGCCAGTGCGCTGTGGATCTCATCCGGGTCGATATCCATCGCGCCGCGCAGATCGATCGCCGTCGCGTCCGGCGCGATGCGCCGACCCATCAGCGACACCTCATCGTCGATCTGCCCGTCCGGATCCGCCTCCGTCAGCGCCTGCAGCTCCTCCGGCGTCGCATCTGTCTGCGCGAGATCCACCTGCGCCGGGCCGCCCTCCGCGCCCGCGTCGCCCGCGGAGTTGCTCCAGAGGATCTCGCATCCCGGCAGAGCCGACGTCAGCGCATCGTAGTCGTCCCGGGTGAACGCGGCGTTGCCGCGCAGGTCCACCTCCCGAAGCGACCCGAGCGACGCGATGGGCGAAAAATCCGTCACGGTGGAATCGCGCATGTCCAGCTTCTGCAGCTGCTGCATCGACCGGATGTCGCCCGGCCAGCTGTCCGTGACGCGAAGCGTCGTCGCCAGCGTGGATGAGGGGACGTAACGGCCGTCCGCGAACACATAGCCCTTGAATAAGAAGCCGCAGACGACGATCGCAAGGCACAAAAGCGCGGTAAGCGCGTAGATCGCCGTTGACAGCGCTTTTTTCCGCGCGAGCAGCAGCGCGTGTCCGATCATCGCGAAGGAGGCTGCCAGCCAGATCGGCAGCCTGAGGCTCGGTGCGGACGCGATGGCGAGCACCGCCAGCAACACCGCGCCTGCGGCGAACGCCACAGCGACGCGCCGCCGGATCATGAGCCGCCTGGCTTTGCGCTTCCTGCGCGCCTTCTTTGAATCTGTAACCCTCTTGCCCATGCTGAGCCTCCGTATATATCCGGGCCGCCGGTCGCAGCCCGCTTGCATTTAACGCTGTTTTATATTATAATGTCATCCGACGCTTTTTGCAATAAAAATGGTGTGAAAACGGACCGCCGCACCATTCAGGAGGCATCATGTCACAATACCATCGATCCCGCGCATCCCGCAGGGCCCGCCAGCTGCGCGCCCGCAGGCGCCGCCTGATGATCATCGCAGCGGCCGCCGTCGTCGCAGCCGCCGTGACCGCGGCGCTGCTCCTGTCAGCCGGGCGCGGCAGGCGGGCGGCTGATGACGCAAGGCAACCCGCGCCCGCCTCAACAGCTTCATCGACGGCGCCTGCGGAGATCCTGGAGACGGCGACGCCTTCGCCCTCCCCCGCGCCGACGGCTCAGCCCATCGCCACGCCCAGGCCGGAGGGATTGCCAGACAGGGTCTCTTTTTACCGGCCCAAGGGCAAGAGCTACTCTCCGCGCGTGCGCATGGGCGACACCTATGCGGCCAAATGGAAAAAGGGCGAGGATATCGGCAGCTTCGAGGTCATCGCCTCCGACCTGGAAGAGCTCCCCGGCGATTTCTTCGGCGACATCTTCGGCAAGGCCTGGACCGCGTTCCCGGCTTCAGGCGGCTGCAGGATCGGCTATACGCTGCGCTATACGCTGGATGATGGCAGCGAGATCAAATACACGATGCTCTCGCCCCAGCACATCAGGCACACCGAGTACATCGAATGCTGGCTCTACGACGACTATCACAGAGAGCCGCACCAGTTCTACTCGCACATCAAAAAGATGAAGTCGGACACGCTGATGACCTCCATCAAGCTCACCTGCGGCAGCCAGATCAAGCGTGTACAGGACATCTGGCTCACGGCCTTCATCTGCGCGTCTCTGGACGAATTCGACGCTGACCGCAATTACACGGGCGACGTGTCCTGTACGATCCACATCATTCGAAAATAGGAGAGACCCATGAAAAACAAGCTCAAGATCGTATACATCGTGCTGGGCATCCTGAGTATCGCCTACTATTTCGTGATCTGGCGCGCATCGCGGCTGGGGCTGAGCATGAGCGGCATGTGGATCGCCATCGGCCTGGTGCTCATCGCGGCGGGGCTGCTGTCCGGTTGCCGCGCGATCCCCCGCTGGGTGCACATCGCCTGGAGATGCGCGCTCTGCATCGGGGTGTGCGCCGTCCTGGCGCTGGAGTGCCTCGTGATCTCCGGACTGCATGCCACCGCCCCGGCGGGCATGGAATATCTCATCGTGCTGGGCGCCCGGGTGGATCCGGACAGGCCAAGCCCCGCGCTCACCCGCCGCCTCAACTGCGTGATGTCCATCATCGACGACCATCCGGACGCCACGATCATCGCATCCGGCGGACAGGGCCCGGATGAGCCCATGAGCGAGGCGCAATGCATCCGTGACGAGCTCGTCAAGCGCGGCGTGGACGCCGGTCGCATCGTCATGGAGGACCGGTCCACCTCGACCGTGGAGAACCTGCGCAACTCTCTCAGCCTCATGCGCAGCCCGGACGCCCCCACCGGTATCATCACGAACAACTACCATGTATGGCGCGCCACGCACATCGCCAAAAAAGTCGGACTGACGAACGCACACGGCATCGCCGCCATCTACACCGGCTTTACCAAGCCCCACTACATGATACGCGAAGCGCTCGGCATCGTGCTGGATCGCCTGCGCGGAAACCTGTGAACCGGCTGTTCCCGAAAGGGCAGACGCCCAAGGCTCGGACCTGCCTGCGTGACGCCCCGTCGGCGACGGATCGAGCAAAAGATATGACCATGCAGGCGCGTTTCCACGCCCGCATGGTCATTCTTACGCTGCCTCGCCCGAAAGGGCCTGACCGATCCGAGGTGTCATGATCCTCCGATCACGGTGCCTTTCAAAGAGAGGCTTTGCTGAGATGCCTCAACCGATGATGAACGGCTTGAGCTCCTCCATCAGATCGTCGCAGTGATCCGCGTACACTTCCAGGGTGATCGGCTTGGACAGGTCCAGGCTGAAGATGCCCAGGATGGACTTGCCGTCCACCACATGGCGGCCGACGCGCAGGTCGATGTCGAAGGGATAGCGGTTCGCGATGTTGACAAAGGTCTTGACGTTCTCAGCCAGGCTAAGCTTGATGTTGACGGCTTTCATGGGCTCCGACTCCTCGCTGTGATGTTGCGGGAAAGGTGCGCCGATCCCGCTCTGCATATCTATGATACATCTTTTTTTGTTTCATTTCAAGCCTATTGTTCTCTTATAATAAACTTAATTATTTATGTAAGGCTTCCATCATTCGCACGGTGATTCCTGTCATCATGCGCATGATACGGAGATCCTGTATCATGCATTGGGCATTTCCCCCCGCAGCCAGGCGCCGAACCGTCTGATGTCTTCGACATAGACCGGCCTGAGCGACGGGTTGTAGATGACGGAAGCCGGATGGTACATCGGATACAGCGTCCGTCCGTCGCGGTGGATCAGCCGCCCGTGTACGTCGCCGATGACCGTGTGCCGGTCGGTCAGCGCCATGAGCGGCACATTGCCCAGCGTCACGATGCACGCCGGCGCAACGATCGATATCTCGCGCAGCAGCCATGGCAGGAACCGCTCGATCTCGTCCCGGGTGGGCGGGCGGTTCACCGTCCGTCCGGCCTTCGATAGCTTCGTCGGCCGGAGCTTCACGACATTGGTCACATAGAGCTGTGCCCGGTCCAGACCGGCGACGGTCAGAAACTCGTCGAGGTTTTTGCCTGCCTTGCCGACGAACGGCCTGCCGAACCGCGTCTCCTGTTCCCCAGGTGCCTCGCCGATCAGCATCACCCGTGCGCCGGGCACACCTTCGCCGAAGACCAGCGCGTCCCCCATGCCGTCAAAGCCACTGTCGATGAAATCCCTGAGTTCTGCGCGAAACCGGTCCATCCCCTATGCCTCCGAAAGCTCTGTCAGCTTTTGCCGCACCTTTTGGAAATCCTCCCACGCGTCCCGCTTCTTGGACGGATCGCGCAGCAGCGCGGAGGGATGGAACGTGGGCATGAACCACACCCCCTTGCGCTCGTACCACTGCCCGTGCTCGCGGGTGATGGACACCTGCTCGTTCAGCGTGTGCAGGCAGGCCACTCTGCCCAGCAGCACCACCACGCGTGGCCGAACCAGCGCGAACTGCGCGCGCAGGTAGTTGCGGCAGGCCGCCGCCTCGTCCGGCTCGGGATCGCGGTTCTTCGGCGGGCGGCACTTGACCACGTTGCAGATGTATACCTCCGTGCGCTCCATGCCGATGGCCTGGATCATCCGCGTCAGCAGCTCTCCCGAGCGCCCCACGAACGGGCGCCCCTGGCGGTCCTCCTCCTGGCCGGGGCCCTCTCCGATGAACATGAGGTCGGCGTGGGGATCCCCCTCGCCCGGCACCACGTTCGTCCGACCTTCACAGAGCTTGCACCTCCGACAGTCGCCGATGTCCCGATACAGTTCCGCCCAGGAGACCCTCATGTGATCCACTCCCCAGTGATTCGATCCGGTCCATTGCGTTTCGCCAAAACACAAAGCCCCGCGCAGGGCGCAATGCCCCGCGCGGGTAAACTGCCTTTATTGCGGCACGATGAGCGCGTCATCGAGGATCTTCCAGAGCGACGCGAACGAATCGCGGCTGTCGCGGATGATCCAGGAGATCAGCGCCGTCAGCAGCACGACACACGCGATGATGACCACGATGCCCGCCACGACGCCCAGGAAGTCATAGATGCCCGCGAAGATCTGGAAGTTCACCTTTCGCCGCTTGACTTCCTTGCTGGTGTATATCTTTGCCATGGTTCTCTCCTCCGTCACAGGTGCGCAGCCGGCATGCCTTTATACCATTATAGCAGGTTTGGTCAGAGATTGCAAACCGCCTACGGGCCGAATTCCACCACGGCGTCCTGAGTTTTATAGGTGCTCTTGCAGAGCAGCTCCCGGCTGATCTGATTGCCGTTCGCGTCCCATCTGACCTTGTAGGCTTCCGCCTTGAAGCCGTTTTTCCCCGGCTCCACCACGCGCGACTGGCCGGAAGGGAGCTCGGGATTGGCCACGTACTTCGTATCGTATTTCTTCACCTTGGTCGTCTCTGTCTCCACCGTGATGGTTTCCCCGTTCTCAAGCAGCTTTCCGAAGATGGCGAACCGCACGCGCTTGTCCTTGGAGAGATAGCACCCGATGTAGACATCGTCGTCCGACGTGTTTTTGAATCTCAGGTCCTGCGATCTCCAGTTGACGGTCGCGTCCTTTCCCTTGTCCACATAGCTCACGGTCAGCGAATGATTGTGGCGTTCGACGATCTCAAGGTCGGACTTCACCGCCGCGTTGAACAGCGTGGTCGAGACCTGGCAGATGCCGCCGCCGACCTCATCGATCACCTCGCCGCTGGAATAGGCCTTCGCCATGCGGAAGCCGCGCGCCGAGGTGCGCTTGCCGACGGTGTCGTTGAAGGAAAAGACCTCGCCCGGCTTCAGGCATTTGCCGTCGATGAAGGACATGGCCAGCTTGATGTTCTTGATTCGGTTGGATGCCGAGGAAGATGCGTTCGTCACCGCATAGGCGATCATGCCGTAACGATCTTGGACCGCCTCCGTCGTCACCTCGGGCTGGACCGTTTCGACATGGATGCTGGCGCTGCCGCCGCCCGCCTCGATGGCGCTCACGATCTGCTGCTTCAGCCCCTCGGCGTCCAAACGGCGCCCCGTCTGACTCTCCGTGAAAACGAAGCGGTGGTCCGCCTTGTCGAAAGACGCGATGCCCGCGTTCACAGCCGGCACATCCAGCTTCGACGACAGCGTATCGACATAGCTGCTCAGCGCGCTCGGGGAATACAGCCGTCTGCCCACCTGATAGGCCACTGGGTGCGATTCCCGATGGACCACGGCCCTGTAGCGCTGCTCCAGCGAACCCCGGCGACCTGCGCTCCAAGCGTTGAACAGCACGGCCTCATAGTCGCTTTGATAGCCCAGCTGCTCGGCTGTGACGGCACTTCCGTCGTCCAGCTGCACGGTCCGCAACGCGTAGCCGGGCTCGATCTGCTTGCGCCAGTGATCCTCCGCCTGCGCCAGCGTCATGTCGGAGACATCGACATTCTCCACCGTGGTGCCCTCGTAGAAGGTCTGCGCCTCGACGGCCTCTTTCATCCCTATGAACACATTGTGCCGGTAGACCAATATGCCGCCGAGCGCGACCATGACCGCGATGCACGTCGCGAGCACCAGATTCGCCGTCAGTGCCGCGGTGCTCAGGCGCTTTTTGCGGTGTTTATGCTTACGTCTTCCGTGCGGAGCGCCTTTCGAGCTGCCGCCCCGCTTCGCCCTCCGTCTGCCGCGTTTTTTTTGCTGAGGCGCTTCGTCGTCTGCTTCCGGGCCGCCTCCCGGCACAAGCGCATTTTCAGTTTCGTCCGGCGCTCCCTCTTTCGCGTCAGGTGCCTTCCTGCGCCTGCGCTTCACGGGGGCTTCCGCTTCCTTTGCCGTATCCTGAACGACCTGCGTCTCAGCGTCCGGTGCCTTCCTGCGTTTGCGCTTTGCGGGCGCATCAGCTTCCTTCTTCGTGTCCTGAACGGCTTGCGCCTCAGCGTCAGGTGCCTTCCTCCGTTTGCGCTTTGCGGGCGCATCAGCTTCCTTCGCCGTGTCCTGAACGGCCTGCGCCTCAGCGTCCGGCGCCTTCCTGTGTTTGCGCTTTGCGGGCACATCAGCGTCCTTCGTCGTGTCCTGAACGGCCTGCGTCTCAGCGTCAGGTGCCTTCCTGCGCCTTCGCTTTACGGGTCCAGACGACCCATTTACGTCCTCCGCTGCGCTGCGGCGCGCACGGCGGCCGGCCCGAGCCGCTCCCTGCTCGGTCCGCTCCTCGTGAAGCTTTGCACGCTTTTCGGGCACAGCCGCGTCGGGGATGTCAAAGATTTCGCCCGCCGACGCCTCTGCGATCCGATCGTTCCAATCCGTCATTTTTCACTCCAGCGCTCCCCGGGCGCCATGGCTTCCGCCGTCGGGGAAGGCATCGCATCGTCCATGTGATCGAGGACCGGCCATACCGGACCATGTTCCTATTATGGTGGATATCGCCCCGTTATGCAAGCGCATTTGGTTAGGAGAATCCGGCGAAAAGTCAACAAATTTGAACCATGATGGGACCGCGATCCCGTCATTTCCCCGGATCCGGCGGATCGATGCGTCCCCGCGCCCGCCGAAGTGCGCGGATCTCTTTCTCAAACCCCTGTTCCGATGGCATATAATAGGACATCCCGCGCGCTTCCTCGGGCGCATACTGCTGTTCGACGTAGTGGCCGGGATAATCGTGCGGATACTTGTATCCCGTGCCGAAACCCAGCGCTTTTGCGCCCTTGTAATGGGTGTCCTTCAGATGGGCCGGCACCGTGACCGTCCCGCCGCGCTCGGCGTCGGCCATGGCCGCCTCGACCGCGGTGCTCACGGCGTTGGACTTGGGGCTCTCGCACACGGCGATGATCGCCTGTGCGATCGGGAGCCTCGCCTCGGGCATGCCCACGGCCTCCAGCGCGCGCAGGGCCGCCTCCGCCTGGAGCATCGCGAGCGGATTGGCAAGACCGACATCCTCGCTCGCGTGGACGATCACGCGCCGCACGATGATCCTCGGATCTGCTCCCGCATGGCAAAGCCGCGCGAACCAGCACAGCGCGGCATCGCTGTCGGAGCCCCGCAGTGACTTGCAGAAGGCGGACAGCATATCGTAGAACAGCGACTCATCCAGCTGTGTCACAGGCTTTTGTATGGATTCCTCAGCCGTCCTGAGCGTGATGTGGGTGGAGCCGTCCGCTTCCATGGGCGTCGTCAATACCGCCAGTTCCAGCGCGTTCAACGCGCTTCGGGCGTCGCCGCCGGCCACGCGCGCCAAGTGTGTGAGCGCATCGTCATCGATGCGCACATCCTGCGCGCCGAAGCCCCGCTCCTTATCGCTCGCCGCCCGCAGGATCGCTTTGCGCACATCCTCCTCCGTCAGCCGCTCGAACTGAAACAATCTGCAGCGGCTGACGATGGCGGGCGTCATACTGATCATCGGATTCTCCGTAGTGGAGCCGATGAAGCGGATCAGGCCCTCTTCGATGGCGGGCAATATGGAATCAGACTGCGCCTTGGACCAGCGGTGACACTCGTCCAGCAGCAGATACGTGGGCTGCCCATACAGGCTGAGCCGTTCCCGTGCCTCGTCCAGCACCTTTCGCACGTCGCTGACGCCGCTCGTGACGGCGTTCAGCTTGCAAAAGGCCGATTCTGTTGTCGCGGCGATGACGGCGGCCAGCGTGGTCTTTCCACAGCCCGGCGGCCCCCAGAATATGGAGCTGGTCAGGCGGTCGGTCTCGATCGCTCTGCGCAGCAGCCGACCCGGCCCGACGAGGTGTGCCTGCCCTATGAACTCATCCAGCGTGCGGGGACGCATGCGGTCCGCCAGCGGCGCACGGGTCTGCGCACGCCTGTTGAAGGAAAACAAATCGTCCATGAATCCTCCGTGATGGACGCCCGGCAGGGATCGACGCAGCGGTCCCGCTGCCGGCGTTTATCGCTCAAAAGAAAGAACGCCCTGCGACACATTTATGTCGCGCGGCGTTCCCCCTGTCGCACGGTGATCTTATGCCTGAGCCTTGGCGAGACGCTTGGCCATGCGGGCCTTTTTGCGATTGGCAGCGTTCTTATGGATAACGCCCTTCGCGGCAGCCTTATCGACCGCGCCCTGAGTCGCGCTGAGGAGCTTGGCGTCGGCATCGCCCGCGGAAACGGCGGTTTCGAACTTTTTGATCTGAGTCTTCATAGCGGACTTGATCATCCGGTTGCGCAGGTTCTTCTTTTCGGTCACCTTAACGCGCTTGATGGCAGATTTGATATTCGGCAAATTGTTCACCTCCCTACGCAAATTAGCAAATAATATTGTACCACGGACCCGCTCAAAATGCAATAGTCATACCCGGTTTTGATGATAAACTTGGGTAAACTAATGTGTTAACAATCGGCGAAACGCGCGATCGATCCCTGTCTTCCCGCTGGATCTGCACCTTTTTTGTCGAACGCCATCGGCGGCCGAATGGTCAGCCAAGGCACTTGCTCATAACTGGCGGACCCGATCCCGCGCACGATAAATATTACATAACATACATTTAAACTTATATTCATTTTCTTCAGTGCATTAAAGTGATATAATCCTTCTGTCGGTAGGGTTTATCGACAAGGTTATACCCAACCTTCTTCTTCCCCCCGGGGCGTTGAGCACCTTGAGCAAGTGTTCGGCGCCCCACTTCTTTTACTGAAAGATTTGTTGACGGTTGCCTCGGCCACTCGTCGAACACCGGTCCCGAAACACCGTCCCCTGAGAGATGCGGGTGTCCCGGGATCGAACACGCGTAACGGCCTGTGCCCTCCCTGTGCGGCCTAACGCCGTCCGGAAGCGCGGTGCGGCGGTCAGCTGTAGCTCATCCCCGGTCCAGCACCGCCTTCAGCTGTTCGAGTGCGTCCCTGAACGCTGCCATCGCATCGCGCACCGTATCCGGTTTCGTCAGATTCACGCCGGCCAGCTTCAGCTCCTCCAGCGGATAGTCGCTCCCGCCGGTGCTCAGAAAACCCAGATAGTCTGTCGCGTCGCCGGTCGCCAGGATGTGATCCGCGATGGCGACGGCGCTTGAGAATCCGGTGGCATACTGGTAGACGTAGAAGGCGTTGTAGAAGTGCGGGATGCGCGCCCACTCCACATCACACAGCTCATCGATGACACAGCCGTCGTAGTACAGTGCGTTCAGCCTGTGGTACAGACCGCTCAGGGCTTCTGCCGTCAACGGCGTGCCGGACTGATACATGGCGTGTGCGTCGCGTTCAAACTCCGCAAACAGCGTCTGTCGGAAGATCGTGGTGCGGAATCCTTCCACGAAGTGGTTGAGCAGCATCGCGCGTCGACCGGCATCCTTCTCCACGGAGAGCAGATACCGCGTCAGCAGCACTTCGTTGACCGTCGAAGCCACCTCCGCTACGAAGATCGAATAGTCGTGGTTCGGATAATCCTGCGCGCGGTCGGAAAAAAACGAGTGCATCGCGTGGCCCAGTTCATGGGCCAGCGTAAAGGCGTCGTTCAGCTTCCCCGTGTAATTCAACAGCACATAGGGATGCACGCCGTATACGCCCATGGAATAAGCGCCGGTCGCCTTGCCCCGGTTCTCGTAGACGTCTATCCACCGCTCGCCGAATGCGCGGTCCAGCAGTGCCTGGTACGCATCGCCCAGGGGACTGAGCGCCGCCCTGACGACCGACCGGGCTTCTTCATATGGCATGTCGATCTCGACGTCCTCCACGATGGGCGCGTAGAGATCACACAGACTGACCTCCGCCACGCCCAGCCTGGCCCTGCGCAGTTCGATGTAATCGCGCATCACGGGCAACGCCTCGTGCACCGCATCGATCAGGCCGTCGTAGATGCGATCGGGCACGTTGTCTGAAAACAGCGCCGCTTCGCAGGCACTCTGATAACCGCGCACCTCGGCGTTGAAGCAGTCCTGCTTGACGCTGCCACCGTAGATCGCCGCCAGCGTGTTCTGATACCGCTTGTATTCCCTGAAGTAGCTCTCGAACGCCTCCCGGCGCACGCGCGCGTCCCGGCTCTCCCGGTAGACGCCGAAGCTCCCGTGGGTCAGCGGCACCTCCTCCCCTCTCTCGTCCCGGATCGGCGAAAAGCGCATATCCACCTCGCTCAACATCGTGAACGCGTTGTCCGGCGTCTGCGCAGCGTCGCCCAGCATGGCCAGTATCCGCTCGCCGCCTGAATCCAACGTGTGCCCGCGGCCGCGGACGATGTCCTCCAGCATGTGGCGATAGGTCGAAAGCATCGGCGCTTCCATGTATTTCGCCAGCGTCTCCGCCGGGATGGCGAGGATCTCCGGGCGCAAAAACGCCGTAGCCGTCTCAAGCGCGACCATCAGCGATACCGCACGCGCCTCCATCTCCTGAAGCACGGGGTCGCCGCCGTCGCCGGACTTCCTGAGGAACGCGTAGCAATACACGCGCTCGGTGCATCCACTCGCGGCGTAGATGCGATCCAGGCCCGCCTTCAGGTCCTCGGCCGAAAGCCCCAGCGTCCCGGATATGTCGCTGAGCGCATCCACCCTGGCACGCGCTTCCTCAAGCGCTTTCCGCCAGGCATCATCGCTCCCGTATATGGGCGTCAGATCCCACAGGTATGCCGGATCCATCTGCGCACGATCCCTGATCTCCATTTGTCCCATGCCTCCTTTTGTTCCCGACTTATGTTCCAGTATAATCCCTTTTCGGCAAAACCTCAATAGGCGCACCCGGCACTGCCCTGTTATCTTTCGCAGATTCACCGAATCACCGTTGATTTTCTCTGCCGTGACGTTTACAATGTGGACCCAGAAGGGACGGGCTACTGCGATCCGTTCTTCTCTCTGACCCCACGATCACCAGGAGCTTCACCATGACGAAAGATAGATCCGTGGACGCGCGTACCGGGCGCTTCCCCACCCGCAGCGGGCTGCTCATGTTCTTTTTGAAGGGCAGCAAGCGCTGGTTCGGGCTGAGCGCGCTGTTGGCGCTGGCGGTGTCCATGCTGGACTTCGTTAATCCCAAGATCATCGGCTATGCGGTGGACGCGTTGATCGGCGCCTCGCACAATCGCGCGGCCTCGCTGACCGAGCTCGCCCTGGATCGTTTGGGCGGCCCCGCATTCATATCCGGGCAGCTGGAGCTCGTCGCGCTCATCGTGGTGGGCGTCGCGCTGCTGTGCGCAGTGTGTCGGTATCTCTTCAAGATCTCCAACGCGCGCGGCGCGGAGATGCTGCTTCGCACGATGCGCGACAGACTGTTCGATCATCTCATGCGCCTCCCCTATGCCTGGCACGGCACCCAGCAGACGGGAGACATCATCCAGCGCTGCACCTCCGACGTCGAGACCATCAAACGCTTCGTGGCGGAGCGCCTGACCAGCCTCTTCCGCATATCGGTGATGCTGCTGCTGGCGCTTTGGTATATGTACGGCATCCACCCCAGGCTCACGCTGGCGGCCTTTCTGTTCATCCCGGTCATCGTTTTCTATTCGTATGTCTTCCACCACAGGATCGGCGCCGCCTTCGAGGAAGCAGACGTGCAGGAAGGCGTGCTCTCCACCATCGCCCAGGAAAACCTCACCGGCGTGCGCCTGGTGCGCGCATTTGGCCGGGAGGCCTACGAAAAGCAGCGCTTCGAGCGCCAAAACGAGCGTTATACCGCGCTCTGGATCCGCCTCATGCGGATCATGACCCTCTTCTGGTGCACAGGCGATCTGATCTCCGGCCTCCAGGTGCTGACCGTCGTTTCCCTGGGCGCCGCATGCTGCGTGCGCGGCACCATGACGGCCGGCGGCTATGTGGCTTTCGTGGCCTACAACGCAATGCTCACCTGGCCGGTGCGCGCGCTCGGCCGCGTGATCTCCGAGATGAGCAAGGCCGGCATATCGATCGACCGCATCCGCATGATCATGAATGCCGGGCAGGAATGCGACGCGCCGCGCGCGCTCGAGCCGCCCATCGACGGCGACATCCGCTTCGAGCACGTCACCTTCGGCTTTGACGGGAAGGGCACCGTGCTGCACGACGTGTCCTTCACCGTCAAAAAGGGCGAGACGCTGGGCATATTGGGCGGCACAGGCTCCGGAAAATCCACGTTGATGCACCTGCTGGACCGGCTGTATCCGCTGCCGCCCGAATGCGGCAGGATCACCATCGGCGGCGTGGACATCGCACAGATGAAGGCGGCCTGGCTCAGAAGGCACATCGGCATGGTGCTGCAGGAACCGTTCCTGTTTTCGCGAACGCTCGGCGAGAACCTTCGCCTGGCGCGTCCCGAAGCGTCTGATCGCGAGATGCAAAGCGCCGTACAGGTCGCCCGGCTGGAGGATACCGTGGCGCGCTTTGCAGCCGGCTACAATACCTTCGTGGGCGAGCGCGGCGTCACGCTCTCCGGCGGCCAGAAGCAGCGAACGGCCATCGCCCAGATGCTGATGCTCAGACCGCCCATCATGATCTTCGACGACTCTCTGTCTGCCGTTGATGCGCAGACGGACGAGCACATCCGGCGCGCGCTGGCGGAGCAGACGCGCGACGCCACGGTGATCCTGATCGCGCACCGCATATCCACGCTGATGTCCGCGGATCACATCCTCGTGATGGACAGGGGGCGTGTGATCGAGGAGGGCACACACGCCGAGCTTTTGAACCGGGACGGCGTCTACCGACGCGTATACGAGCTTCAGGCCGAGGGCCTGGACCCCGACGGAGAGGGGGCGTCGGCATGAATGATGAAAAGCGGTCGAGTCTCAGGCTCTTTGGTTTTGTCCGCCTTTTGCCCTTCCTGCGCCCCTATATGAAGCGCATCATCAAGATGGTCGCATTGGGCTGTGTGGTCTCGCTGATCGACGCCGTTTTCCCGCTGTTCAACCGTTATGCGCTCGACCGCTTCGCCATCGGGCGCACGCTGAGCGGCCTCGTGCCCTTCATCGCGATGTATGTATGCGTACTGGTCACCCAGGTGATCATGAATTTCGTCAGCGTCTATGACTGCGGCAAGGTGGAGATGGCCGTGGACCGCGACCTGCGCAACGCCGCCTTCGACCACCTGCAGACGCTCTCGTTTTCCTATTTCAACCGGAACTCCGTCGGCTACATCCACGCCCGCGTCATGAGCGATTCCGGCCGGATCGGTGAAATGGTCTCCTGGCACATGATGGACGTAGTGTGGAACGGCTCCTACGTGCTGTTCATCATATTGATGATGTTCCTGTGCAGCGCGCGGCTGGCGGCGCTGGTGCTGCTGCTGCTGCCGGTGGGCGTCACGCTGATCGCGTACTTCCAGAAGGCGCTCATCCGGCTGAACCGCCGGATCCGCGAGATCAATTCAAAGATCACCGCCGGCTTCAACGAAGGCATCACCGGGGTCCGATCCATCAAGACCCTGGTCGTCGAGGACCGCATGAGCGCGGATTTCCGATCTGACACCGAGGCGATGCGCCGGACCAGCGTACACGCGGCGCATTACAGCGCGCTCTTCACCGCGACGGTCACGCTGATGTCCTCTGCAGCGCTGGCTCTGGTGCTGTGGAAGGGCGGGAGGCTGACGCAGTCGGCGGCCATTCGGATCGGCACGCTCTCCGTGTTCATGTCCTACGCACTGAGCCTCATGGAGCCCATCCAGAACATCGTCGGCACCATCTCCGAGCTGGTGGCGATACAGGTCAACATCGAGCGGCTCATGCGGCTGCTCGAGACCGGGTCCGACGTGGCCGACAGCCCCGAAGTCATCGAAAAATACGGCGACACCTTCCGTCCGAAGCGCGAGAACTGGGAGCCCCTGCTGGGCGACGTGGAGTTCCGCGACGTATCCTTCCGATATCCCGACGGCGAAGAACTCGTGCTGGAGCACTTCGATCTGAAGGTGCCCCGCGGCACCAACGTGGCCATCGTGGGCGAGACCGGCGCCGGCAAATCCACGCTGGTCAACCTGGTCTGCCGGTTCTTTGAGCCCACCGATGGACAGGTACTGATCGACGGCCGGGATGTGCGCGAGCGCAGCCAACTGTGGCTGCACGATGCCATCGGCTATGTGCTCCAGACGCCGCACCTGTTCTCCGGCTCCGTGCGCGACAATCTGCGCTATGGCAAGCCCGACGCGACCGACGACGAGATCCTGGCCGCGCTGGATCTGGTTTCTGCCCGCGGCGTGATCGAAAAGCTGGATGGCGGGCTGGACGCAGACGTCGGCGAGGGCGGCGGGCACCTGTCCGTCGGCGAAAAGCAGCTGCTTTCCTTCGCCCGCGCGCTGCTGGCCGATCCGCGCATTCTGGTCCTGGACGAGGCCACTTCATCGGTGGACACCGTGACGGAGCGCGCCATACAGTCCGCCATCGAGACCGTCATCCGCGGGCGCACCAGCTTTGTCATCGCGCACCGCCTGTCCACGATCACCCACGCCGACGTGATCCTGGCTGTGATGGACGGTCGCATCGTCGAGCAGGGGACGCACGCGCAGCTCATGAAAAAACGCGGCTACTATTTCGAGCTCTACACGCGCCAGTACATCGATCTGCTGACCAGCGCGTGATTGCGCAGAGCCGGATCGCGTGCTATACTGGTCTCATTACGAAAGAACGTGGAGGACGCCATGCGCATCATTCAGTTTTCAGACTCCTTCATCCCGATCATGGACGGCGTCGGCAACGTGGTCTATCAGTACGCGCTGAACATGGGGCAAAAAGGGCACGAGACATACGTCGTCGCGCCGCAGACAGATACCGGATACCGCGGAGGCTTTCCCTTCGAGATGGTGGATTACCTGGGTGTACCGCTGCCGAAGATCAAGAGCTACAAGGTCGGCGCGCCGCTGCTGGACGTTCACTGCCAAAACCGGCTGAACGCCATAAAGGCAGATATCGTACACGTACACAGTCCGTTCATATCCGGGCTTGCCGGCATCGCCTACGGCCAGAAACACGCGCTGCCCATCGTCGGCACTTTCCACTCAAAATACTACGATGATTTCCTTCAGATCACCGGTGTGGAGCTGCTGGCCGAGGTCGGCGTGAAACACGTGGTGAACTTCTACGATCACTGCACCGAGGTATGGGCGGTCAGCGCATCCTCCGCGGAAACGCTGAGGGGTTACGGCTATAACGGTCCCATCCGCGTGATGCCCAACGGCACCGACATCCATCCGGTGGACGACGCCGCCGTCGATGCCATGTCGGAAAGGCTCGGACTTGACGGCGCGCCGCTTCTCTTGTACGTCGGCCAGATCAACTGGAAAAAGAACCTGCGCTGCACGCTTGAAGCCGCGGCGAAGCTGGACCGGCCCTTCCGGCTGGTCCTTGCCGGACAGGGCCCCCACGAAAAGGAGATCTCGGCGCTGGCCGCTTCCCTGCACATCGAAGACCGCGTGATCTTCACCGGACACATCGTGGACCAGCAAGCGCTGAACGCGCTGTACCGGCTGGCATCGCTGTTTCTGTTCCCCTCGCTTTACGATACCTCCGGACTCGTGGTGCGCGAAGCCGCCGCCGTCGGGACGCCGTCGGTCGTCGTGCGCGGCAGTTCGGCCGCCGAGGGCGTGGTGGACGGGGTCAACGGGTTCCTCTGCGAGGATGACCCGGACGATCTCGCCCAGGTGATCGGGCGGGCGCTCCGGGACGCAGACGCGCTCGTCTCCGTCGGACAGAAGGCGCGAGAGACGATCCCCATCCCCTGGTCCATGCTGGTGGATCAGGTGCTCGAAAACTACAGACGCATCATCGGAGGCTGACATGAAGGGCTATTTCGAGAAGGAAGTCATGGTGCTCCCCAGCATGTGCGACGCCGAGGGCAAGCTCAGCGTGCCCGGCGCTTTCGCACTGTTTATGGATATCGCTACAGAACATGCGGAGCTGCTGGGCGTGGGCATGAACGGGATCATGCGGCAGGGACTGTTTTGGCTGATCGCACGCACGCGTATCCGCTTTCACCGGCGGCCGGGGCTGGCAGAATCCATCACCGTCCGGACCTGGCCGGAAACGCCGGAGCGCTCGCGTTGCAACCGCGACTATCTCATCGCGCAGGGCGGCGATGTGCTGGTCGAAGGCAAGACCGAATGGATGGTGTTGAACACGAAGACCAACCGCCTTTGGCCTGCCGACGGCGTTTTCCCCGCCGATCTCGAGGTCGAGGCCGCACGGGTGCTTCCGGGGCCATTCACCCGGATAGCCGATGACTTCGACGGGTCTGACAGCCTCGGCAGCTACACCGTGCGCGCCACGGACATCGATCTGGGCGGCCACATGAACAACGCCATTTATCCACGGGTCATCGCCGGCGCTTTCAGCGCGGCGGCCTGGCGGGAGATGGACATCGCCGAGATGGAGATCGCCTTCCGCGCCCCCTGCTACGAGGGCGATGTGCTCGATCTGCAGAAAAAGGCGACGCCGGAAGGCATCGCTCTGCGACTCTCCTGCGATAACAGGACCATCGCACTGGCGCGCATCGCCAAAGGGCCGGCATAGGCCGTCACCGGCATGCATCTCAGACCCAAAGCCGAACGCCGGGGCGTTCTTTGCCGCATACGGCAGCGTCGTCCCGTGCGATATGAAAGATGGAAAACCGCTGCAGACCTTTTACCGCACGGGTCTGCAGCGGTTCGTATGTCGTCCCGAAGCTTTCAGCAAAACCACCTGTGAATGACGCGGGAGCATATCGACCGGGTCATTAATCTTGTCCTTCGAGCATGATCTCCTCGCCCGCCTCGATGACCAGCTTCCCCGGGCCTTCAAACAGCTCCGCGCGCGCTGCGTCGAAGAGCTGGCCCGGAGCCATGTGATAGGGGATGCTGTGCCGCGCGTTCACGAGCGCCGCGCAAGCGCTGGCCTCCTCCATATCCATGTTGAACTTGCCGTCGCAGACGAAGAAGGCATAATCGATATGTCTGTCGGCCAGCTCCGCCATCTGATCGGTCGTCGACGTGTCGCCTGTCGCATAGATCGAAACGCCATCCGACAGCGTTATCAGCCAGCCCACGCATTCATGGATGTCGTGGTTTCGGTTGTTCCCGGCCTGTACGGCTTCGACCGTGGCGTAGCCAAGGTCGAAGATCCTGTATTCTCCGTCCACCAGCGCGTCGGTGTTTCGGATGATCCTGCAACCCCCGGCGCGATCTTCGATGAGATCGACCGCCGAATGATCCGGATGCCCGTGCGAGACCAGGATAAGATCCGCCGGCAGGTCATAGCCTTCGCCGGCATATGGGTCCACGTAGATCACCTTTCCCTCGGCCGTCACGATGCGCAGGCTCCCGTGGCCCTGGTATAGCAGCGCAGCCGCAGGGCCCTCCGCCAGGACGACGGCACACGACAGCAACAGGCAGATCATGCAAAACAGCACCTTCTTCATCGACATCTCCTCCTCGTCTTTTGACGACCCAGTACAGTCGTTCTGAACGGATCCCAGCGTTCCATCGGGTCCTGTCGACCGGACCGCAGATTGCCACCTCAATCCCATTCATCTGTCATCATGATAACATACCCGCACGGCAGTGTCAACAAAAGCGGGATCCCAGCATGTCCGGATCCCACTGTATCTCGCTGCAGATAAAATTTGCATTATGTTTTGGTACAATAGAAAGGTAACAGAGAGTAGAAGCAAAACAGAGAGCCAAGTGATAGAATAAAGTCACCACACCCAAACTATCACGAAGGGAGCTCTCTGCATGAACAGGATAGCACAGGAAGCGCATGCTCGTCAACGGTTTTTGGAGTACTACCTGAAGCACGGGAACG
>JAFRMB010000040.1 GCA_017430945.1 Clostridia bacterium | reverse complement strand
TTCCCGCTCGGTCAGCGTGAGAATGGATGTCGAACCGAAAAGGGTGCTGCAGACGTCGCCGGAGACCGCGTTTTAGTGCGGGCAAAGCCGATGTGCCGGATGGCTGTGACGGTCGAATGACCTGTACAGGTTTCCGGATTCTTTTGTCAGACAGCCGCCTTCGCGCTTCTCCTGCGCACGAGCTGCGCGATCACGCCAAGCACGATCAGCGCCAGGCCGATGAAGTCCGTCAGCGTACCGGGGACGATCAGCGCGAGACCACCCGCAATGGTCAGAAGGCGTTCGACGACGTTCATGTTGGTGAGCAGGTAACCGGAAAGACCGGCGGCCACACCGATCATGCCCAGCGTGGCGGTGATGGTGATGATGACCACCTCGTACCACACGGTATCGATGAACAAAAGCGCAGGGCTCGCGGCAAAGACAAAGGGGATGATGAACGCACCTATGGCCAGCCGCGTGGCTGTGACACCTGTCGACATCGGACTGCCCTTTGCGATGGCGGCACCGGCGTAGGCAGCCAGCGCGACAGGCGGGGTGATGTCGGCGACGATGCCGTAATAGAACACGAAGAAGTGCGAGGCGATGGCGGGCACGCCCATGCGGATCAGGATCGGCGCACAGGTGGATGCCAT
Source organism: Clostridia bacterium (assembly GCA_017430945.1). The sequence goes on along the minus strand of JAFRMB010000040.1, from coordinate 3,269 downwards.
GATGCAGTAAGTGGCGGTCGTCGGAACGCCCATGCCCAGCACGATGCAGCAAAGCATCGTCAGGAACAGGCCAAGCAGCATGGAGTTGCCGGATACGCCGACGATGGCGTTGATCAGCTTGTTGGCAAGGCCGGTGACGGTGATGCAACCGCAGATGACGCCTGCGATGCCGCAAGCGACCGCCACGGTGACACAGGAGCGTCCACCGGCCTCCAGCGCGTCGAAGATCGTCCGGGGAGTGAATTTGCTGATGACTTCACCGCCCATGCCGCTGCTGTTGGACGAAGCGCGCCGGTAGTAACCTGTGATGTTGTTGATAAAGCCCACGCCGATCGCCACCAGAATGGCCACGGCCGCGGAGAACTGCATGGTGCGCGTATTCGAGCAGACCAGCCAGATCAGTACGATCAGCGGCAGCAGCAGATAGGTATCCTTCAAAAGCGCCTTGAAGCGGGGCAGCAGCGCAGCGTCGATGCCCTTGAGGCCGAGCTTCTTGGCTTCCAGATGCACGGCGATGAAGATGCCCAGGAAGTACAGGATCGCGGGCACGATGGCGCGCACGATGATGTTGGAATAGGGCACGCCGAGATAGTCTGCCATCAGGAAGGCCGCCGCACCCATGATGGGCGGCATGATCTGACCGCCGGTCGATGCGGCCGCTTCCACCGCGCCGGCAAATTCTGCGCGATAGCCGGTGCGTTTCATCATCGGGATCGTGACCGAACCGGTGGTGACGGTGTTGCCGACAGAGGAGCCGGACACCATGCCGCACAGCGCGGATGAGATGACGGCGACCTTCGCGGGCCCTCCCGCAAAGCGACCGGTCAGGCTGTTGGCCAGGTTGATGAAGAAGCTGGATACGCCCGTTTTTTCAAGGAACGCGCCAAAGATGATGAACACCACGATGTACTTGGAGCAGACGTTCACCGGGGTACCAAGGATGCCGTTATCGCTGTAGAACATCTCATAAGCGGTGCGGGACACCGTCTTTCCGTTTATGAACGTGTAGCCGACGAAGAAGATCGCGACACAGAGGATCGGCAGGCCGACGCTTCGACGGCACAACTCTGCCAGCACCAGTATGCCGACGATCGCGATGACCGTGAACTTCGGATTGGTCAGCTTTTCCTTCAGCGACATGTTCAGCAGCGTTTCGGCGTTAAAGGAATAGTAAAGGAATGCCGCCGCACCGAGCACCATCAGTACGATATCGTACCATGGAAGCGTATTGGGCTTGACGTAGCCCTTCTTCGCGGGATACGTGAGATAGCCCATGATGACGATCAGCCCGATAAAACTGGTCATGCGGACCTGTTCGAGAAGATTGGCAAACAGGGTCACATAGATGCAGAAAAGCGAGAAGGCAGCGAGGATCAGGCTGACGACGACCTTTGGCTTTCCTTCCCAGACGCGCGTGTTGGATTCGCGGTCATATTTGCGCATGACAGCCTCAACGTCGGCGGCAGTCCCCGTGGAAATGTCATCCACCGGCGTGTTGAGGTTCGGGTCGTTGGGGTTTGGGTTGGTCATGACGAAGCTCCTCCAAAGTCAGAGTGGGGAATGATTGACGACGTTTCCTTGCAAATCGAAGGCTGCGGGTCATTTCCCGCAGCCCCCGATTCAATCAGCCTGTGTAAATCGCAAGAGGCTGCTCGGTTGGGGTCGGATCCCAGAACTCAGCCAGCCACTTCGACGGTGAAACCCTTCTCCTGGAAGTACTTTGCAGCGCCGGCGTGATAGGGCAGGCCGCAGGTGGCAGCATATTCCAGATCGAGCTCAAGGCCCTTGGCGTGCACTTCGGCGATGGCATCCTTGTTTTCGAAGATGGTGGACACGATCGTGTAAGCTTCGTCCTCGCTCACGCTGTCGTTGGCGATGAGGGTGGCCTTGATGCCGACGGTCAGGACATCGTTATCGATCCCCGGATAAGTGCCGGCGGGAATGGTGCTGGTGGCGTAGACGGGGGAGATCTCCTTCAGCTTTGCGATGTGCTCCTCGTCCAGGTCGATCAGGTAGCAGCCCTTGGTGGTGGCCAGGTCGGTAACGGCGGAAGTGGGCGCGCCGGCAACGACGAATGCGGCGTCGATCTTGCCATCCTTCAGCGCTTCGGCGGAGTCGCCAAAGCTCAGATACTGAGGATTGATGTCCGCTTCAGACATGTCATAAGCGGCAAAGAAGTCCAGAGCGTTGAAATACACGCCGGAGCCCTGGGAGCCGATGGACACGTTCTTGCCCTTCAGGTCTGCAACGCTCTTGATATCGGGATTGCAGGTGACGAGATGCACGGTCTCGGTGTACAGAGCGGCCAGCGCGGAGAAGCTGGTGATCGGCTTGCCGTCGTACCGCTCAAAGCGGATGCCGTTGTACGCGTAGGAGGCGACGTCGTTCTGCGTGAAGGCGATCTGAGCGTCGTCGATATCCAGAAGATCGATGTTGTCAGCAGAGCCACCGGTGGTGACAGCGGTGATGGCGATGTCGGTATTGCTGCCGATGTACTGAGCGAGCACGCTGCCATAGGCGTAGTAGGTGCCGGCAGAGCCGCCGGTGCCGAAGGTCAGTTCAGCAAGAGCAGCGGTGCAGGAGAGAACCAGCAACAGTGCGATCATCAAGGAAACGATTTTTTTCATGGTCATGTCCTCCATTGTTCAGTCGATCTTGACCGACCGTTAATCAAGAGGTATTATACAATATCGAAACGCGAAACGCAATAGCGATATGCCAACCGAAATGTTAAGAATTGCATTTTTGCGCCATATTACCGCGTTATCAGCTGTTTTTGCATCAAATGGGAAATCATGATGCTCATATTCTTGCACGATCGATGCATAATGATGTATATTATACAAAAGTCAAAGAAGAAATTGGGTATTGACAAAGCTCGCGGTTTGGGATATAATGCCATATGTTGATTGTGCGGACTGCATTTCGCACGACATGCGCGATCTGTATTTGCGGGCGTGGCGAAATTGGCAGACGCGCCAGATTTAGGTTCTGGTGCCACAGGCGTATGGGTTCGAGTCCCTTCGCCCGCACTGGATCTGCGGTAGTAGCTCAGTTGGTAGAGCGCCACCTTGCCAAGGTGGAGGTCGCGAGTCCGAGTCTCGTCTACCGCTCCATCCCATTGACGCGCGCGGGTGTAACTCAATGGTAGAGTTCCAGCCTTCCAAGCTGGCTACGTGGGTTCGATTCCCATCACCCGCTCCAGATCAGCTTTGCGGTAGTAGCTCAGTTGGTAGAGCGCCACCTTGCCAAGGTGGAGGTCGCGAGTC
>JAFRMB010000005.1 GCA_017430945.1 Clostridia bacterium | reverse complement strand
TGTGGATGCCGCCGCCGCTGTTGTTCGCATGGTTCTTCGCGATCACGCCGCCCTGCAGCTTCAGCGTGCCGTGCACGTAGATGCCGCCGCCCCACTTGGCTTTGTTGCCCTGGATCGTGCCGCCCTTCAGGATCAGCGTCGCGTCCTTGGCAATGTTCACGCCGCCGCCGCGCTCCGCGTAGCCGCCCTTGATCACGCCCTTGCCGCCCTTGCCGGTGTCGCTGCTGTCGATGATCGTCAGCACCGATCTGCCCAGGACCTCGATCACGTGGCCGTCGTCGTCCTGCTTGTCGCGGTTCCGATCCAGCGTGTGGCCGTTCAGGTCCAGGGTGACGGTCTTCCCGTCCACCTTGATCCGGTCCCCGCCGTTCTTTGTGCACGCGATGTCCGCGCCCAGCCGGATGATCTGTCCGCTCGTGGCCTTGTCGACCGCGCTCTGCAGCCCGCTCCAGTCGGTGACCGTCACGGCCGCCTCCGCAGCCGTTGCCGGGAACGGAATGCCTGAGAGCATGCTCAGCACCATCACCGTGGTGAGCAGTACGCTCAAAAACCGTCTGTGCTTCATGTTGCCTGTCCTCCTCGTTATTCTTGGTGAGATCTGGTTGGTTTATTATTCTGTCACCGTTCAGTATATCGACCGATGTCCATTGATTGTCCACTAAAATCCAGCTAAAATGGCTTTGTCTTTAAAATTAACAAAATATTTACGTCTTTTTGTTTCCTGGAGGCGCTGAAAGGTCGGCAGGTTTTCCGCCATGCTTGCCCGGGGTCGGGCGCTCACGTATGCGCATCGGCATTACCTCACCGCATCAGCGTCTCAACTTGTAAAGCGGTAAAGATCACATGTGATATGCTCCGGCATGACATGCAGCGTGCCCATGACGATCTCCGGTGTGTATTCGATCACGTTCCCATTACAGGCTGTCGTATGGAAACGTGGGCCGATATCCGGATGCTTCAACATGCCCGGGTCACAGGAGCGCTTCCCACACAGTGTGGGAGGCCGTTCTGCCGTTCGACCTGTCAAATTGATGTCATAATGATACCTCAAAATGGGCGCGTTTTCAAGTGCGCGGAATGGTTTTATTGCCGTATTACCGTGTGATCCATTGACATAAGATCCGGCGTATCAAATATGTTGCTTACATGGACCATCATCGTTTTTCACGAGTCTGCATTACGGCATGTGTCAGGTACCTTTGTACGCACATTGTCACGAAAGACAGATGAAAAGCGAAAAATGGTGCCGGACGTGCGACAGCGACACGAAAAAGCGGAAAACGCGCTATTCAGATCGTTATGGACAAAAAAACAACGCTGACCTCATATCAGGATCAGCGTTGCTTTGAGGTGGTGGAGCATACCGGATTCGAACCGGTGACCTCTACAATGCGAATGTAGCGCGCTAGCCAACTGTGCTAATGCCCCGCGTGTGATCGGAACTGTCTTCCGAACAGAGAGCATTATAGCACAGCCACGGACAAAAAGCAATACCGGAATTGTAAATTTGTGCACAAGAGAAAGTCGACAGGATATTGACAAACATATTTCGACATAGTAAAATCATGGTGTCATCAACGCGGTCGAACGACGGTCGCGGACAGGAATAATACATTGAGGTGGGGAGGATCCAACATGAAGAGATTCGTTGCTGGTCTGTTGGTGGTGCTGCTGCTGGCGGGATTCGCGCTGGCCGAGGGCATCGCCGGTGTCAATGATCGCGTCGCCCAGCTGGGCTACAAGGCAGAGACAGAAAAGAACAAGTCCGGCGTGTTCGTGTGTGACTACTACCAGCCGGAAAAGGGCGCGCACACCCTGGTGTGGTCAGACAAGAAGAACGTGTACACCGTGACGGCTTCCCGCAAGAAGGAAGCGCTGCAGGCCCTGTACGTCGAGCTGCTCGGCATGTACGACTGGGATTCCTGCACCTATACCGCCAATGAAGTGGTCGAATACGCATTCAACGCACCCGATGTCAATGCGACCAAGACATACAAGACGCTTGCAAATTACAGCAAGGCGGTGCAGAAGTTCGTCGGCGCGGAGCCTGCCGTGGCTGCCACCGAAGCGCCGAAGACCCAGACCGGCGCGAAGAGCTACGTGCTGAACAACAGCACCAAGAAGTTCCATCTGCCGGATTGCACCTATGTGGCCCAGATGAAGCCGGAAAACCGGCAGAACGTGCGGCGCAGCCGCGACCAGATCATCGCTGACGGCTATGAGCCCTGCCAGCACTGCAATCCCTGAGTCCTTCAGATAGCCGGGAGCCGCGCAGAGCGGCTCCTTTTTATGTGCGGTGCCGATAACCGAACACCTGTTTAAATCTTTCGAAGATGGTTTTCATCGACTGTCAATGGTGCTATAATTGATGCGATGCCGCGGGCGCGACAGGTCGCCTGCTGAGGGCTGCTGCCGGTATCGGGCATCTGATCTCGATCCCGACTTGAAATGCGACCATCTGCGGGCCCATCTTCCGCCGGCCGTCGCCTCGCTGCGGTCAACGATGCGTTGCACGTCTTCGTCCGCTCCGCTCATGGAGAACGAATAACAAGCTTTGCATCGGGCTGTTTTTGGATCGATCCCAGTATCAAACAGGAGGGAATGCGGTGTTCAAGCTTCATTCGGAATACCAGCCCACGGGCGATCAGCCTCAGGCCATCCAGGCTTTGACGGAAGGGCTCGAGCGGGGCATGAAGCACCAGGTGTTGCTCGGCGTCACGGGATCCGGCAAGACCTTCACGATGGCGAACATCATCCGCAATGCCAACCGCCCGGCGCTGGTCATCGCCCACAACAAGACGCTTGCTGCGCAGCTGGCCGCGGAATTCCGCGAATTCTTTCCGGAGAACGCGGTCGGTTATTTCGTTTCCTATTACGACTATTATCAACCGGAAGCCTACATCCCGTCCACCGACACCTTCATAGAAAAGGATTCTTCGATAAACGACGAGATCGACCGCATGCGCCACAGCGCCACCGCATGGCTGGCGGAGCGCAGGGATGTGGTCATCGTGGCGTCGGTGAGCTGCATATACGGCCTGGGAAGTCCGGACGAGTACGAGAACCTGTCCATATCCCTGCGCGAGGGCATGGAGATCGACAGGGACGCGCTGCTCAGGCGGCTCGTCGAGATGCAGTTCACCCGCAACGATTTCGAGCCGGAGCGCGGCACGTTCCGCGTGCGCGGCGAGGTGATCGAGATCATCCCGGCGGCGTCGGAGAAGCGCGGCGTGCGCGTGGAGCTGTTCGGCGATGAGATCGAGCGGCTGTCGGAGATCGACACGGTGACCGGCAAGGCATTGCGGTACATGAACCATGTGATGATCTTCCCGGCATCTCACTACGCCACTTCGCAGGACAAGCTCGATGCATGTATCGAGCAGATCGAATCGGACCTTCGCGACCGACTGGCGGAGTTCCGCGCGCAGGATCGGCTGCTCGAGGCGCAAAGGCTCGAGCAGCGCGTGCACTATGACATCGAGATGATGCGGGAGATCGGGTATTGCAGCGGGATCGAGAACTATTCGCGCTACTTTGACGGACGGCAGTCGGGCGAGGCGCCGTTCACGCTGATGGACTATTTCCCGAAGGATTTCCTGATATTCATCGATGAGTCACACGTGACGGTGCCGCAGATCCGCGCCATGTATAACGGCGACTTCGCCCGCAAGCGCTCGCTGGTGGATTACGGCTTCAGGCTGCCCGCGGCCTTCGACAACAGGCCGCTGAAGTTCTATGAGTTCGAATCGCGCACCAATCAGGTGATCTATGTCTCCGCGACGCCCGGCCCGTACGAGATGGCGCGCGCGGAGCAGGTGGTCGAACAGATCATACGGCCTACAGGCCTCATCGATCCCGAGATCGTAGTGCGCCCGGCCACCGGCCAGGTGGATGATCTGCTGGGCGAGATCAACAAGGTCACCGCACAGGGGGGCAGGGTGCTGGTGACGACGCTCACCAAGCGCATGGCCGAGAGCCTGACCCAGTACCTTCGGGAGATGGATGTGCGCGTCGAATACCTGCATTCCGACGTGGAGACGCTCGAACGCATCAAGCTCATCCGAGGCCTTCGTTCCGGCGAGTTCGACGTGCTGGTCGGCATCAACCTGCTGCGAGAGGGGCTGGACATGCCCGAGGTATCCCTGGTGTGCATACTGGATGCGGACAAGGAGGGCTTCCTGCGCTCAGAGACCAGCCTGATCCAGACCATCGGCCGCGCGGCCCGCAACGTGGATGGCCGCGTCATCATGTATGCCGATGATATCACCGATTCCATGCAGCACGCCATCGACGAAACAAACCGACGTCGGTCTATTCAAAGCCATTACAATGCGGAGCACCACATCACGCCGCAGACGGTGCGGAGCGCCATACGCGAATTGATGGAGGTCACCCGCGCCGCCGACGACGGCACCGGCGTCGGGATGGACGAAGAGGAGCGCCGCATGGCCATCGACCGCATCGAAGAGCTGATGCTCGAGGCGGCCAACAACCTCGATTTCGAAAAGGCCGCGAGGCTGCGCGATCAGATGCTTGCCCTAAGGGGCGAGAAGGTCATGGCGACGGGAGAGCAGTCCCGGCAGCGGCGCAAGCGCAGAGAGAAAATGACACACAGGAATCCCGGCTGAACGATCGGCCGGATCCGGACGCAGAGAGGTGACAGGACGTGGACCGCGCATTTCTGAAAAAGCTTTTGAGTACCGTCTCCGTCTCAGGCAACGAAGAGGCGAACCAGCGAAACGCATTGGCGTATGCGAAGACCTTTGCCCACGAGCAGCGTGTGGACGCCGTTGGCAACGCCATTTCCGCGGTGAACCCGGCAGCGGGCTTCAAGGTGCTGCTGTGCGGACACATGGACGAGATCGGCTTCCGCGTGACGCACATGGATGACAAGGGCTTCATACACGTTCAAAGGGTCGGCGGCGTACAGCCGAAGCTGTACATCGGCGAGCCCATGCAGATCATACACGAGGATCCTTCTGGCGGTACAGCGGCGTATCGAAAGATCAACGGCATTTGTGCTGTCTCGGAGGAGCTGTTGAAAAAAGAAGAGGTGAAGGACGCCGACCTGATCATCGACATCGGCGCGCACAGCCGCGAGGAGGCATCGGCGCTGGTCGCCGTGGGCGACTCCGTGTGCGCGGACACTGAAGTCCGTGAGCTGCTGAACGACCGCTTTTCCTGCCGCGCGCTGGACGACAAGACCGGGGCATTCGTGATCCTGGAGGCTGCAAAGCTGGCGGCGGAGCGCGGTGCAAAATGCGGCATCTACGTCAATACGGTCGCAGGCGAGGAGACCACGGGTCGCGGCGCATACTTCGCCGCGTCGAATGTCAGACCGGATTGCGCGATCATCGTCGATGTCACATGGGCCAGCGATGCGCCGGACGGTGATCCCGCGCGAAGCGGAGAGGTGAAGCTGGGCGGCGGTCCTGTGCTTTGCAGGAGCGGTATGACCAACAAGGCACTGCATCGCCTGCTGGAACAGGTCGCGGAGGAGAAGGGCATCCCGCTGCAGTACGAGGTGGCCGGCGGCGAAACCTATACCGACGGCGACACCGTGCTCAAGACCGGCATCGGCGTTCCGGTCGCGCTCGTATCGATCCCGCTGCGGTACATGCACAGCTCCGTCGAGGTGGCCAGCTGGCGGGACCTGGAGCAGTGCATCGAGCTGATCGCGGCATCGCTGTGCCGGATGGATGGGAGCTTCGACTTCCGTCCGATCCGGGCATGATGGAGGTGCGGTCATGGAGACGGGACGGATCCGGAGCCTGACGCTTTCCGAAGTGGAGGCGATCTACGTGTCGCGCATGGCCGAGGATTTTCCACCGGCGGAGATCAAGCCGATGAGCGCCATCAGGACGCTGCTCGAGAGAGGCCAATATGCGTGTTACGGCTATTCGGGCGGCGACACGCTCGCATACGCGTTTTTTGTAAAGCTCGGCCGGTGGGCTCTGCTCGATTACTATGCCGTCATGCGGGACCATCGCGATCGGGGCGTGGGCAGCCGCTTCCTTGGCGAGCTCATCGCCGGGCCCATGCAGGCTTTCGACTGCGTGCTGGCAGAGGTGGATGACCCGGACTTTGCCGGGGACGCGCGGGAGCGGGCGCTTCGGGAACGCCGAAAGCGGTTCTATCTGCGCAACGGCCTGTGGGAGACGGGCGTTCGCGCCTCGGCGTTCGGCGTCGAATTCCAGCTGCTGGCGCTGCCCGTCGGCGCGCGCCCGGACGATCAGAAGGTCAGGCGCGTCTATTCGGACCTGTACCGATCGTTTCTGCCGGCGCACATGTATGACAGCAAGATCAGGGTCTGACCACGGAGCCGGCAGGATCCGGGGCACAGAGCGAAACGACTATCGAGGTAAACACATTGAACATCAATGAGATCGTCATCAAGGGCGCCCGAGAGCACAACCTGAAGAACATCGACCTGGTGATCCCGCGCAACAAGCTGATCGTCATGACCGGGCTGTCCGGCTCGGGCAAGAGCTCTCTTGCCTTCGACACCATCTACGCGGAGGGCCAGCGGCGCTATGTGGAATCGCTCTCCAGCTATGCACGCCAGTTCCTCGGGCAGATGGAGAAGCCGGATGTGGACTACATCGAAGGGCTGTCTCCGGCCATATCCATCGACCAGAAGACCACGAGCCGGAACCCCAGATCCACCGTGGGCACGGTGACGGAGATCTACGATTATCTGCGGTTGATGTTTGCGCGCATCGGCACGCCCCACTGTCCGAAGTGCGGAAAGCCCATCGCCCAACAGACCGTCGATCAGATCGTGGACCAGATCCTGGCGCTGCCGGAGCGTACGCGTCTCATGATCATGGCGCCGGTGGTCAGGGGGCGCAAGGGCGAATTCGCGAAGCTGCTGGAGGATCTGTCGAAGCAGGGCTATGTGCGCGTGCGCATCGACGGCACCATCTACGAGATGAGCGAGCTGCCCAAGCTGGACAAGAACAGGAAGCACACGCTGGAGGTGGTGGTGGACCGCCTGGCCGTGCGGCCGGACATCCAGCAGCGTCTGACGGATTCCATCGAGACGGCCATGAAGCTGGCCGACGGGCTGGTCATCGCCGGCGTGGTGGGAGAGGACCGCGTGACGACGGAGGACACGCTGTTCTCCCAGAACTACGCCTGTCCGGATTGCGGCATCTCGATCGGCGAGCTGGCGCCGCGCCTGTTCTCGTTCAACAATCCCTACGGCGCCTGCCCGACCTGTTCGGGCCTGGGCGTGCTCATGAAGATGGACCCCGCCATCGTGATGCCGGATCGCAGCAAGTCGCTGAACCAGGGCGCCATACAGGTGTCCGGCTGGAACATCAGCGAAGCGGATTCCATGGCGCACATGTATCTCGAGGCGCTGGCGTCCCACTACGGCTTTTCGCTCGACACGCCGGTCGACCGGCTGCCGGAGGCCGTGGTGGATGTTCTGCTTTACGGCACGGGCGGCGACAAGATCAAGGTCAGTTACGTCCGGGGCGACGGACAGGGCACGTTCTCCACGCCGTTCGAAGGCATCATCAACAACCTTGAGAGGCGCTATCGCGAGACGAACTCTGACGCCATGAAGTCGGTCTATGAGGCTTATATGTCTCAGGTGCCGTGCCCGGCCTGCAAAGGGCGCCGGCTCAAGGGCGAGGCGCTCGCGGTGACGATACAGGACCGGAACATCTCGCAGATCACGGATCTGTCCGTGAGGGACGCCAGAGCATTCTTTTCGCAGCTGACGCTCACCGAAAAACAGCAGATGATCGCATCACAGATCCTAAAGGAGATCAACGCGCGCCTGGGCTTTTTGAACGACGTCGGTCTGGGCTATCTGACGCTGGCACGCTCCGCGGGCACGCTGTCGGGCGGTGAGGCGCAGCGCATACGGCTGGCGACACAGATCGGTTCCGGCCTGGTCGGCGTTTTGTACATACTGGATGAGCCCAGCATCGGGCTTCACCAGCGGGACAATCGCCGGCTCCTGAACAGCCTCAAGGGCCTGCGTGATCTGGGGAACACGCTGATCGTGGTGGAGCACGACGCCGAGACGATGCTCGATGCCGATTACATCGTGGACATCGGACCCGGCGCCGGACTCAACGGCGGCGAGGTCATCGCGACGGGCACGCCTCAGGAGATCATGGCCAACGAGCGGTCCATCACCGGGCAGTATCTGTCCGGCAAAAAGGTCATCCATGCGCCTGAGAGGCGGCGCGAGCCGTCGGGATGGCTGACGATCCGGGGCGCGCGCGCCAACAATCTGAAGAACATCGACGTCAGGCTCCCGCTCGGCGTCATCACCTGCGTCACAGGCGTGTCCGGCAGCGGCAAGAGCTCGCTCATCAACGAGATCCTGTACAAGTCGCTGTCGCGCACACTGAACCGGTCGCGGCTGAGGGCGGGCGATCACGACGGGATCGACGGGACGGAGCAGCTCGACAAGATCATCGCCATCGATCAGTCGCCCATCGGGCGCACGCCCCGTTCCAATCCGGCCACCTATACCGGCCTGTTCGACATGATCCGCGAGGTGTTCGCGCAGTCGCCGGATGCCAGAGCGCGGGGCTACAAGCCCAATCGGTTCAGCTTCAACGTCAAGGGCGGGCGCTGCGAAGCCTGCTCCGGCGATGGCATCATCAAGATCGAGATGCACTTCCTGTCCGATGTCTACGTGCCCTGCGAGGTGTGCAAGGGACACCGCTATAACCGCGAGACGCTCGAGGTGCGATACAAGGGCAAAAACATCTATGAGGTCCTGGAGATGACGGTCGATGAGGCCCTGGAGTTTTTCAGCCCCATCCTAAAGATCCGCCGCAAGCTCGAGACCATGCGCGACGTCGGCCTCGGCTATGTGAAGCTGGGGCAGCCGTCCACGACGCTCTCCGGCGGCGAGGCGCAGCGCATCAAGCTGGCCACGGAGCTTTCGCGCCAGGCGACGGGCAAGACCATCTACGTGCTGGATGAACCGACGACCGGCCTCCACATCGCCGATGTCGAACGCCTCATACAGGTGCTCGACAGGCTGGCGGAGGCGGGCAACACGCTGGTGGTCATCGAGCACAACCTGGACGTCATCAAGACAGCCGACTATGTGATCGATCTCGGCCCGGAGGGCGGTGACGGCGGCGGCACCGTCGTCACCACGGGCACGCCGGAGGAGGTGTCCCGGGTGGAAGCCAGCTTCACCGGACAGTATCTGAAGCGCGCGCTGAACGACTGGAAGGAGACGTGATCCCGCCGGGACGGATCCGTCGCGCATCCTTCCCGGATGCGTCAGACACACGGGGTCGGGCGGGCTGTATCACGGCGGGACAGGCTGTCATATGCATGCGGAGACGGTTTGTGCGGCCGGAAGCGCACGGGTCTGCATCGAACCGCCCGGAACGGCGCCCGGAGACCGGCCGACCGAGTTCAGAGCGACGTTTTTCGACGGTGACAGGAGCGCCATGGAGAACGTCATATCGGGAGATGGATGGGCCGCCTTCGGGCGGTCTTTTCATGGGCTGGGCGAGCCGCAGCGTTCCTGACGAACAAAGATGCCCGCAGCGCGATGCGACGCGCGGGATGCTCCGACCGGAAGCACTTCAGCAGGGCGCACCCGGATGCATGGGTGGCGATCGACGTTACGAACGTGTGGATCATTCTTAATAAAACACTGCTAGAGCGATCGCGGGAAACGTACTATACTGTGTTAAAATGCCCGTAACATTTGGAGGAACGTGACGGGCATTAGCGCCGGGACCGGAGACGGTCGACGAGGATGGCAGTGATCGAAGCATTCGGCGGGTACTGCCACGGTCGGGGTGGATCGTAAGGGCTGGAGCAAAGCGCGGAATCGACACCGTAACAAAGGACAGCCCGTCATCAAATGATACAGGTCATTCAAGACGAAACGACTCTCACAGGAGGACTGTAAATATGCGCGTCGTTATTCAGGAAAACTATCAGAACCTGTGCAAATGGGCTGCGCATTACATCGCAGACAGGATCAACGGCCATCATGAGGAACGCCCCTTCGTGCTCGGTCTGCCCACGGGTTCTTCCCCGCTGGGCGTGTATGCCGAATTGATCCGCATGAACAAGGCGGGGGAGGTGTCGTTCAAAAACACCGTCACCTTCAACATGGATGAATACCTCGGCCTGCCCCGCGAGCATGACCAGAGCTACTGGTATTTCATGCACGAGAATTTCTTTGATCATCTGGTGGATATGAAGCCGGAGAACATCAACATACTGGACGGCATGACCGCGGATCCCGAGGCCGAGTGCGCCGCGTATGAAGCAAAGATCGCCGCGTATGGCGGCGTCGACCTGTTCATGGGCGGCATCGGCGTGGACGGCCATCTGGCCTTCAACGAGCCCTTCACGTCGTTGAGCAGCCGCACCGGCGTGCGCGTGCTGACCTCTGACACCCGCATCGTGAACAGCCGTTTCTTCGGAAACGACCCGGAGAAGGTGCCGGCCAAGGCGCTGTCCGTGGGCATCGGGACCGTGACCGATTCCAAAGAGGTGCTCATCCTCATCAACGGCCACAACAAGGCGCGCGCGCTCGCGGCCACGGTAGAGGGCAGCGTTAGCCAGACGTGGACGTGCTCCGCCCTTCAGATGCATCCGGCAGCCATCATCGCCTGCGACGAGGCGGCCTGTGGCGAGCTGACCGTGGACACATACAAGTATTTCCTTGACATCGAAAAGGGCGAGAGGCTTTGATATGTATACGATCAACGATCTCTATGATCTCGACCATACCCTGGCAGGGGCATACCTGTCTCGGTTCACCTGGCCGTGGGAGGCGCTCGCGGGCATCAAGGACTTCATCCTGACGCTCGGCCCGACACTGGGGGAGGACTATGAAGAAGTGTCCGAGCACGTATGGGTGCATAGGAGCGCGAAGGTGTTTCCCAGCGCGTATCTCGGCGCACCCTGCATCATCGGGCCGGACACGGAGGTGCGGCACTGCGCCTTCATACGCGGTTCCGCGCTGGTCGGCGCGAACTGTGTCGTGGGCAACTCTGTCGAACTCAAGAATGTGATCCTGTTCGACTGCGTTCAGGTGCCGCACTACAATTATGTGGGCGACAGCATACTGGGTTACCGGAGCCACATGGGCGCGGGTTCCATCACATCCAACGTGAAGAGCGACAAAAAGCCCGTGGTGGTGCGCTACGGTACGACGCGCATCGAAACGGGCATGAAGAAGTTCGGCGCAATGCTGGGCGATCATGTCGAGTGCGGCTGCAATGCCGTTCTGAATCCCGGCACGGTGGTGGGACGGGGCAGCAGCATCTATCCGACCTCCTGCGTGCGCGGCGTCGTTCCGCATAACAGCATCTGGAAGGACAGCGGCGAGATCATCGAAAAAAGGAGCTGAATCATGGGAAAGTATTTCGGGACTGACGGCTTTCGCGGTGAAGCCAACAAAGGCCTGACCTTCGAGCACGCTATCCGCATCGGCCGCTATATCGGCTGGTACTACGGTGCGCGGCTGAACAAAAAGGCAAAGGTGGTCATCGGCAAGGATACCCGCCGATCATCCTATATGTTCGAATACGCGCTCTGCACGGGGCTCATGGCTTCCGGTGCGGACGCCTACATCATGCACGTCACCACGACGCCCTCCGTGGCTTACATCACCCGGGTCGACGATTTCGACTGCGGCATCATGATCTCCGCATCCCACAACCCCTACTACGACAATGGCATCAAGGTGCTCAACGGCAACGGGGAGAAGATGGAGGAGGAGACGCTGCTGAAGATCGAGGCATACATCGACGGCGAGTGTGAGATCCCCATGGCGGAGCGGGCGGACATCGGCAAGACCGTGGACTATGTGGCCGGCCGCAACCGCTATATCGGTTACCTGATCTCGCACTCGAAGTTCAGCTTCAAGGGCATCCGGGTGGGCCTCGATGTGGCAAACGGCGCGGCGTGGTCGATCGCCAAGGGCGTGTTCGACGCACTGGGAGCGAAGACCTATGTGATCAACGCCGAGCCGGACGGCTACAACATCAATACCGACTGCGGCAGCACGCACATCGAAAAGCTGCAGGCTTTCGTCCTGGAAAAGGGACTCGATATCGGTTTTGCGTACGACGGCGATGCGGATCGCTGCCTGTGCGTGGACGAGAAGGGCAACGTCGTCACCGGCGACCACATCCTCTATATCTACGGTCTGTACATGAAGGAGCGGGGAAAGCTGCTGAACAACAAGGTCGTCACCACGGTCATGAGCAACTTCGGGCTTTACAAGGCGCTCGACAAGGTCGGCATCGAATACGAGAAGACCAGCGTCGGCGACAAGTACGTCTACGAGAATATGAGCGCGAACGGCCACCGCATCGGCGGCGAGCAGAGCGGCCACATCATCTTCTCGAAATACGCCACGACCGGCGACGGCATCCTGACGAGCCTCAAGCTCATGGAGGTCATGCTGGCAAAGGAAAAGCCCATGAGCGAGCTCGCGGCACCGGTGAAGTTCTATCCGCAGGTGCTGAAGAACGTGAAAGTGCGATCGAAGAGCGAGGCGCTTGGCGATGCGGATGTGCAGGCTGCCGTTCGGGCGGTGGGCGACGCGCTGGGCGATGACGGCCGCATACTCGTGCGGGAGAGCGGCACGGAGCCGGTGATCCGCGTGATGGTCGAGGCGGGAAGCGACGAGACCTGTGAGCACTATGTGGATCAGGTCATCGATGTCATCCGCCGGAACGGGCATATGGTTTGAACCGGCACGATCCCGATCTTCGCGTGACGGGATGGACGAGGGGAGGCAAGCCTTTGATCCGGGGGAATTATCATACCCATACCGTTTTCTGTGACGGAGCGGATACGCCGCGGGAAATGATCGAAGCCGCGCTGGCGCTGGGCTTTGACGTGCTGGGCTTCTCTGGCCACGTGGACCTTGACCCGGTCATGGATATAGATGCCTACTGCCGTGAGATCCGCGCGCTGGCCGCCGAATACGGTCCGCGCATCGAGGTGCTCTGCGGTGGGGAGGTGGACCGGCTTTACCCGGACAAGTCTGCGCTTCGGCTGGATTACATCATCGGTTCGAACCACCATCTCACGGGAGATCTCGACCGTCCGATGGCCGTGGATCACTCGGAGCAGGTCCTGCTACAGCTCTTGAACGACGGCTTCGCCGGTGATGTTTACAGGATGACGCGCGCGTATTTCGAAAACGTGGCAAAGGTCTACCGGGAAACGCGATGCCATTTCGTCGGACACTTTGACCTTATCACGAAGTACAATGGCCGACTCCATCTGATCGACGAGGCCGATCCCAGATACCTCGATCCGGCGTTCGATGCGATGGATCGTCTGATATCGGAAGGCATGCGCTGGTTCGAGATCAACACCCGGATGGCCGCGACGGGGCGGATCTATCCGAGCGAGCGCCTGCTGCGCCACCTGCGGCAGCGCGGCGGGGAGATCCTGATCAGTTCGGATGCCCATGCGGCAAACGAACTGGACCGCGGATTTGATGCCGCGAAGGCGCTGGCGCTCAGGTGCGGCTTCGATCATGCCAACGCCCTGACGATGCGAAGCGGCAGGCTCGAATACGTGGAGATCGCGCTGTAGCATCCATCCCACCAAAGGATAGCGCCCCTGACGGAGAGCGACTCCGTCAGGGGCGTTCGTTCGTATCAGATCAACCTTCGATCATGATGAGCTTCTTTTCAGGCAGCTTCTTCGCGTCTGCCTTCGGGATGCTGAGGCTCAGCACGCCGTGCTCCAGCTTCGCGCCGATATCCGCCTCCGTGAGCGCGTCGCCCACATAGAAGCTGCGCTGCATCGTGCCGGCATAGCGCTCCTGGCGGATGACCTTGCCGCTCTTCGTCGTCTCGTCCTTGTCGAGACCCTTTGAGGCGGTCACGGTCAGATAGCCGTTCTGAAGCTCCAGTGTCAGATCCTCCTTCTTGAATCCGGGCAGGTCGATGTCCACTTCGTAATGATCCTCGTGTTCACGCACGTCCGTCTTCATGACCCGTGCGGCGTTCTTGCCGTATAGCTGCCTGTCCACGCGCCGCAAACCGCGGTCCCAGTCACCGAAGAATTCGTCAAACAGGTCTTCACCAAAGATACTCGGCATCAACATAATGCATACCTCCTTATGACCAGCCACACATATGTGCGCGCCCGCTCGGGCTGCTGCATCGCGTCGGTCGTCTGTGTCGTCACTCCGGACCGCTCGAAGGCTTTGCGCTCTTCGCTCGATCCGAATACTATTATATGCATTTTGTTAGCACTGTCAAGAGGTGAGTGCTAAAATGGTGATGAACAATCTGTAAACATTTGAAACATGCAGGATTTGATGCAAAATGGGCGATGCGCGATGCGGCACGGGAACGATTCCCGGATCGGTGCGCCGGATGGCGCAGGCCGCAATGCAATGACATGCAAAAGCTTTACCTACAAAATGAAGCGGGGGATAGATTCGGACGGGAAGGGATCACGCCGTCGGCGTTCTGTCTGACGGCGTTTTTTCCGCCTCCGGGTGGATCACAGCTTCAGCCAGTTCGGACAGCGCTGCACTGACCTGGGTCCTGACCTGAGCATCCGCACCGCGGGCAGCATTGAATACGGCGACCGGATTCTTCAACAGGCCGACAAAAAACGCACGATCGAACCGCGCGGCTTTGGTTGCGCTCAGGATGTTGAACAGCGTTTCCACCACGGCTTCGCGCTGGAGTTCGTCCATTCCGGACATCCATTTGCGGAAAACGGATTCAAAGTAAACGCTGTCCGGATTGAGCGCTTCTGCGCGCACGAGCCGTCCGCCTTCGACCTGCCAGGTGTATGAGTTGTGCTGAAGCACGCCGACAGAAGAGCTCAGCACCACCTCAAACGTATCCGGGTGGGACAAAAGCATCCCGACGACAGAGGACTGTGGGACGAATGCGCGCAGGCGCCCACCCAGACGCGCATAGAGTGGCTCTGCGTCCATGCGGTCACTGAGCCCCGGTCCGTCATAGCTGTAGACGGTCAGGATGCGTCCGAGCACCTCCTCGCTCGCCATGGCGGAAGCATAGACCGCCAGGTTGCCACCTTTGGAGTGCCCGCCCACGACGATCGGTCCGTCGACAAGGCGGGCTGCCCGTTCGAGATAGGCCGCGGCCATTTGCTGTGCGGGCACCGGCCGGGAGTAGGCCATATTGAAGTCCTCCTTCCAGCCGACGAGCGAGTTGTCCGTGCCCTGAAAGGCCACGAAGAGCAAACCGCCGGGAAGCAGAAGGGACAACGCCGCGAACTGCGTCTGGCTTTCGGCGTTGAAGGTATGGGAATAGTCCAGCACGCGGATCTCACCAAAGCGTGCGCTTGCGGTGATCAGCTCCATGAGCATGCGGTCGCTTTGACCGGTAAAACCGACCGAGATCCTTTCGATATCGAGCCGTCCGCGAAGCGTTGCCAATGAAAGCTTGTCATCGCCGCTGTCGCCGAGCCAGGCGGGCCAATTCATCATGGATAACTGGGCGAGGATCAGGCCGTCGACCTCACAGACAGGGATCAGATCCATCGGCAGATCGCCCCGCCAGCGGATGTAGTCAAGCATGTTGCTCATGTCAGATGGTCCCCTTTCGATGATGCTTTTATTCTATCACATGGCACGGCAAAGTCAAGCCGGAGCGCCGGCGGTATGTGAAGCGGCGACCTTACCGTGGTTGCCATTTTTCCACGAACATGCTATACTTAGACGGAAGAGAAGCGACAGGATCGGCGCATGAGGTCCGTTCTGATGCGGGCCGGATCTGCCGATGCACTTAATGATGCCGCTCAGGGAGACCGAAGATATGGAAAATGACTGTTTGCTCGAATTGCTGGAGGACGATCGCGAGATGATCCTCTCCGGCATCGCCGGGGATCGTTCGACCGCCTCGGCGCAGGCCGTGCTGGAGAAGGCGCTGGATCGGATCATGCTGCGCGCTTCCGAGAAGATACCGGATGCCGAAGATCGGGACGCGGCACAGTTGGTGCTCACGTCGGTGAGATCGGCACTGCCGCTTATGGATGCCGTTAGCGAGGTGCGCAGATGGCAGCGCACGCCGGGAGCGTCCGTTAAGACGAAGCCCGGCAGGCTATGGTTGGCGGCGTTGATCGCGGGCCTGGTCCTCGCGGTCGGATCCGTGCTCGGACTGTCGTTTTCATCGGCGTGCGGACTGCTCACGCCGATCAGGGCGCTCATCCCGGTGACGCTAGGCCTGGCGTGTGTGTACTGGGCAGGGACGCGCATGGCCAAAACGCGCCGGGCCGCGGACGACCCTTCCGATGTGCGGGACGAATACCTGGTGGATGGCGAACGCCTGTGGCACCAGCTGAGGGGCATCATGATGGCTTCGGACAGCGCGTTGCAGGCGCTGTCGAACAGAAGACGGGCGCAGGCTGTCCGGGCAGATGCGGATGCCGCGGCTGCAGGCGCTTTGGACGCCGGACAGATCGAACTGTTTTCAGGGCTTCTTGAGAACGCGTACGCGCAGAACAGTGCCGACGCGCACGAGATGGCAGAGAGCATACGTTTCTATCTGCACAGTGCGCGGATCGAAGCGGTCGACTATGAGAAGGGGCGAGAGAACTGGTTCGAGTTCCTTCCAGCGTCGCGCTCCGGCACCATCCGCCCGGCGTTGGTGTCAAACGGAAAGCTTGTAAAAAAAGGCATGGCTGCAGCGTGACGCGGGAGGTTATGCATGGAAAGGTATTACGGGTTTGACCTGGGCGACGCCGAAAGCGCCGTCACCCGGCTCGTGCGCGGGGAAGAGGGCGATCCGGTCGTGCTGCCGGTCCGCGAATCGGGGAGCTTCATCACCGCTTATGCCCAGCTTGAAAACGGCGAGCTTCTGATCGGCGAGAGCGCCTGCTACGATACCGCGGCAGTGAAGCGCGCGCTGAGGTTCAAGAGCCGCTTTTTGACGGATCCCGAAGCGGAGAAGGACATCCGGCGCTTTGCCGCCGGCGTTCTCGGCGAGCTGTATGGCGACGGGAATCTCGTAAAGGGCGATGACAGCTGCTTCTACATCGGTTGCCCCGCAGGCTGGGACAGCGCGTCCAGAGAGCGCTATCGCGCGATCTTTGAGGACACCGGCTATCCGCCTTCGCGCATCGTTTCGGAGTCCAGAGCTGCGTTGATCAGCGCCTGTCAATCCAAACACTTTCAGGTCGGATATGATATCATGTCGCGGCCCGTGCTGGTCGTGGATATCGGCTCGTCCACCACGGACTTCGCATTCATACTGGGGCGCAAAGAGGTAGAGCTTCAGACCGCGGGCGAGGTGCGCCTGGGTGGCGGCATCATGGACGAGCTGCTGCTGGAAGAATCCATCCGCCTGTCAAAGGATCCCGACAGGGTGCGGCGCGCGCTGGAAGCCAGCCCGCCGTGGCGCAGCTACTGTGAGTTTGCGGCGCGAAGGCTAAAGGAGCAGTATTTTTCCGATGAAGCGTACTGGAGCGAGCGGGCATGCACCCGCACGGTGCGCATACTAGCCGATGCAGATCTGAAGCTGACGCTGCGGATCGACCCGGACATCGCCGACCGGATCCTCAACAAGGGCGCGAAACAGCTGAACGGGCGCTCGTTCGGCCGGGCGTTCATCGACAGCCTGCGCATGGTGCGCGAGAAGATCGGCGGGACCATGCCGGAGCTGCTGTTTTTAACGGGCGGCGTATCGAAGCTGCAGGCGGTGCGCGATTGGTGCCGCACCGAGTTCCCGGAAGCCGTCGTGATCACGGGCGCCGAACCGGAGTTTTCGGTGGCGCGGGGGCTGGCGTATTCCGGCAGGATCGATACCGAGATGCGCGAATTCCGTCGCGAGGTGGACGATCTCATCGACTCGAGCGCCGTGGAACGCATCGTCGAGGGACGCATCGAGGAGCTCTACCGGAAGGTCGTGGACGCGCTGGTCGAGCCGCTGCTTCGGGAAGTGGCCCTGCCGGTTTTCGACCGCTGGCGCAACGATGAGATCCGGCGGTTGTCCGACATCGACGGCGTGATGCAACACGAGATCGAGGCGTGGCTGCATTCCGATGCGGCGCAGTCGCTGCTGACGAAGCCCATCACGGAATGGCTGCGGCCCGTCGCCTATGACGTCGAGGAAAAGACGATGCCCATCTGCCTGAAGCACAACATACCGTATCGAGCGATGAGCCTGACGTCCTATTTCGCGCTGTCGGACATCGACATCAGCATCAAGGCGCGCGAAGTGTTTGCGGTGGAGGAGATCACCTGGCTCATCAACGGCATCATCTCGATCATCGTGGGCCTCATCTGCGGCGGCAGCGGGCTGGCGCTGATCTCCAGCGGCATTTCGGGCATCGTCGCGGGTACCATCGGTTCCCTCGTGATCCTGCTGATCGGGAAGGAAAAGATGCAGGAGCTGCTCATGAATGCGGACATTCTGAAGCCGGTCAGGAAGCTCATCCCGCGCGCACATTTCGAGGCGCGCATCGACCGGCTGACCGAGGAGGTCAAGTCCGGACTGTACAACAACCTGGAGAACGAGAAGAATGCTGAGATCACCGCGCGGTTGGCGGGGGAGATCTCCCAGCAGATCGAGCAGTGCCTCGCCCGCATGGCCGAGGTCGTTGAGATCCCGCTGTGACGGAGGACCGCACGATGAAGAAGAGCCCGCTGATCGCGGTGGCCGCGCTCCCGGTCAACCGCGTCGATAACTATTTGATCGCGCTCGATGCCTGCGGCGCCGGGGCGGTCGCAGGCGCCGATTTTGATCCTGACGCCTTTGACGGACTGCTGCTTCCCGGCGGCGGAGATATCGATCCAGAGCGCTACGGCGAGAAAATGATCGCGGAATGCGCCGAGCCGAACGAAGCGCTGGACGACATGCAGATCCGCGTGCTCGAGCGCTTCGTTCAGGCGAAGAAGCCGGTGCTCGGCATCTGCCGGGGGATACAGGTCATCAATGTGTGTTTCAAGGGCTCGCTCGTGCAGCACATCGCCCAGCACGACCGGCACACATGCGATGAGACCGGTGCCGACCGGGTGCATGCCGTGCTCGCGAATGAAGGATCGTTCCTGGAGACGCTCTACGGCGATCGTTTCTTCGTCAACAGCGCGCACCATCAGGCCGTGAAGACGCTCGGCAAAGGACTTCGGCTGGCCGCAGTCTCCGACGACGGCGTCCCGGAAGCCGTGTTCCACGAAGCACTGCCCGTATTTGGCGTGCAGTGGCATCCCGAACGCATGGCGTTCAGCCGCCGCCGGGCAGATACCGTCGACGGCGAACCGTTGTTTCGTTTCTTTTTAAATCTGTGCACAGGGAGGTGAGCATATGGCGGGGCTTCCAAAGGATCCCGTGATACTCTACAGCGTATTGAATACGAAGCTGAGGGATTTTTATCCGTCCCTCGACGCGCTCTGTGAAGATCTGGATGAAGACAGGGAACAGCTTATCCGCACCATGGCGGAGGCCGGTTTCAGATACGACGCAGAGAGGAATGCTTTCGTCTGACCCCGTCAGCTTTCTTAGCCTTGACAAACGACGCGGCGGCGTATTAAGATTGGAAAGGTCCAAACGGCACCGGCCCGGAGGCATCCGGCACCGGTGAAGCACATCGGACAGAATCGAGGAGGTATTCGGTATGGCGAATAAATATGCGGGCACACAGACCGAGAAGAATCTGCAGGCGGCATTCGCGGGCGAGTCGCAGGCGCGCAACAAGTATACCTATTTCGCGTCGAAGGCGAAGAAAGAGGGCTACGAACAGATCGCGGCGCTGTTCCTGAAGACGGCGGAGAATGAGAAGGAGCACGCCAAACTGTGGTTCAAGGAGCTGGACGGGATCGGCACGACCGCGGAGAATCTGCTGGCAGCTGCCGAGGGCGAGAACTTCGAGTGGACGGACATGTACGAGGGCTTTGCACGCACCGCTGAGGCCGAAGGCTTTGCCGAGCTCGCGGAGCGCTTCCGCGGCGTGGCAGCGATCGAGAAGCATCACGAGGAGCGCTACAGGGCGCTGCTGAAGAATGTGGAGATGCAGGAAGTCTTTAAAAAGAGCGAGGTCAAGGTTTGGGAGTGCCGCAACTGCGGACACATCGTCGTCGGCACCCAGGCGCCCGAGGTGTGCCCGGTCTGCGCTCATCCTCAGGCCTATTTCGAGGTCAATGCCGAGAACTACTGAGTCCGCTGCGCGGCTGACCGCAAGCGTCGCGGCTGCGACGGAAGGCCTGTCGTGAATGTGAATTGTATGAAAAATCGGGCAATCCGGGTTGACAACCGGCGCGGATTGGATTAAACTTTACCCAGCTAAACCGATAGCGAAAATGCGATGAAGGCATTATGTCCTCTGTGGCGGGATCAGGATCCTGCGTCCTGCCGCCTCGCGTCCACATCAGAGAGCCGGCGGAAGGTGCGAGCCGGTGTGCGCACAGACGACAGTCTCGTGTCTGAGCAGACCTCCTGAAAGGTCCCCGATTAGGGAGGTCCGGCAGCCCCGTTACCATGGCTAGGCGCTTGCTGGAGCGCCGATGAGTGGCCGCTTTTGCGGCAATCCGGGTGGTACCGCGATCATATCATACGATCGTCCCGGGAGCTTGAACATGGGTTTCAGGCTTCCGGGCTTTTTTTGCCCACCCAAAACGACCAACATACAGTAGGAGTGACACGATGAGGAACATCAAGTTCATTGACATGACGCTGAGAGAATCCGCGGCATTGAGGGACACTGCGCTGACCTTCAAGGAGAAGCTGGAACTGGCACGCGGCCTGGATCGACTGAAGGTCGATGTCATCGAGCTGCCCCCGATCACGGGCGGCAAGGCCGATCAGCTGGCGAACAAGACCATCGCGGCCATGGTCAGCACCGTGCTGAGCGCAGCGTGCGATCTGGCCAGCGATAACGTGGACGACACTTGGGAAAGCGTGCGCGGTGCACGCCATCCCCAGTTGAATCTGCTGGTCCCTGTCTCTCCGGTGCAGATGGAATACGCCTGCCACAAGAAGGCGCCAGCCATGCTCAAGGCGATCGCGGAACAGGTCGGCAAGGCGAGGTTCCACTGCGAATCCGTCGAATTCTCGGCAGTCGACGCGACCCGCGCAGAAAGGGCGTTCCTCTATACAGCCATATCCGCTGCCATCGAGGCCGGCGCCGGCAAGGTGACGCTTTGTGATACCGCCGGCGTGATGCTGCCGGATGAGTTCGCCGCTTTTATCGAGGACATCAAGGCGAACGTGCCCGGCCTCGCTGACGTCGAGCTGTACGTTCAGATATCCGATCAGATGAGCGTTGCAGCCGCGTGCGCCGCGGCGGCCATCGTTCACGGCGCCGCAGGCGTCAAGGGGACCGCGATCCCTGCGGGCTATCCCACGCTGGCGCAGCTGGCGAGGCTGGTAGCCGTCAAGGGCGATCAGCTGGATATCGCCACCGGCATCCGCACGACCGAGCTGAACCGCGCGGTCGGACAGATGGAAAAAATGCTTCGTCCCCAGCAGGAGGCGCCTTCCGGCTTCGGCAACGTCGCCATCGGCGAGACGGCCGGCGTGAGCCTGGACGAGAACGATGAGATCGGCGAGGTCGTCAAGGTCGTGCGCCAACTGGGCTATGACCTCTCTGACGAGGACAACGCAAAGGTATACGAAGCCTTCAAGCGCGTCGCTTCGCGCAAGCACTTCGTCGGCACGCGCGAGCTGGATGCGATCGTCGCCAGCACGGCGCTCCAGGTGCCTTCCACCTATCATATCGAAAACTACGTCATCAACTCCGGCAATGTGATCACGGCGACGGCGAACATCCTGCTGGACAAGGGCGGCGAGAAGGTGCGCGGCGTGGGCGTCGGCGACGGCCCCATCGACGCTGCGTTCCTGGCCATCGAGCAGATCATCGGCCACCACTATGAGCTGGATGATTTCCAGATACAGACCGTGACCGAGGGACGGGACGCCATGGGCAGTGCGCTGGTCAAGCTGCGCGCCGACGGACGCGTCTATTCGGGGACCGGTATTTCCACCGACATCATAGGCGCCTCCATCCGCGCCTACATCAGCGCGCTCAACAAGATCGCGTACGAAGACAACTGATCGGGGGAGGGCTGACCATGAAGCTTTCATTCTCCATACAGAATTGGGACGGCTTGAGCTGGCCGGAATTCGTGCAGGCAGCGCTCGACGCGCGGCTTCAGGGCATCGAGCTCAGCGAGATCGCGGGTCCCGTGTTCCAGGGCAAATCAAGCCCGACGAATCCGGAGCTTGCCGCTGCCACCAGGCGCCACCTGACCAATCAGGGGCTCTCGCTGCCCTGCGTGGATACCGTGGGCGACTTCACCGACCCGAACTTCATGCGCGAACTCACGGAATGCGTCGATGTCGCCGTGAACCTGGGCATTCCGTCCGTGGGCATCCACACCGACAGCGACAGTCAGGCCGCTTGTGCGGAGCGCATCGGCGAGCTCCTCAAGGTCGTTTCCGGCAAGCCGATATCGCTGCTCGTGGCCACGACCGGCGCTTATGCGGACACGAAGAACCTTCGCGACCTGCTGAACCGCTTCGCGGACGATCAGCTCGCGGCGCTGTGGGACATGCATTCCACCTGTGTCTGTGGCGGTGAGGATGCAGAGCAGACCATCACCAACCTCGGCGCATATGTGCGGCACGTGCACATCCACGATTTCAGGCGCGAGAACGGCGTGAATGTGCCGGAGCTGGTGGGCGAGGGCGAGCTGCCGATCAGGGAGCTCATGGACGCGCTGAGATCCGTCAATTACGACGGATTCATCTCCATACAGTGGAATCCGGACTGGATCGACGGGCTTTCGGACATCGAGATCATACTGACGCACTTTGTCAGTTGCATGGGCAGGTTCGAGAACACCCGGCGGGCCAGGAAGCATCTCTATTGGAACAGATCGCACACGGGCAACTACGTGTGGAAGCAGCAGACGCTGATCGACAAGACGTTCCCGCAGGTGCTGGATACTATGGTGGAGCAGTTCCCGGATCAGCTGGCGATCCGCTTCACAACGCTGGACTACACCCGTACCTACAGCCAGTTCCGGGACGACGTGGATGAATTCGCGCGCGCGCTGATCTCGCTTGGCGTCCGCGCCGGCAGCAAGGTGACCATTTGGGCAACGAATGTGCCGCAATGGTTTTTGACCTTCTGGGCCACGACGAAGATCGGCGCGGTGCTGGTGACGATGAACACCGCGTACAAGATCCACGAGGCGGAATATCTGCTCAGACAGTCGGACACCCACACGCTGGTGATGATCGACGGCTTCAAGGATTCCGACTACAAGCAGATCATCAATGAGCTTTGCCCCGAGATCGTGAACAACAAGCCCGGGCAGCCGTTGCATACCCGCAGGCTCCCGTTCCTGCGCAACGTGATCACGGTGGGTTTCCGCATGCCCGGTGCGCTGACCTGGGAGGAATCGCTGGAGTATGCCGCGCGCACGCCCATCGAAGAGGTCCGGCGCATGGCCGCGGCCGTCGATATCAACGATGTGTGCAATATGCAGTACACCTCGGGCACGACGGGTTTCCCCAAGGGCGTGATGCTGACGCACTACAACGTGGTCAACGACGGCAAGATGATCGGGGACGGCATGGACCTGTCCACCGCGGATCGCATGATGATCCAGGTCCCCATGTTCCATTGCTTCGGCATGGTGCTCGCGATGACGGCTACCATGACGCATGGCGGCACGATATTGCCGATCCCGTATTTCAGTCCCAAGTCATCGCTGGCCTGCATCCACAACGAACGGATCACCGCCTTCCACGGTGTGCCGACGATGTTCATCGCGATGCTCAGCCACCCGGATTTTGAAAAGACGGACTTCTCTCATATGCGCACCGGCATCATGGCCGGCAGCCCGTGCCCCATCGCCGTGATGCGGGAGGTCGTGGAGAAGATGCATATGCCGGAGATCGTCATCGTCTACGGACAAACCGAAGCCTCTCCCGGTTGCACCATGAGCCGCACCAGCGATCCGCTCGAGGTGCGCGTTGCGACCGTCGGCTCTGCCTTTCCTGAGGTGGAGTGCAAGATCGTGGATCCGGAGACCGGCAAGGATTGCCCGGATGAGGTGATCGGCGAGTTCGTGGCCAGGGGCTACAACATCATGAAGGGCTACTACAAGATGCCCAAGGCCACCGCGGCAGCGATCGACAAGGATGGCTGGCTGCACACCGGAGACCTGGCGTGCCGCACGCCCGAGGGCAACTACCGCATCACCGGAAGGCTCAAGGACATGATCATCCGCGGCGGCGAGAACATCTATCCCAAAGAGATCGAGGAGTTCATCTATACGCATCCAAAGGTCTCCGATGTTCAGGTCATCGGCGTGCCCGACAAGGCCAGCGGCGAGGAGATCATGGCCTGCATCATCCTGAAGGAGGGTGAGACCATGACCGAGGAAGAGATGAAGCAGTACGTGCTCGACCACATGGCCAAGCACAAGGTCCCCAAATATATCGATTTTGTGGATTCCTTCCCGATGAATGACGCCGGCAAGATCCAGAAGTACAAGATGCGCGAGCAGGCCATCGAAAAGCTGGGGCTGCAAAAGGACGCCGCGATAGAGACGGCTTAAGTGTAGGCGATCCGGCGGATCGGCGGCAGAGGCCTTGAAGCGGCCGAATAGAACGCTTCATCAAAGCCTGTGGGCCGGACCGGATATGGATGATAAGTCAGGAGAGACGGCGATGAAAGCTGTCTCTCCGGGACTTTATCGGTGGAGGTGCTGCCTGTGTTCATGTTCGCATGGCCGATCGCGCTGGTCGTGCTTTCCAATGTCGTCTATCAGATATGCACGAAGTCGGTGCCGGAGGGCATGGATCCATTCGCGTCGCTGACGGTCACCTATTTGATAGCGGCGGCCGCGAGCACGGTTTTTTACCTGGCACTCAACCGATCGGGCAGTCTGGCCAGGGAGATGACAAAGCTGAACTGGGCGCCGATCGCGCTGGGCATCGTCATCATCGGGCTGGAGGTCGGGTTCATCTATGCTTACAAGGCGGGCTGGCAGATCAGCACCGTGTCCGTCGTGCAAAGCGCCTTCCTGGCGGTCGCGCTCATCGTCGTCGGACGCCTGATCTATCACGAAGCGCTCACCTGGAACAAGGCGATCGGCGTGGTCATCTGCCTGATCGGCCTGGCATTTATCAATCTGAAGTAGTCCCGATATCAAATCCAAACAGAGTATTTGTTTGCTTTAAGGAGGTCACGCTTATGGCTGGCAGAAAAGCGCCCGTCTACGTCACGCTGGACGGCAACGAGGCTGCGGCATACGTCGCATACGCATTTACGGAGGTCGCGGCGATCTATCCCATCACGCCGTCCTCGCCGATGGCGGGCAAGACCGATCTGTGGTCGGCCAAGGGCAAGGAGAATCTGTTCGGGCAGACCGTGCGCCTCGTCGAGATGCAGTCTGAGGCCGGCGCCGCGGCGGCGGTCCACGGAGCGCTGCAGACCGGTGCGCTGGCGACGAGCTTCACCTCGTCACAGGGGCTCATGCTGATGATCCCCGTGCTGCATCGCATCGCGGGCGAGCGGCTGCCCGGCGTGCTGCACGTGGCGGCCCGAACCGTTGGCACGCACGCGCTGTCGATCTTCGGAGATCATTCCGATGTGATGAGCTGCCGCAATACCGGCTTTGCGATGCTGTGCTCCGGCAGTGTGCAGGAGGTCATGGATCTTGCCGGTGTGGCGCACCTGGCTGCCGTAAAGGGGCGCGTGCCTTTCATGCACTTCTTCGACGGGTTCCGCACGTCGCATGAGATCGACAAGGTCGAGCAGATCAGCTATGAGGATCTGCGCAGCATGCTGGACGCCGACGCGGTGGACGCTTTCCGCGCACACGCGCTGAACCCCGAGCATCCGATGATCCGCGCGACGGTGCAGAACCCGGACATCTATTTCCAGGTGCGCGAGGCCAGCAACGGCGATTATCGGCAACTGCCCGATATCGTCGAAGACTATCTGGGACAGATCTCGGAGCTGACCGGACGGAACTACCATTGCTTTGATTATTACGGCGCGCCGGATGCCACGCGCGTCGTCGTGGCGATGGGCTCCGTGAGCGGCTGCGTCGAGGAAGTCGTCGACGCTTTGAATGCCAAAGGCGAAAAGGTCGGCTTCGTTCAGGTCCATCTGTTCAGGCCGTTCGATATCGGCCGGTTCGTCGCGGCGCTCCCGGATTCCGTGAAGGCGGTCGCGGTGCTCGATCGCACCAAAGAGATGGGATCGGCGGGCGAACCGCTCTATCAGGACGTGTGCACGGCGCTGCGGGGCAGGGGAGATCTGATCGTCGTGGGCGGCCGCTACGGCCTTTCCAGCAAGGATACCACGCCTTCGCAGATCGCCGCGGTATTCGAGAATCTGCGCGCCGACGCCCCGGTCAACAGCTTTACCATCGGCATCGTGGACGATGTGACCCACCTTTCCCTGAAGGACGTGCCGCTGCCTATGAGCGGCGACGGCGTGGTCAGTTGCAAGTTCTGGGGCCTGGGCGGCGACGGCACCGTGGGCGCCAACAAGAACACGGTCGAGATCATCAACAGCCATACGCCCGGGTTTGCGCAGGCCTACTTCGAGTACGACGCCAAGAAGAGCTTCGGCGTGACCAAAAGCCATCTGCGCTTCGGCGACCGGCCGATCCGCGCTTCCTATTATGTGAAGTCTGCGGATTTCGTGGCGTGCCACAATCCCACCTATATCGAAAAGTACGACATCGCCGAGGAGGTCAAACCCGGGGGCACGCTGCTGTTGAACTGTCCCTGGACACCGGAGCAGCTGGAAGCACATCTCCCCGCACACGCGAAGCGGGAGATCGCACGGAAGCAGATCCGCCTCTATCTGATCGATGCGATAAAGATCGCAGACCGGCTGGGGCTGGGCAGCCACTTCAACATGGTGCTGCAATCGGCTTTCTTCCACCTGATGCCCGTCATCCCTGTCGAGGATGCCGTTGGCTACATGAAAGCAGCCGTGCGAAAGACGTACTTCGCCAAGGGAGAAGAAGTGATCGAACGGAACCTCGCGGCCATCGACGCATGTGCTGACGCACTCGTGCGCGTCGATGTGCCGGAAGGATGGTGCAACGCTGAGGACGCGCCTGCGCCAGTTCGGCTTTTGCCGGAGGTGGTCACGAAGCTTCTGGATCCCATCAACGATCAAAAGGGCGACGATCTCCCGGTCAGCGCGTTCAGGGGATATGAGGACGGCGTGATGGACATGGGGTTGATTGCCTATGAGAAAAGGGGCATCGCCACGCGGATCCCCGTCTGGAGCGCCGCGAAGTGCATTCAGTGCAACAAGTGCGCCTATGTGTGCCCGCACGCGGTCATTCGGCCATACCTCGTCGACGCCGGGGAAGCGGAGGCCGCGCCGGCAGGCGCGATCGTCGTGCCGGCGAAGGGCAAACAGGCCGCGGGGCTCGGCTTTACCATGGCTGTGAGCGGCCTGGACTGCACGGGCTGCGGAAGCTGCGCGAACGTATGTCCGGCCGGCGCGCTGACCATGACGCCGGTGGCCGATGCACCCGAGACCCGCGAGGCCTGGGCCTGGGCGCTGGGGCTGTCTGACAAGGGCGACGTGTTCGATCCCTATACCGTCAAGGGCAGCCAGTTCAGGCGCCCGCTTCTGGAGTTCTCAGCTGCATGCGCGGGCTGCGGTGAGACTCCCTATGCGAAGCTGCTGACGCAGCTATACGGCGACCGCGTTTACTGGGCCAACGCCACGGGCTGCTCCCAGGCGTGGGGTTCTGCCATGCCCGGTATACCCTATACGGTCAACGCCTGCGGAAAAGGCCCTGCCTGGTCGAATTCCCTGTTCGAAAACAATGCCGAGTTCAGCCTGGGCATGGTGCTCTCCGTCAAACAGCAGCGCGAGGCGCAGCGCATGCGCATCGAATCATATCGTCAGACCTGTACAGATGCAGGTGTGGTCGCTGCGATCGATCGCTGGCTGGAGACCTATGACGATATCGACACCTCGGCATCCGCCAGCTCTGCGCTGATCGACGCACTCGAGCGGATGGAAGACAGTGAGGCCAGGACGATCCTGCGCTACAAAGATCAGCTGGCGCGCAAGACCTTCTGGATGTATGGCGGCGACGGATGGGCCTATGACATCGGATTCGGCGGCCTGGACCACGTGGTCGCAAGCGGCGAGGATGTGAACGTGCTGATCGTGGACACAGAGGTATACTCCAACACCGGCGGCCAGTCGTCGAAGGCCACGCCCGTAGGCGCGGTGGCACAGTTCGCGGCTTCCGGCAAGAAGCGCCCGAAGAAGGATATCGGCGGCATGCTGATGACGTATGGCAACGTTTATGTCGCTCAGGTGGCCATGGGAGCCGACAACGCCCAGCTCATACGGGCGATCTGCGAGGCGCAGTCCTTCAAGGGGCCCAGCGTCATCATTGCCTACGCACCTTGCCAGAGCCATGGGCTGAAGTGCGGCATGGCGAAGGTACAGGACGAGATGAAGCGCGCAGTGGAGGCGGGATACTGGTTCCTCTATCGCTACGATCCCGAAGCAGAGCCTCGGTTCCAGCTCGATTCCAAGGCCCCGACGCTGGACTATGAGACGTTCCTGGATGGCGAGGTGCGCTACGCTTCGCTGAAGCGCACGTTCCCCGATAACGCCAGGGAGCTGTTTGCGGAGGGCGCGCGGCTGGCAAAGGAGCGCTTTGAAGCCCTGAAGAACAAATAACGGCGCGACGGTGATCGGCGAATACGGGCCGGCAGCTACACGGTACGATGAAGGCGCGTGCCCAGAGGAGGATAAGCATGGCGGATATCGCAAATGTCTACAGAGCGTCCGACGGGCGCTATGACCACATGAAATACGCTCGGGTTGGTCGAAGCGGCCTGAGATTCCCGTCGGTCTCTCTGGGATTCTGGCACAATTTCGGGTCGAACGGCAGCTTCGACAATATGCGCGCGATGTGCCGAACGGCATTCGACCACGGCATCACGCAATTCGATCTGGCCAACAATTATGGCCCGACCTACGGCACGGCCGAGAGCAATGCCGGCCGCATCCTCAAGGCGGACTTCCGCCCGTATCGGGACGAACTGCTGATCGCCACCAAGGCGGGCTACGATATGTGGGATGGCCCGTACGGAAACTGGGGCAGTCGCAAATACCTGGTCGCGAGCTGTGATCAGAGCCTGAAGCGGCTTGGCCTCGACTATGTGGACATATTCTACCATCATCGCATGGATCCGGAAACGCCGCTTGATGAGACCATGGAGGCGCTTGCTTTCATCGTCAGCAGCGGCCGGGCGCTCTATGCCGGCATATCGAATTATGATCGGGATACCACCCGCCGGGCGGTCGACATCGCGCGGGAGCTTCGCTTGCCGCTGATCGTGAATCAGCGTCGTTATTCGATATTCGACCGGACCATCGAAGACGACGGCGTCAAGGCTTATTGCCGCGAGGCGGGACTTGGCATCATCGCCTTCAGCCCGTTGGCGCAGGGCCTGCTCACAGACCGCTATCTGGAGGGCATTCCCGAAGACAGCCGCATCGCCAGGGACGGCCGCTATCTGAAGGCCGGCAACCTCACGCCGGAGCGTCTCGATCAGATCAGGGCGCTCAACGCGATGGCGGAAGAGCGCGGTCAGACACTTGCCGAAATGGCGCTCTCCTGGGTGTTGAAGGATGGGGATGTTTGCTCGGTGCTCATCGGCGCGTCCAGGCCCGAGCAGATCCAGAGCAACGTCCGCGCCGTCGGAGCCGCCGGCTTTTCTGACGGGGAGCTGAGCAGGATCGATGCCATCTGCGGCAGGTGAGGGCCGATCGAACTAACACACAAATGACAGCGCGCAGTCGGATTTCGATCTCCGACTGCGCGCTGCAGCTTGTCATGGATGTCGCCCGTCATACATCGACGAATTGGGCAATGTCACCCAGATCCGCATGCAAAGCGGCGCATATCCTTCCGAGGACGTCCAGACTCACGTTCTGTCCCTGTGTCATGTTGCGCAAAGTGGTCTCGCTGATGCCTGCCCGCCTTGCGAGCTCCTTTTTGGTGATGTGCCGCGCCTCCAGTAATTTCCACAACCGCTGGTACGAGATGACCATGCAGATGCCTCCGATCTGTATGTGGTGGGCTTCAAGTATATCAAAAAATGGCGAAAGTGTGGTGACAGAAAATCGCGGTTTCTGATATAATAACTGGACAACACAGACACATTTCGCACCAATGCTCCCTGCCGTTTCGATTGAGGTGCAAACCTTACAAAACAGGGCAGTCGCGCGCTTCAGTTGCGCGGGGCATCGTATGTGGACCTGAGACTTGATTTATTAACACGAGAAAGGTATCATATAATAAGATATTTATGGCACGGAGGCGTTTTGACCTTGACTTACGATCAGAGCAAGATCAGAAACTTTTGCATCATCGCGCATATCGATCACGGCAAGTCCACATTGGCGGATCGCATCCTTGAAAAGACGGGCGTCATGCAGCTCAGGGAGATGACGGACCAGGTGCTGGACAGTATGGAGTTGGAACGCGAGCGCGGCATCACCATCAAGTCCAAGGCGGTGCGGATGCCCTATGTCGCCAAGGACGGCACGGAGTACGAGCTCAACCTGATCGACACCCCCGGCCATGTCGACTTCTCTTATGAAGTATCCCGTGCTCTGGCGGCTTGCGAAGGAGCGATCCTGGTGGTGGATGCCAGCCAGGGCATCGAAGCGCAGACGCTGGCCAACGTCTATATGGCGCTGGATCACGACCTGGAGATCCGGCCCGTCATCAACAAGATCGACCTGCCGTCTGCGCAGCCGGAGGTCGTAAAGAACGAGATCGAGGACGAGATCGGCATCGATTGCGAGGGCTGCCCGCTGGTGTCGGCCAAACAGGGTGTCGGCATCGAGGACGTGCTGGAGGACATCGTACGGAACGTGCCCGCGCCGCAGGACGACCCCGATGCACCGCTGCAGGCGCTGATCTTCGATTCCTACTACGACAACTATCGCGGCGCCATCTCATCGGTCCGCCTCAAAGCCGGACGCGTAAAGGTGGGCGACCGCATCCGCATGATGGCCGGCAAGTGCGAATTCGATGTCACCGAAGTCGGTGCCTACCTGCCCCTCGGCTACAGCCCGAAAGAGGAGCTGTGTGCGGGAGAAGTGGGCTATATCGCCGCCTCGATCAAGGACATCGCCGACATCCATGTGGGCGACACCATCACACTCGCGAACGCTCCCGCGGCGGAGCCGCTGCCGGGGTACAAGCCGGTCCTGCCGATGGTATACTGCGGCATCTATCCTGCGGACGGCGCGGATTACGAGAGCCTGCGCGATGCGCTGGAAAAGCTGCGCCTGAACGACGCGGCGCTGTCCTATGAGCCTGAGACCTCGGTGGCGCTGGGATATGGTTTCCGGTGCGGCTTTTTGGGGCTTCTGCATATGGAGATCATCCAGCAGCGACTGGAGCGTGAGTTCGACCTGGATCTCGTCACCACCGCGCCGAGCGTGGTCTATAAGGTCGTCAAGACGGATGGCGAGGTGATGTTCATCGACAACCCCACCAATCTGCCGCCGGTGCAGGAGATCGATTGGATGGAAGAGCCCTGCGTGGACGCGCAGGTGATCACGCCGCAGGAATACGTCGGCGCGATCATGGAGCTGTGCCAGGACAAGCGCGGCACCTTCAAGGATATGAAATATATCGATGGCGGACGCGTGCTGCTCAATTACGATCTGCCGCTGAACGAAGTCATATTCGATTTCTTCGACCAGTTGAAGTCGCGCACGCGCGGCTATGCTTCCTTCGATTACGAATTGAAAGGCTACGTTCGCAGCGACCTGGTCAAACTGGATATGCTCCTCAACGGCGAACAGTGCGACGCGCTGTCGATCATCGTGCATCGCGACAGAGCTTACCCGCGGGGACGTTCCATCGCCGAGAAGCTCAAGGAAGCCATACCGCGGCAGCTGTTCGAGATCCCGATCCAGGCCGCCATTGGCGGCAAGGTGATCGCGCGCGAGACCGTGAAAGCCCTTCGAAAGGATGTCCTCGCAAAGTGCTACGGCGGCGATATCTCCAGAAAGAAGAAGCTGCTGGAGAAACAAAAAGAGGGCAAGAAGCGCATGCGCCAGGTCGGCAGCGTCGCCCTGCCGTCTGAAGCCTTCATGGCCGTGCTGAAAATGGATTGATACCGACACCGACCGTCACGATCGGACCGCGATACGCGTGATCCGATGCGCAAAGCGCGAAACGATGCCTATGAGACCGCTGGCCATCTATATCCACGTGCCGTTCTGCGCCGCGAAGTGCGCCTACTGTGATTTCGCTTCCTGGCCAAACCGCGAACACGAATGGCAGCGGTACTTTGATGCCCTGTTCGCGGAGATCGATAGCTGGGCTGCCAAAACAGACTACGGTCTGTTGAGGGACGGATTCAGATGTTGCTCGCTCTTTATCGGCGGCGGGACGCCGACGCTGGTGCCTGCCGGGTTCATTTGTGACGCGATCGAGCGGTGCCGTTCCATCGTTTCATTTGACGAGGGTGCCGAGATCACGATCGAAGGCAACCCCGGCACATTGACCGAAGACAAGCTGGCGCTCTATCGGAAGGCCGGGGTCGATCGAATTTCACTGGGCGCACAGAGCTTTGACGATGCGCTGCTTGTTTCCCTCGGACGTATCCACACGTCAAAGCAGATCGCGGAAGCCGTGCGGATGGCGCGGAGAGAAGGCTTTTCAAATATCAACCTCGATCTCATGTACGGTCTGCCCGGTCAGACGATGGGGCAGTGGAGGGACACGCTCGATGCGGCCGTTGCGCTGGATGTGACGCATATCTCGGCCTACAGCCTGATCGTGGAGGAAGGTACGCCCATGGCGGAGCGCGTGAATGCCGGCGAGGCGCTCATGCCGGACGACGACGTCGTGAACGATATGCAGCGCGAGGCGGTCGACCGGCTCGAAAAGGCCGGCTTCCGGCGATATGAGATCTCTAATTACGCCAGAAAGGGTTTTGAATGTCGGCACAATCTGACCTATTGGCAGCGGGGCGACTACCTGGGACTGGGCTGCGCGGCGCATTCCATGTTGTCGGAGACGCGCTTTTGCAATCCTGTGTCGTTAAGCGCCTATCTGGCGGGCGAGCGCATGGTGGAACGGCAGGAACTGACCATCCGTGACGTCATGGAGGAAACGCTGATGCTGAGCACGCGCACCGTGCGCGGCCTGGACATGGCGGACTGGCAACGGAGATTCGGCGTTTCGTTTATGGATGCGCGGACCGGGGTTGTTGAACGGCTGTCAAAGGCCGGATATATCGAATTGATGAATGGATTTCTGCGCCTGACCCGCAGGGGGCTTGAGGTGCAGAATGCGGTCGTTATAGAGTTGCTAGATGTAATAGGAGAGGGACCATGAAACTGTGGATCAGGGGCTTTGCGGTATTGTGTCTGCTGGCGGTGCTGACTGTGCCGGGGGTTCGGGCCGATGTAGAGGAATGGGCAAAGGAACAGATGGGTGTTTCGCCCCAACAGCTTCGCATCGACAACCAACGGGAGGCGCTAGGGGTCGAACCGAACGCCGACATCAAAGCCATGGACATCACGGAAAGGTGTTCGATCCGAGTCTCCACAGGCGACAAAAGCCGGCTCACCAGCAACAGTGTCAGCAAGGGATGGAGCTATTCTAGTATCGGCGATTGGGTCAGTGTGGATCTGCCCTCTGGTGTAACACCAGGCGCGATACGGATCGAATGGCGGTTCGACCCGAAGGGCTACGAGTTGGAGGAGTACGACGCGGACAGGCACACGCTGCGCACGCGCACCGAGGCCGATACCTTTCCCGGCATCTACACCATGTTTGCGTTGTTGCCCGAGACGCGCAGCGTTCGGATCAGGATGACCGCAAAGGATCAGGTGATCGTCAGGCTCGTCCTGTATTCCGAGGGTGTGCTGCCCAATAACGTGCAGACGTGGCTTCCACCGGTGGAAAAAGCGGACATGATGGTGTTTTCCACGCATCAGGACGACGAAGTCATTTTTCTCGGTGGCACGATCCCTTATTCCGACGTGGTGTGCGGTCGTCCCACGGTCACTGTGTACATGACCAACTGCAGCCGCAGCCGACGCCGCGAGGCGCTGGAATGTCTTTGGGTGATGGGCAGCCGTCACTATCCCGAGTTCATCAACCTCAAGGACAAGCGCGTTAGCAGTATCGATGAAGGCATCAGGCTCTGGGGAGGCAGGGACAACATCCTGAAGGAGATGGTCGAGCGCATACGCCGATACAAGCCTGAGGTCATCGTGACCCAGGACTTCAACGGCGAGTATGGCCACAACCAGCACAGGATCATGGCGCGAGCAATGCCCTATGCCATCGAGGCTGCCGCGGATCCCACCAAGTATCCGGATTCATATCGGATATACGGCGCATGGCAGGTCAAAAAGCTCTATATCCATTTGTATAAAAAGAATGAGATCAGAATGGATTGGCTGACGCCCCAGCCCGCGTTGGGAGGGCTGACGTTGCTGAAAGTCGCACAAAACGGCATGGAGAAGCATGCCTCTCAGACAAAGTATTACTCCGTAAAGGACGGCGGCAAATACGACAACGCCCGATTCGGTCTGTATATGACACAGGTGGGCGCGGATGTAACCGGGGGAGATTTCTTTGAAAACATCGAACCGGACGCATCTGCGAAGTATCTGGCGGAGCACCCTGAGGCAGAGATGCGGGAGACCGACCTGAATGCTCAAACGGCGTCTCCGGCTGACGGATCGGACCGCGAGGGATCCGATGACGTTTTCGCTCCGGAGGCAGATACAAGCCCCGAACCGGATGAGCCCGCAGAAGCAGAGGATCATCACAACATCAGTGGTAAACCGGAACGGACAGTCGATGCGGCTCCTGCGCGACCGGCCGGAAGCCGGGAAAAGCAGGGGAGCGTGCTGCCTGCGGTCGCGATGATCGGGCTTGGTCTGGCCGGTATCGGCTACGGCAGTTGGAGATTTCTGAGTCGGAGCG
Organism: Clostridia bacterium; assembly: GCA_017430945.1. Next base: position 6,160 of record JAFRMB010000005.1, on the reverse strand, counting down.
GCCTAAAACATCCGAAGCGCAAAAGGCGAAACGGGACTGCAGGGCACAGTACACAAAAGGCGCGCGGGCGACAGCGGGACGGCAGATCGAGAAACGTTATATAAATTTCACCGCCTTGTCGGATAAACGCCATCAAATGATAAAACTAGACAGGTATAATCAAACTGGTTTATTGTGTAAGATGCTGTGCGAATGGCGCAGACCGGAGCATATGGAGGCACTGATTTGGCAAAACATGGACCCTCAAACAAAAAGATGAATTCCGGATCCGGCCATGGCGGCGGTGCATTCCCCGTCAGGGCTTCTGTCGCTGTCATATGTGCGATCGGGGTGCTGCTATGCGGCGTATACATGGCGCTTGCTCCCGCCGGACGCGTTGAATCGCTTGGCGATGGACCGCTGCGCATCAGTGAGGTCATGACCTCCAATGCCTCCACTGTCATTTTGAACGACGGTTCCATGCCCGACTGGATCGAGATCGAGAACATCTCAGAACGCGCAGTGGATCTGACTGGCTTTGCGCTTCTCACGGAATCCAAACCTTCCAACGCGTTTGCATTTCCAAGCGGCGTGCTCCAGCCCGGCGAGTGCACCGTGGTCTACTGCGACGACACCGGGAAGACCCTGGTCAACGGTGAATACCATGCGCCGTTCAGATTGTCTGCGTCCGGCGAGCACATCGCGTTGCTCAACAAGCGCGGAACAGGTGTCGATCTCGTCGAGACGCCGCCCCTGACACGGGATCAGGTGTATTGCCGTGACGTTGCCGGCACATGGCAGATCAGCGATTATCCGACGCCTGGTCAGGTCAACCGTGTGGGTCGGATCAGCGAAGATGCCGAGGGACGGTCGATCAAAGCGGTGCCCGGCGCCGTTGAGATCAGCGAGGTCATGACCGACAACGCGACGTTCTTCCCGGATGAGAACGGCGAGCATCCTGACTACATCGAGGTCCGAAACACCACATCCGAATCCGTCAACCTTGAAGGCTGGGCCCTTTCAGATACACGTGACAAGCTCATGAGATGGCAGTTCCCGTCGGTGACACTGCCTGCTGGAGACTGTCTTGCCGTGCACTGCTCCGGCATATCCCGAAAAGAAGATCGGGAGCATCTGCATGCGGATTTCAAGCTCAACAAGAACGGCGAGGACATCTTTCTGACCGATCCGACCGGCGTCACCCGATCAAGTATAAAAGCTCCGCCTTTGATGGCGGATCAGGCCTATACACTGATAGGGAACAGCTGGTCCAGGAATTATCCGCCGTCGCCGTCACATCCCAACGATCAGGCCGGTGCGGATGCGGCAGCGAACGTGATCGATGGCAAGAATGTTCTCGGCGTATATATCACGGAGATACTGGCTTCATCCAACAAATCAGATGATTGGATCGAGATCTATAACAGTTCGGCATCTCCTGTGGATCTTACGGGCTGTGGCCTGTCGGATAACGCCGGTCGCCCGCGAAAATGGCAGTTCCCATCCGGCACGGTGATCCAGCCCGGGGAGTATCTCGGCGTGTTCGCCAACGGCTCGGATACTGCGGCCAACGGCCGGATCGCATCAAACTATCGCCTGTCTGCCGATGGCGGCTATTCTGTCACGTTCTCCGATCCTCAGGGAACGATCCTTGACAGGATGTTCGTGCCGATGCAGTATCAGAACATATCCTTTGGACGCACGAGCGATCTGAAGAGCGTGCGCTTTTTCACAACGCCTTCACCGGGAACGGCGAATTCCGGTCAGACCTACTTCGGACGTGCACCGCAGCCGTCTTACTCCACCCGCGGCGGACTCTATCACTCGGGCGATGTACTGTCTGTTTCCATGTCGGTTCCGTCCGGATGCCGAATCTACTATACGCTGGACTGCACCGATCCCACCGAGGCCAGCACGCCGTACAATGGCCCCATCAGCATCACAGATACGACGATCCTCAGGACGCGCGTGTATGGCGAGGGCTACATGGAGTCCATCATGGATACCCAGAGCTATCTCTACGATGTCAACAACGGCAACGGCACGATATTCGTGGCGTCGCTGGTGTCCGATCCCGACAATCTGAACAGCGACGAGCGGGGCATCATGGTCAAAGGCCCCAACGCCGAACCGAAACACCCCTTCGGGTCCATGAACAAGGGCGCGAATTTCTGGATGGACTGGGAGCGGGAGGCGCACATAGAGATCTTTGCGCCGGATGGCAGCACCTTGATCTCTCAGGAGTGCGGCACGAAGCTGCACGGACAGTACAGCCGCGCAGAGAAGCAGAAAGCGTTTAAGGTCATCGCCCGGGCACAATACGGGTCCAACCGCTTCCAGGCGAAGTTGTTCAGCCGCAGGCCATACACCGAGTACCAGTCCTTCCTGCTCCGCACGACATCACAGGATGGCAATAAGGCGCGCATGCGCGATGCGCTTCTTCAGCGATTGGCTGATGGCACGAGCGTTATGTATCAGGAGACAGAGATCGCGGTGCTCTACCTGGATGGCAAGTATTGGGGGCATTACAATCTGCGCGAGCGCGTGAATGCCGCGAGCATCTGCCAGTGGGAAGGCTGGGAAGGTGAGGAAGACGATATCGACCTCATCAAAGCCAACAGGAACGTCATGCAGGGCTCGAACGAGACCATGGAAAAGCTGCTCGAGTGGGTGAAGAAGAACAACACCAATACCGATGCGGCGCTTGAGCGGATCGGCTCGGTGATCGATATCCAGAATTATATCGAGTACATGGCGGCGGAGATGTATTCCGGCAATACGGATACGTTGAACGTGAAGCGCTACCGGAACAAGAATCGCGACGGCAAGTGGCGTTGGGTGCTGTTCGATCTGGACTGGGCCTTTTATGTGGACACCAACTCTGTGGCAAGATGGCTCGAGCCCGGGGGAATGGGCAATATGAAACGCACCGACAACACGCTCTTCATCGCCTGCATGAAGAACGATACGTTCAGGCACAGGTTCCTCACATTCCTTGGACAGAAGATGGCCACGACGTATTCGGCGGATAATGTCGTAAAAATGATCGAAGAGCTCTACAACGCGATGAAGCCGATCCTTCCGGATCATTTGGCCCGCTGGGAAGAAAAAGCGGGCGACTACAGGTCTGCGCTGAACACACTGGTTAATTATGCCAAGAGTCGCCCCAAGCGCATGCTGCAGTTTTTGAAGTATGCAGAAAGACTGCATCTGACGAAAGCTGAGATGCAGACGTACTTCGGTGACGCCATGGCATTGGTCGGGGTCAACTATGACGAAATCAAAAAGCCGTAAAGAGGATTGGTTATGCAGCAAAAGAGGAACGGTCTGCCTGCGCGGCATGAGTTGAAATACTTCATAAACCCGGCGGAGCTTGAAGCACTGCGTTCGCGGCTCAGGGCTGCGCTTCGGATGGACAGCCATTGCGTCGGCGGCAAGCCATACATCATCCGCTCGCTCTATTTTGACGACCTGTTCGATTCGGCCTTCTACGATAAGCAGGCCGGCGTCATGCATCGCGACAAATACCGCATACGGATCTATCACCACTCCGATAAAGAGATCTTCCTCGAGCGCAAACGCAAGCTCGGCGATCTGATCCAAAAGTCATCCGTCCAGATCACGCGTCGCCTCTGTGAGCAGCTGATCGACGGCGACCCTGATGGCCTTCAGTGTTCGAAGAGCCCGCTTTTGCAGGACGTGTACGTACAGATGCGCACCCGGCTGCTGCGCCCGAAGGTGATCGTCGATTACGCGCGGGAGGCTTACCTGCATCCGGCGGAGGATACGCGCATCACATTCGATCTGAGTTTGCGCTCCGGGCTCCACAGCGTGGATCTGTTTGATCCGTATCTGCCCACGGTTTGTCCGAACGACCGAAATGTGGAGATACTTGAGGTCAAATTCAACAACTATCTGCCTGACATGGTCGCAGATCTGCTGCATGGCATCGAAGCGGAGCGCAGCGCGATATCAAAATACGTTCTGTGCAGGCGATTTGAGCCACTCGGTTGATCGACAAATTACCGACGAAGGTCGGTTATTGAGCAATAGAACAGCTTATCAGCATAAACAGGAGGAACTCACATGAACAGCGTCTTTGCCAATCTCTTCAGCTCCCAGACCATCACGCCCGCATCCTTTCTGACCATCCTGTTCTCGATGGTACTTGCGCTACTGGTCGGTCTTTTCATCGCGTGGATCTATCGACGCAATTTCCGCGGTGTGATGTATTCGAACAACTTCACGCTGACACTGATCATGATGACCCTGATCACATGCCCGGTGGTCATGTGCATACGTGAGTCGATACAGCTGTCCATGGGCATGGTCGGCGCGCTGTCCATCGTTCGCTTCCGTACGGCAGTCAAGGATCCGCTGGACACCGCCTATATGTTCTGGGCGCTGACGATGGGCATCCTGCTGGGTGCCGGCCAGTTCTTCCTGACCGCCTGCACGGCGGTCGGCATCGGTCTTCTGCTGACACTGGTCGTTCATATCCAGGCAAAGGGGCTCAATTCATACCTGCTCGTGGTCCGCATGAGCGAAGAAGCTGAGCGCGCCTGCAATCAGCTGGTCAACGGCCTTAAGATGCAGCAGCTCAAGTCCAAGACGGTCTCTGCCGGCAACATCGAAGCGACTTACGAAGTGCGTGCCGACAAGCCCGACCAGTTGCTCGGCAAGCTGCGCAATGTGCCCGGCGTTCAGGATGCGACGCTCGTTGCCTATCAGGGCGAGACGATCTGACGGGCATGGACAGACTATGGTCTGTATCTGTTCGCCGATCAGGCTTCTTTGATGGGAGGGCTTCCATTTGAGCGAAAACAACAGGGGAAGGTTTTCCCGACCCGAGACATCACGACCGCGACAGGGCAATAGCTACGATGCCGCATATCGATCAGGTGCACCGCGGAGAGGCGCACCCACGCTGCGCGGCGGAGCACAGCCTGTACAACGACCCTCTGGCGACATGCGGAACGCGTCGCGACCGCGCAGCAATGCGCCGGGCCGTTCCGTTTCTATGCTTTCAAACAAAAACAAACCGGTGTCTGAAATTGGAGGGGGCGTTCCGAAGGGCTTCGTTCTCGTTCTTTGTGTCAGCCTGCTGGTGATCGCTGCGGGGATCCTTTTCCAGATAGCTATGCCGGAAGGTTTTCCGCTCGCGATCAGCGAGACGAAGAATCCGAGAAAGACTCAAGTGGTATCCGAGATCCGCAGCAGCGGTCCGATCCGCATCAACGAGATCATGACCTCAAACAGTGGGATATTGACCGATTCCGGCGGCAATACCCCTGACTGGATCGAGGTCGCAAATATCGGTCCCAGATCCGTCGATCTGAAGGGTTACGTCCTGGCGCGCAATGCAAAAGCCGGCAATGTATTCGTTTTTCCCGAGATGTCGCTGCAGCCCGGCGAGTGTGTGGTCGTTTATGCCGACAGCCACATGCAGAATGAGGCCGGGGCCGAGCTTCACGCCCCGTTCAGGCTCGCCGCTTCCGGAGATGTGTTGATGCTGTTCAACAATGCAGATGTGGCCATCGACACCGTGAACATTCCGGCGCTTCAGGAAAACACTGTTTATGCGCGCGTCGGAACATCGGATTGGACGATGAGCGACCGGCCGACCCCCGGCTTGCCCAATACGGATGAGAGCTATCAGGCGCTGAATTCCGTGAGCGGCACCGGCGATGTACAGATCGTCGAGCTCATGTCGTCCAACGTTCACTATGCACCTGACGAGAACGGGGTCTGCCACGACTATGTGCTGCTGCGCTCAGTCTCCGGATCAGGTGCAGATCTGAGCGGATGGTATCTGTCTGACGATAAGCAGATGCCGCGCATGTGGCGCTTCCCGCAGGGTGCCTCCATTCCCGCCGGAGGAACGCTGCTGGTGCATTGCTCGGCTCTGAACCGGGTCAGCGATCTGTCTCACCTGCACACCAATTTCAAGCTGTCCAGCGAGGGCGAGCAGGTGGTGCTTTCAAACGCTGAAGGCCGGGCCGTGGATATGGTGACGTTCGACCTCATCAAAACCGACAATGCCTATGTGCGTGGCGCCGACGGCAATTGGTCTGTCGGGGCTCCGACGACGCAAACCTTAGGGCAATGAACAAAAAACGGACTACGCGCGTCCAAGAAATGCCGCATATAATGCTGGAATTTCTTGGACGCGCGTCGAATA
>JAFRMB010000039.1 GCA_017430945.1 Clostridia bacterium | reverse complement strand
GCGCGCTGCCACGTCAAATCACAGGAGGGTTTCCATGAACATCAAATCCGCAAACGATCTGCGCAGCCTGTTCCTCCGTTTCTTCGAGGAGAAGGGCCACGCCCGCATCCCGTCCGCATCGGTCATCCCCGAGAACGACCCCACCGTGCTGTTCACCACCGCCGGCATGCACCCGCTGGTGCCCTATCTGATGGGCGAGAAGCACCCGATGGGCACGCGTCTGACGGACGTGCAGAAGTGCATCCGCACCGGCGACATCGATGAAGTCGGCGACGCGAGCCACCTGACGTTCTTCGAGATGCTGGGCAACTGGTCCCTGGGCGACTACTTCAAGAAGGACATGATCGCCTGGAGCTGGGAGTTCCTGACGAGCCCCGACTGGCTGGGCCTGGACCCCGATAAGCTGGCCTTCACGGTGTTCGAGGGCGATCAGGACGCGCCCCGCGACGAGGAGGCCGCCGATCTGTGGCGCGCCCAGGGCGTGAAGGACGGGCACCTGTTCTACCTGCCCAAGAAGCACAACTGGTGGGGCCCCGCCGGCATCACCGGCCCCTGCGGCCCGGACTCCGAGATGTTCATCATACGCGATCAGCCGCCCTGCGGCCCGGATTGCTCGCCCGCCTGCTCCTGCGGCCGTTACCTCGAGATCTGGAACGACGTGTTCATGCAGTACGAAAAGAAGGCCGACGGCACGTTCGTCCCGCTGAAGCAGCAGAACGTGGATACCGGCATGGGCCTGGAGCGCACCTACTGCGTGCTGATGGGCGCGGATTCCGTGTATGAGACCGAGATCTTCGCGCGCATCATCGGCAGGATCGAGGAGCTCTCCGGCAAGAAATACGGCGAGGACGAACAGACCACCCGCGCCATCCGCATCATCTCCGACCACATGCGCACCGCCACCTTCATCATCGGCGACGACCGCGGCGTGACCCCCTCCAACGTGGACCAGGGCTACGTGCTGCGCCGCCTGATCCGCCGCGCCGTGCGCCACGGCATGAAGCTGGGCATGCCCGCCGGCTTCACCTGCGAGATCGCCCAGGTCATCATCGACCAGTACAAGGACGTGTATCCCGAGCTCGAGCGCAACGCCGCCCACATCCTGGAGCAGCTGAAGCTCGAAGAGGAGCGCTTCCAGCGCACGCTCAAAAAGGGCGTCGCGGAGTTCGACAAGGTCTACGGCAACATGATGAAAAAGCGCGAGGCCTTCACCGCCCTGAAGGCGGACCGGACCGATCCCGAGGCCGTGGCCGCTGCGCTCCGCCAGCTGCCCCCCAGCCCCGAGAACAAGCCGCTCATCGAGCAGGTGAAGGACGGCAGCATCGAAGACGCCGCCATCGACGCCCTGCTGAAGACCACCGAAAAGATGGACGGCCGCGCCGCGTTCAAGCTCTACGACACCTACGGCTTCCCGGTGGAGCTCACCTGTGAGCTGGCCGCGGAGAAGGGCATCGAAGTGGACACCGAGGGCTTCCAGGAGCGCTTCAAGAAGCACCAGGAGAACAGCCATGCCGGCGCCGAGCAGCGCTTCAAGGGCGGGCTCCAGGACCACAGCGAGCAGACCACGAAGCTGCACACCGCCACCCACCTGCTGCACGCCGCGCTGCGCAAGGTGCTGGGCCCCGAGGTCGCACAGAAGGGCTCCAACATCACCCCCGAGCGTCTGCGCTTCGACTTCTCGTTCGGCCGCAAGATGACCGAAGAGGAGAAGGCCGAGGTCGAGCGCCTGGTCAACGAATACATCCAGGCCGGCGCGCCCATCACCTGCGAGGAGATGACCGTCGCCGAAGCCAAGGAGCAGGGCGCCATCGGCCTGTTCGAATCCAAGTACGGCGAGCGCGTGAAGGTCTACACGATGGGCCCCTTCTCCAAAGAGATCTGCGGCGGCCCGCACGCGAGCAATACCGGCGACCTCAAGTCCTTCAAGATCAAGAAGGAAGAGGCTTCGTCCGCCGGCGTGCGCCGCATCAAGGCCACGATCGGGGAATGACGGCGATCGATCGAAGATCCGGGGAGCGGCGCACCGGCGTCCGCTCCCTTTTTTTGCCGGTCAGGGAACTTTTATGGGGCGGCATCGCGTCAAATGGATATGGGGCGCGCAGCGGGGCGAAGCCCGTCCCCGCGCGCCGAGCATCTTCTCAAAAGGAGTGAATACGCCATGAAAAAACTGATCGCGATCCTGCTGGCGGTGACGCTGCTGGCGGCCGTGCTGCCGGGCGCCGCGCTGGCGGACGGAAAAAAGACCATCTACATCTCATCCACCGGCGACGGCACGATGAACCTGCGCAAGGGCCCCGGCAAGGAGTACGGCGTCAAGGGCTACGTCCATCACGGCGACAAGGTCACCCAGCTCGACACCGACGGCATCTGGAGCAAGGTCAAGACCGCGTCGAACAAGGTCGGCTGGATCAAGACCAAGTACATCGACGGCACGACCAAGAAGCTGGGCACCGGCTACAAGCTGATCGACGGCACCCCCACCATGCGCTCCGGCCCCGGCGGCAGCTATTCCAGCAAGGGCAAGGTGAAGGACGGCTCGAAGGTCAAGGTGCTCTACACCGAAGACGACTGGGCGAAGGTCCGCGTGTCCTCGACCGGCAAGACCGGATGGATCAAGGCGAGCTACATCGGCGGCAGCGCGCCCTCGTCCTCCGGCGGCAAGGATAAGGGCAAGGAAAAGAGCAAGAAGAAGAGCAGCAGCTCCACCGCCTCCGGCGGCACCGGCGTGTACCACGTCACCGCCACCTCGCTGAACATGCGCACCGGCGCGGGCACCGGCTACGACCTGATCCGTTCGCTGGGCTGGGATACGCCGCTCAAGCTGGTCAGCACCTCCGGCAACTGGGCGAAGGTCAGGACCTTCGGCGGCACGACCGGCTGGGTGTCGCGCACCTACATCGGATCCGGCGCGGACGCCACGGTCACGGCCTCCAGCCTGAACCTGCGCGCCAGCGCGAACGGCAAGATCACCGGCAGCCTGGGCTACGGAACGCTGGTGACCGTCACCTCCATCTCCGGCAACTGGGCGAAGGTGACCGTGGGCAAAAAGAGCGGCTGGGTGTCGCTGAATTATCTGGACATCTGATCGCGCACCGCCATTGTGAAAAAAATAGGACGATGCAGGATTTCGGACCCCGCCTGAAGAAATATACAAAGTGCGGAATAATATGTAAGGCCGGACCGGGTGCGCGCGATCCGGCGGAAAGGTGTCACACATGAAAAAGTTCGTATCGGCGATACTGATCGCTGCACTGTTGCTGGCGCTGGCAGCGCCTGCGATGGCGGCCAGCAAGATCTACGCCACGTCAAGCGCCAATGTGCGCAAGGGCCCCGGCCTCGACTATGGAAAGCTCGGCGCGGTGAAAAAGGGCGCGGCCCTGACCTACAAGGGCGAGACCAGCACCGATTCCCGAGGCGTCAAGTGGTACAAGGTCTCCTTCAAGGGCAAGACCGGCTGGATCTCCTCGAAGATGTCCAGCACCAAGAAGAGCGCTTCCGCCTCCAAGAAGACCAAGACCTCTGCCAAGAACAAGGTCACGGCCACCGGCAGCGTCAACCTGCGCAAGGGCCCGGGCCTGAAGTACGGCATCATCGCCTCCATCGAAAAGGGCTCGACGCTGGAGTACACCGGCAAGAGCAAGAAGGACGGCCGCGGCGTCCGCTGGTACCAGGTGAAGTACAACGGCAAGACCTGCTGGATCTCGTCGAGGTACTCCAAGTCGAACAAGAGCTCCTCTTCTTCGTCCAGCTCGTCGAAGTCGTCCAAGAAGAGCGCCGCGACGGCCACGCCCACGGTCGCTCCGGAGACGCTGACGCCCTTCGCGCCCGGCGTCGACGGCGAGGTGCCGTCCGATCCCGAGAGCTTCACCGCGGTCGACGCCACCGTCACCAAGCCGCCGATCGTGCAGTCTGCGCCCAGCAGCTACATCGAGGTCTCCGGCTTCTACCAGGCCAAGCTGATCGAGAGCGCCCTGATGCTCGACATCAGCGACTACACCAAGACGGACACCGAGGCGCCCAACCAGTACTCCAATGACGCGCTGACGCTGGGCGGCGACACCACCGTCGAATACATCGGCCTGCGCGGCGAGGGCTACACCGTGTACGGCGTCTGCATCAACATGGACGTGGAGGCCGCCAAGGCGCTGCTGACCAACGCCGGCCTGGTCGCCGTGGACCGCGACTTCGTGATCGGCTTCGAGCATCCCGCCACCGCGAGCTCGACTGCGAACGTGAACGGCTACGATTCCTGCATCAACCTCTACACCGACACCGATGGCAGGATCACCGAGATCGACTGGACGACGTACACCGCCTGAGCATGACGATCGGACAGCCGGAAGCCCGACGGGCCTCCGGCTGTTTTCATGCCGCCGCGGCGCGGTAAAATCCCAATTACAGGATCGGCACGCGGCCGTTGTATAATGTCATCACAGGCGGCGGGAACGCGCCGCCGGACATACAGAACATCATTCGAAGGGAGATTTTGAATATGAAAAAGATCGTTGCGCTGATGATGGCAGCCGTGTTGATGATGACCGCGATGGCCGCGCTGGCCGAGCAGCAGGTGCGCGCCACCGCTTCCGTGAACCTCCGCTACGGCCCGAGCCGCGACGCCGAGAAGTTCGACGCCGTGAAGCCCGATACGATGCTGCCCTACCTGGACGAGACCCAGGCGGACGAGCGCCCCGTGGACTGGTACAAGGTCTTCTACAACGGCGAGGAGCTGTGGATCTCCTCCCGCTACTCCGAGCTGGTGGACGTCGATCCCGAGGATATCTCCGATGCGTCCGAATGGTATCAGCAGGACCTGAAGCAGGCGGCCAAGGCGCTGGGTGCGAAGAAGCAGGCCAAGGGCAGCGGCGAGCTGGAGCGCATCTACGCGAACGACGCCCTGAAGCTGGGCGGCAGCGATACGGTCGAGTACATCGGCGTCACCGGCGCGGGCTACAGCGTGTACGGCGTCACCGTGGGCATGGACCTCGAAGCGGCCCGGCAGCTGCTGGCCGACGCGGGCCTGCACGCCAACGGCGAGACCTTCGAGCATCCCGACGGCGGCGACGGCTTCGATTCCTGCATCAACCTCGACGCGAAGAACGGCAGGGTGACCGGCATCGACTGGTCCACCTACACCGACTGATCTTCGGCGGAAAACGGCGGGCTGTCCCAGGGTGACCGTGAAAGGTCGCTCTGGGGCAGTTCTTTTTGCTTAGGCGAGGCGCCCCCCGCGCGGCGGCCGCGCCGGAAAGCTTCCCACATTTCGTCAAAACCCCGCGAAAGCTTTACAATACTTTGCGGAAGCGGGGAAGGGGCGCGTGCTATAATAAGCCATCCAAAAGACGGCACGACAGGACCGACAGGGCAGAGGAGCAATGCGATGGGCGGATTCTTTGGGGTCGTTTCGAAGAACGACTGCGTGTTTGACCTGTTCTTTGGCACGGACTATCATTCACACCTGGGCACCCGGCGCGGCGGCATGGTGGTGTATGGGGAGGGCGGCTTCGAGCGCGCGATCCACAACATCGAAAATGCGCCGTTCCGCACCAAGTTCGAGCGCGATGTGAACGACATGAAGGGCTGCGCCGGCATCGGCTGCATCTCCGACTACGAGCCGCAGCCGCTGATCGTGCGCTCGCACCTGGGCAATTTCGCCATCACAACCGTGGGGCGCATCACCAACGCCGAGGCGCTGGTGCAGGAGGCCTTCGCATCCGGCACCACCCACTTCCTGGAGATGAGCGGCGGCAACATCAACGCCACCGAGCTGGTGGCGGCGCTGGTCAACGGCCGGGACTCCATCGTCGAGGGCATCCGCTACGCGCAGTTGCGCATCGACGGTTCCATGTCCATGCTGATCCTGACGCCCCAGGGGCTGTACGCCGCGCGCGACCGCCTGGGCCGCACGCCGGTGGTCATCGGCCGGCGCGACGACGGCTACTGCGCGGTGTTCGAGTCGTCCGCGTACCTGAACCTGGGCTACGCCGATCACCACGAGCTGGGCCCCGGCGAGATCGACTTCATCACGCCCGAGGGCGTCCAGATCGTCAGCGCGCCGGGCGAGCAGATGAAGATCTGCACCTTCCTGTGGGTCTACTACGGCTATCCCACCTCCGCCTACGAGGGCATGAACGTCGAAGCCATGCGCTGCGCCTGCGGCGGCATGCTGGCCCGCCGGGACGACGTTCAGGCCGAGAACGTGGCGGGCGTGCCCGACTCCGGCACCGCCCATGCCATCGGCTACGCCAACGAGGCGGGCATCCCGTTCTCGCGGCCGTTCATCAAGTACACGCCCACCTGGCCGCGCTCGTTCATGCCCACCATGCAGTCGAAGCGCAACCTGATCGCGCGCATGAAGCTCATCCCCGTGGACGCGCTCATCAAGGGCCGGCGGCTGGTCCTGATCGACGACAGCATCGTGCGCGGCACCCAGATGCGCGAGACCACCGAGTACCTGTACCACTCCGGCGCGCGCGAGGTGCACGTGCGCACGGCGTGCCCGCCGATCCTGTACGGCTGCAAATACCTGAACTTCTCGCGATCCGCCTCCGAGATGGACCTGATCGCCCGCCGCACGATCGCCCGCTTCGAGGGCGGCCCGGTCGGCGCGGAGCAGCTGGCCGCCTACGCGGATCCGGACACCCCCGAATACGCCCGCATGGTCGAGTCCATCCGGCAGGAGCTGAACTTCACGTCGCTGAAGTACCACCGGCTGGACGACATGATGGCCGCCACGGGCGTCGAGCCCTGCAAACTGTGCACCTACTGCTGGAACGGAAAGGAATGACGCGCCGACGGCGCAGAACAGGAGAAGGGTATGAACGAATTCGTCGCAAAGCGCAACGAGCTGCTGGCTCAGAAGGTCATCAACGGGCTCGAATCGCGCAACATGTCGGGCAGCTACGCCGCCGACCGCGCCGAGGCGCTCCGGCAGGCGCTGGCGCTGATCCCCGAGGGCAGCAGCGTGACCATGGGCGGCGCGATGAGCGCCCACGAGATCGGCCTGGTGGACGCGGTCCGTCAGGGCAACTATGACTTCATCGACCGCGACGCCTGTGCCGACAAGCGGCAGGCCATGCTGATGGCCTACGACGCAGACGTGTTCCTCGCCAGCGCCAACGCCATCACCGAGGACGGCGTGCTGGTGAACATCGACGGCAACGCCAACCGCGTGTCCGCCATCGCGCAGGGCCCCCGGAAGGTGCTGCTGATCGTCGGCATGAACAAGGTGTGCAGCGACGTGGACGCCGCCATGAAGCGCGCCCGCAACGTGGCCGCGCCCATCAACGCGCAGCGCTTCGGGCTTTCCACGCCGTGCGCGCGCACCGGCGCCTGCGCCGACTGCAAGTCGCCGGACACCATCTGCTGCCAGTTCCTGATCACCCGCTATTCGCGCCACCCCGGCCGCATCCACGTGATCCTGGTCAACGACAGCCTGGGGTTCTGAGCGGACTGCCGCTTCATCCGACATGCCCGGCGCGGCCTGGACGCGCCACCGCCAAACGCCGCCGCAGGCGCGCCGTCCCGATCGTGACGGCCGCCCGCGGCGGTGCTTTTTTTATCGGGTCTGCGTTCCCCCGGCCGTTCCCACAGCGCGCGGTTGCGGCGCGGCCCGGCGCGTGCTATAATGCAGTCAAAACCGCCGGGGGGAGGTCGCCGCGATGAGGGACCGAAGCGGAGCGATGCGCCGGCGCGGCGCTTTGGCGCTCGCGCTGTGCTGCCTGCTGGGCTTTCTGCTGTCGGGCTGCGCGCGCGTCCTGCCGCAGGCGGGCGTCCCGCAGGTGCGGGAGTATCCTTACAGGCTCCATGGTCATTGAATCGGTCTTCAATACGGGCGGCCTCGGCACGAAGTTCGTCCAGGGCATCACGAACAGAGACTATCCCATGATCATGGGCACCACGATTTTTTTGGCGACGCGTATGGTAACGATGACGCTGATCAGTGATCTCATTTACAAGATTGTCGACCCGCGCATCAACTTTGACTAAGGAGGCAAACGCGAATGACGCAGTATAACCCGGATGTGGCACCCAAAAAGCGTGCGCTGAGTCTCCAAATCGATGTGGCGAAGTTCGAAAAGGCAACTGACGAAGAGAAGGCTCAGAATGACGTCATGCGCGAGAGCCGCACATTCTTCCGCGACGGCATGCGAAAGCTGTTCAGAAATCCCTTGGCGGTAGCGTCGATGATCGTGCTTTTCAT
>JAFRMB010000038.1 GCA_017430945.1 Clostridia bacterium | reverse complement strand
GCGGTCAGACGTCCCGCAGGCTTCAAGAAGCTGACAAGGGCGTCCTGAGAATAATGATCAATGAGGGGAGGCGCTTCGGCGTCTCCCTGTTTTTGTAGTGAAAGGCGGCGACATGCTGAAGATCTATATTATCAACGGCAAAGAATGGCAGTACGAAGAAGGCGAGCAGCCTAAAGGTGCTGTCGAGGTGAAGGCTGAGACACCGCCGAAGAACAAAGCGAAGAAACCGGCGAATAAGGCACGTCAGGTGGTGAAGAACAAATGAGAACACCATGGGGATACGATGTCGACGCAGCGGTGGATCCGATCGTTGACGTCAGCGACTTCAACAGAATAACAGGCGGTGCTTTTGCGGCCAATCCCCGCGTGGAAGCTGCGCTCATGGCTGCCTCTCAGGCGGTCAGGAATGCCTGCGGCTGGCACGTATCGCCGTCCCTGGAATGCACTGCGCATCCCGTTGGCGGATCGCTGGTTCTGCGGCTTCCTGCGGGCTATGTCAGCAGCATTGAGTCCATCACAGTGGACGGCGAGACGATCAGCTCGGACGACTACCAGTGGCGCTCTGACGGGCTTGTGAGGCTCACAAACGGCCGCAAGTGGACGGATGACTGGAATGCCATCGAGGTGGCGTACACGGCCGGCTATTCTGCGGATGCTGTGCCGGATCTCGTGGAGGCTGTTGTGGCAATCGCTTCCGGCGTCCTCTCTGTATCGGCGGGCGTGATCTCTGAAAGCGCGGACGGCGTGAGCGTCAGCTACAGCGCCAACGCATCCAGCATCGCCGCAGCACTGACAGCTCAGCAGCAGGCAGCGCTTGCGCCGTATAAGGTGGTGAACAGTCATGCCTCTTAGTTTTATGAACGATACCGCGACGGTCATTCGCGCACCGCTTATCACGGTCAACGGAGGGCAGGTCCGTAACTGGACAGGCGCTTCGACGCATACGCTCTCGCGGATCCAGATCACCGCGCAGTCTACCAGCCGTGATTTTGAGGGGCGGGTGACGCAGGTGACAGACAGACGCACGCTCCGTGCTCCGTATGATGCTGACATCCAGCCGGGCGACCGGGTGCAGTGGAACGGCGCGACATACGAGGTCGACGGCGAGGTGTTCCATACCAAGAGCCCGACGGGCCGCGTATCGTCCACCAGGTGCACGCTCGTGCGATGGGAGGGCTGATCAATGGCCGTAAAGATCCGCATTGAGCACGTTTCGGACGGCTGGGCGCAGATATTCCTGTCTGACGGGATGAAGGCGGTCGTAGACGAAGCAGGCGAGCGCATAGCGGGAGAGGCCGGTGATGGGTTTGAATACAGCCCCGCGCAAAAAAACCGATTCACTGCTGCAGGCTTTGTATCTTCGACGACACATGCGTCGGCTGTGAGTGAGGCGATAGACAAGACTCTTACAAAGGCGGTTCACAAATGACTTACGTAAACGACATTGAGACAGCGCTTTATGAACGCCTGGCTGAGGACGAGTACAGCGCGTCCGCGCATACCGTTCCGGCAGATCTCGGAAGCAGCCTGCCGCATGTACATGTGGTCCGGACCGGCGGTGATGAGAGCGACATCGTCCTCGAATCGCATCGTGTAGACTTCGACGTCTACCATTCCGATCCCGCGTCGGCCATGGAGACGGCCAACCAGTTGTGCGGATGGGTGCGGGAGCTGCCCGGCACGACCGTGGGCACTGTCTGCTATCAGGCGAAGATCCTGACGCTGCCGTATAACAACCCGGACCCGCGCCATTACAGCCTCTCCCGCGTTACGTTCAAAGCGCAGATTTTAACCAGAACGAAAGGAGCATAAACCATGCCCAAGACTACAGATGTACGCGTAGGAGCTCCGGAGCAGTCTAATACTGTTGGAGCTATCCTTCACGCCCCTGTCGGCACTACGATGCCGGCACTGGCTGATATCACGAATTCCGGGGTGACGATCAATCAGGCATTTACCGGAAACGAATATGTTTCCGAAGACGGCCTGACTCTCACCCCTTCGATCAGTACCGCCGATATCAAGGACTGGAGCGGAACTGTCGTCCGCAAGGTCCTGGAGTCCTTCGACGGCACGCTGTCGTGGAAGATGATCAGTACCAACGCAGGCTCGCTTGGTGTAGCTTTCGGCGATAGCCATGTATCGACGCAGGCTGCCTCCACGACCCATGGCGCGCAGACGAAGGTCAATATCGGTGCTCACCTTCCGGATCCGCATGCGTGGCTGTTCCTGATGAAGGACGGCGATGCCAGGATCATCATCGAGGTCCCGAACGGACAGATCACGGAGGTCTCCGAAACGACCTTCAAGCCGAACGAAGCTGTCGGCTGGTCCGTCACGCTGTCCTGCTATCCGGACGCGAACGGAGAGAGCATCTATATTCTTACTGATGATGGAGTGGTGACGGCATGAGGCATTTCGGAAGAAAAACCCCGAAGTACATGGAGTTCACGCTGGGCGATGACGAGACTATCTACAAGATGCCTCTCGCCGCGTCCATGTCCGCCGATATGGTGGAGAAGTACGAGCCTGCCTTCACGGCAGGGGAGCACCGCTTTCAGGCACAGGTCGATATGCTGCGAGACTTCCTCGGCGACATTGCCGGCACGCTTACAAGTGAGGAGATCGCCGAGATCCTCACCGCGTGGGCGGAGGAGAGCCAGTCGCAGGGTGCGTCCGTGGGGGAATCCTGAGCCTTGTCCGCTTACTGAAGTGGCATGACCGTGCATTAGAGTATGATCTGATGACGCGGACAGGGCGCACCATCGGTGAGTATTATGACATGGGGGCGGCTGGTGTAGTCGCCCTCATTAGTTTTATCAACAATCTGCCCCCGGACTCTGCGCTCCACAAGAGCCTGAACCCGGCAGATGAATATGGCGAATGGTACAGCACGAAAAAGACCAACGCCATCCTGGCAGACATATTCGACCTGTATGTGCACGCCCATGCGAAGAAGGGCGCCACCGTGCCCACGTATCCCCGCCCGGTCGGGAAGAAGTCCATGGGCAAGGGCGCCATTCCGATATCGGAGTTCTGGTCATGGTGGAATAGAGAGGAGGTGACGTAAGTGGCTGAGGGCATTGAGGTCGCAAGAGCATTTGTAACGATCGTCCCCAAGACAGACGGCACCGCGAGCAGTGTTGTTGACAGCGTTGTAGAGCCGCTGGTCGGCGGCGTAGAGGATGCCGGTAAGCAGGCTGGTGGCCTGTTCAATGGCGGTCTGGGCAGCATGCTCGGTAAGTTTGCCGTCCCCGCTGCAATCGGCGAAGCATTCGCGGCTGTCGGTAAGGCCGGCATGGACGCCTACAACGAAGTCGAGGTCGGCATGAATAACATCCGCATCGCCACCGGCGCGACGGGTGAATTTGCTGATCAGCTGGAAGAGGTCTATCACAATGTCGCTTCCAACGTCTCCGGAGACTTCGGCGATATCGGCAGCGCGATCGGTGAATTGAATACAAGACTTGGCCTCAGCGGCGACGAGCTGGAATCCGCCTCGGAGCAGGCGATGAAGTACGCGAAAGTCACCGGACAGGACGCCACAGCAGCGATCCAGGATGTCACGCGCATGATGAACAATGCCGGCATCGGAGCTGATGAGTACGGCAGCGTTCTCGACAAGCTGACTGTAGCAGGTCAGCAGGCAGGCATTGACGTCTCCAAGCTGGCGACAAGCGTGACTGATAATGCGGCAAGCTTCAAGGAGCTTGGATTTTCCACGGATGAGTCCATCGCCATGCTGGCGCAGTTCGAGAAGAGCGGCGCGAATACGTCCGCGATCCTCACCGGCATGAAGAAGGGTATCTCGACCTGGGCGAAGGAAGGCAAGAGCGCGAAGGACGGTTTTGCCGAGTTCGTCGCCGGAGTCGAGGACGGAAGCATTACGAGTGCGGACGCCATCGAGATCTTCGGATCGAAGTCCGGTCTGGCCATGTTCGACGCGGCCCAGAAGGGTCAGCTGTCGTTCGAGGACATGTACACCGCAATCGAGGGCGGCTCCGGGGCGCTCGACAGCGTCTATAACGACACGCTGACGGCCCAGGAGAAGATGGACATTGCTTTCAACAACATCAAGGTCGCCGGCGCTGAGATCATGGCCCCCATGATGGAGCATGTCAGCACGGCCCTGACCGATGTGATCCTGCCGACCGTCCAGCGCGTCATGCCGGTCATCTCTAACATTTTTCAGACAGTCTGGCCCGCTATCAGTGCGGTCGTGTCCGGAGCCGTCAATGTGATCACTGCGGTCATCAATACGGTCGCTCCGGTCGTGTCGACGGTGATCGGCAAGATCAAGAGCGCGTTCGCGACTGTTGACTCCATCGTCAGCTCCGTCAAGACCACTTTCGAGAACGTCCGTAAGGCAATTACGGAGCCGATCGAGAAGGCGAAGAAGCTGGTCGAGGATGCGGTCAAGAAGATCAAGAGCATTTTCCCGATCAGCATGGGCAAGATCTTCTCCGGCGTGAAGCTGCCGCACTTCACCATCTCCGGCGGCGAGGTCCCGTGGGGCATCGGTGGTAAAGGAACAAGGCCGACCGTGGGTATCAGCTGGTACGCTCGAGGCGGTATCATTAATGATCCGAGCATCGTTGGTGTCGGCGAAGCTGGCCCGGAAGCTATCGTCCCCCTGAAGGGACAGAACCTTATCCCGTTCGCGCGGGCGGTGGCCCAGCAGCTGGATGACGGCGGCAATACCTACACGATCGAGGTCCCGCTGGTCATTGACGGGCGTGAGCTCGCACGCGCGTCGGTGCAGTACAACCAGGATGAGCTCGACAGGAATGTCCGCAACACTAATCGGAGGCTAGGCATCGCATGAGCATTGCACTTAAATATCCGCAGACCATGACGATCAATGGCTTAGCCATCGAGAACGTCATCACGGGGTATACCACGTTAGAGGTGACGGGGCGCGAACCGTTTGACCGGGAAATCACCACGATTGTGATTAAGACTCAGGACGGCGAGCGCTACAGCCGCAGGCGGCTGACCAAGCGAACGATCACGGTGCGGTTCGTCATCGAGGCGGATACCCCGGAGCAGAACATGGCTCTGTATGAGCGGCTGAACAGCCTGCTCGACTTTGAACAGGCGAAGATCGTCTTTGCCGATGAGCCTGATAAGTACTATGTCGGAACAGCCGCGAAGGCGGTAATGAATTACATCAACGCATCCGTCAGCACCGGCACGATCACGATCTACTGTGCAGACCCGTACAAATACAGTCTTGAAGAAAAGGAGGCGGCATTCGAAGACGGGGTAGCAGAGATCTATTACGCAGGGACGGCGGGCACGTATCCGACGTTTGAGGCTACGATGGCGAGCTCCAACGGTTTCATCAGCTTCACTAAGGACGGTGAAGATACACTCCTGTTCGGTGATGATACCGATCCGGGCGATGATGAGTCTCCTGCTGAGCCGGATCCTGACGCGCTTGTGGAGTACGCATTCGACACAGCTGTCCCCTCCGGCACGAACTGGGTGCAGAATGACGGCGTGCTCCCGTACGTGGCGTCTCCGACCGCTATCGGCGGCGCTGTGGCTGTCGGCGGTGACCCTGCCGGGCTGTATGGCTCGACGTTCGGCACCAATAACAACAAGTGGCACGGACCGACGCTGTCCTATCATCTGGACGGGCAGAAGACGGAGTGCGAGCTGAGCTTCTACCACATTCTGGAGGCTACGGCAAACGCCCAGTGCGGACTGCTGCAGGTGTCCCTCACAAGCGCTTCCGGCAACGTGGCAGCCATCAGTTTTTGGAAGAACGGCACGGGCAGCAAGACGGGCGGCTATGACCTGTACATCAACGGAAGCCGGAAGAAGTCCGTCAGCTACAGTATGGCGGCCGGCAACAAGATAAGCGGTACGGCTGGCGGTCATTCGAGCATCGCCAAGAGCGGTTCCGTCATCACCTTCAACGTAGCCGGGAACATCTACCAGTACACGGACGCATCGCTTGAGGATGTGGCGGTGACTTATTTCACCTTCTACTTTGCCAAGTGGAACGCAGCAACATACCTCAACAAGAACCGCCTCTATAGCTTCCGCTTCACATCCCCGGATGAGGGTGGCGGCGGCGGGACGGTCATCGAGCACGCTTTTCTCGCGGGTGATGTCTTCCGCGCTGACTGTTCGTCTGCGGAAACGACTATCAACGGAATCGTCAACTACAGCGTGCAGAACATCGCCAACGAGTGGCAGGCGTTCAAGCTGGAGCACGGCAAGAACATCATCACATGCGATGTGTCTGACTGGGCGGACGCTCCTGAAGTAGTCATGCGATACCGAGAGGTCTTTATATGATCGTATATTTCGCCGACCGACAGCTGAATATTATCGGATCCGCGTCGACAGGGCTCCCGGACGGTTCGCGTATCGTTGGCGACCTACTGACGCGAGACGTGGAAGGCGGCACAGCTTCCTTCGAGTGCACTGTCGTGCCGTATTCCAAATCCCTGCAGGAAGTCGAGGAGATCATCTTTCCTTGCAATCACGTCCTGCTCATGGACGGAGATAAGGCGGAGCTGTTCAGCATTATCGACGCGGAGTATGACACGGCCGCCGGCACGGTATGGCTCAGCGCTGAGTCTGGCGGGCTTGACCTGCTCAACGATGTCCTCGAAGCCTTCGAGAACTCAGCGTCACACACCATAGACTGGTACGCAAACCAGTTCCTCAGCGGTACGGGCTTCGAGATCCGACTGAATGAGGTGTCCACTGCTTCACGCACCTGCTCGTGGACGGGCGAGGCGACGATCACCGACCGCTTGCTCAGCCTGGCTAATGAGTTTGACGCGGAACTGTCCTACGCTTTCGAGGTCGACGGCGTCAAGGTCACGCACAGGTATGTGAATTTCCACAAGCGGATCGGCAAGAACGTTGACGTCCCGCTCCGGGTCGGCAGAGAGATCGAGAGCATTCTGATCACGCGGTCCGCTGCGGATCTCGCTACGGCGCTCCTGCCGACCGGGTCAAGCGTCACGCTCAGCGGGTACAGCTATGATGACGGGGATTACTACGTCGACGGCAAGTACCTCAAGAGCCGCACAGCGCTCGACGAATGGGCGCGCGTCAATTTCCGGCACATCGTCAAGACTTATCAGAGCCAAGCGACTACACAAGCGACGCTGTTCGCCGCGGCGTTGACGCAGCTTAAAAAAGCCCGGCATTTGACCGTGAAGTACGAGGTCAAGCTTGCCGAGCTCCCTGCCAACATCGGGATCGGTGATACCGTCCATCTGGCGGATGAGAAGAACGGGATCTATCTTTCCGCCCGGATCATGCAACTTAAAACATCGGAATCGGATGAGCGCCGCGAAGCTACGCTTGGCGACATCACGGAGGAATAACAAATGCGGACATTCTATGTCGACACAATCCCAGGCGGTCAGCAGACGTGCATCCAGTGCAACCAATTCGAACGCGGTGACGAATGGCGGTTCCAGCTGTTTTACGGCGGCGGGCGCTACACCATCCCTGTGGGGTCGAATGTGATGCTCACCGGCACCAAGGCGGATAAGGCAGCGTTCGAGGTATCAGCAACGATTATCGACAACACAGCTATTATCACGGTCACCGAACAGATGACGGCTGCGGCAGGCAAGTGCGTAGCGGAGCTCATGGTGGTGGATGGGAGCACGGTGCTGTACACTGCGAACTTCTACCTCCTGATCGAACCTGCAGCGGTGCAGGGCGATCTTAACGATTCAGACATCCCT
>JAFRMB010000037.1 GCA_017430945.1 Clostridia bacterium | reverse complement strand
CTCGATGAGCTGCCCGATGATGTTCCGCTTCTCTTCACTCAGCACGTTGTCTCTCTTTCTGCCCATTGTCTTGCCTCCTGTAATCTCTCTATTCTATCACAGTCCGCAATACCTCTTTACAGAAAAATTTGAACAGGCTCTTGTTATAGGTCATTCTGAGACAGCCTCCTTTTCATCATATCGACTTCTCGCTTAGCGGACGCGGACGGCTCTTTGTCCTGTTATCAAGGTACTGTCAATAGTTATGCGCAAAAATATCAGCAGACTCGGTACTGTCAATAGTTATGCGCAAAATTTTCAGCAGGCTCTGAAAATGAAGTCCGATCAACCCGCCACATGGGCGTGATCAGCCAGCGTCTCCAAGTGTTTCATGCTCATGTATTTCTTGTTGCCCCACTGGGTGCCGGCCGCGCGTCGCGGTCCGGCGCGGAACGGCTATCGGGAAAGGCGCCGGTGGCTCGGGTGCGCCGCCGCGTCAGATCGACTTCTCACGCTTCGTTCAGTCCCTCAACGTCCCGATCGGGATGATCTTGACCCCGTCTTCTCTCGTATAGGCCATTTCACCGCCGGTGATGACCATGAGCAGATCCGGCTCGCGGAGAGGAACCTGTGTCTCTTCCTCATTGTGTCTCTTGATAAGCTGTTTGAGCTGAAGAAGATGGGTCGCACCTTCTTCTATTTCTTTGCTGCCCAGCTTGAACTCGATCAGCGCGTAGCGACCGTCATCCAGATGGAGGACGGCATCGGCTTCAAGGTCATAACGGTCATGATAGTAGGACAGCTTTCCGCCGAGCGCCTGTGAATAGACCTTCAGATCCCGAATGCAGAGGCATTCAAAGATGAAACCGAAAGTCTTAAGATCGGTCTGCAGGTATTCAGGCGTCAAGCCCATTGCGGCAACGGCGATAGAAGGGTCGGTAAACTCACGCTTTTTGCCGGAGCGTATCACCGTTGCGGAGCGGATTGCCGGGCACCAGGCCTCGATATCCTCGATCACGAAGAGCTTTTCCAATGCGTTCAGGTAATTGTCCATCGTGGCCGAGGTCATGCTGTCCGCATTGGCGGAAACATCCTTGAAGATGTTTGTCTTCTTGGCAAGCGTCGAGATATTTCGTGCATAGGAGCGCAGGATCATGTTCGTCCATGCGGGATTCCGCTGGACCCCATCCACTGTGGAGATATCCGACTCGCAGATGTTGTTGATATAGTCGCGGGCGATCAGAAGCCTGGCGGCATCGCTCTTCCTGCGCATCGCTCCCGGCCAACCGCCGCGGCAGGCTGCAAAGATCAGTCCCTCGACCGTCAGATCCGATGTGATCCCGTCAATGTCCAAAGATGGATCGCTGAACAAGGATCTCAGAGAAATACTGCCGTTGGATTCCTTCGATTCGAACAGGCTCATGGGATACATTTTCATGCGGGAGATCCGTCCGGTGCCGGAGTGCATGATCCTGCTGTTGTCCACAGACGTCGAACCGGTCAGAATAAACAGTCCTTCCTCCTGCCGCTGATCGACCGCCGTGCGAACGGCATCCCACAACACGGGGGCGACCTGCCACTCGTCGATCAGACGAGGGTTTTCTCCGCGGAGGAGCAAAGATGGCTTTGTGTTGGCCGTAGCCATATATCCCTCTCGGCGATCAGGGTCTTGCATCCTCAAAATGCTTTTTGCCTGTTGCTCTCCCGTCGTGGTTTTTCCGCACCACTTCGGCCCAACGATCAACGTTGCGCCGAAAGCTTCGAGCCTTAAGGCGAGTTCTTTGTCTATAACTCTTGGCAAGTATTCCGGCACAGCAGATCCCTCCGGGAGATAATATCCACTCTGATTATACCCTTTTTTCTGTGTCCGGTCAACGATCGATTTGCATTTTTGATGATTTGTGTTTTGTGTTTTTGAGGCAATTCGTTTTGCAAAATTGATATATTAAAATCATATGTCGATGTTCAGGTATGATGAAGGCCGGAAGCAGATACCATGCCTGAAGTGTTTGTGACCGTACAAACAGCCTTGACAGCCGTCTGCCAAGATGTGTTGTCTTCTCGTCTTCACAATAGCATTGCGAAAATCATATGAAAAACGCATGTACCTCTACAAAACTCCTATGATAAACGCAAACGGTGTGAAATGATGATCGGAGGGGATAAAGATACAGAGAGAGATCATGGATCGATTCATCCAACGGAAGGGCGCCGCCGACCGCCATGCGCGGATCCTTCGGCAGGCTCCGGATATGAAGTCCGGCAGGTCCGCCGCAAAGGCGTGACCGGCCGTTGTCTCCACATGTTTCATGCGCATATACCCCTCGCTGCCCCACCGGGTGCGCCGCCGCCTCAGATCGACTTCCCGCGCGTCGCTTCGGCTTCCCCGTCCTTGCGCAGCGGCAGCAGCACGCGGATGCGGGTGCCCAGTCCCGGGCGGCTCGTGACCTCGAAGCAGCCGTCGTGGCGCTCGACGATCCAGCGCGCGATGGAGAGCCCGAGCCCGGTGCCGCCGCTGCGGCGCGCGGGATCGGCCTGGAAGAAGCGATCGAATATGTGCGGCACGTCCGCCGCGTCGATGCCGATGCCGTTGTCCTGGATCTCGAACCAGGCCTGGCCGTCGTCGGTCCCGGCGCTGATGCGGATGGCGCCGCCTTCGGGCGAGTAGCGCATCGCGTTGTCGATCAGCACCCGCGCGGCCTGCTTGATCAGCGCCGGGTCCGCGTGCACCGGCGCGGGGTCGAGCCGCCCCTGCCGCCAGGTGTGGGCCTGGTCGATCATGCGGTATTCCTCCAGCACCTCGGCCATCATCCCGGACAGGTCCATGTCCTCGGGCGAAAGGGGCTGGCGGTCGTTGTCGCCGCGGGCCAGGAACAGCAGCTGCTCCACCAGGGCCTTCATGTGATCCGCCTCGGTCCTGATGGCGGCGATGGACTCCTCCAGCACCTGCGGGTCCGTCTTGCCCCAGCGGTCCAGCATGCCCGCGTAGCCCTGTATGACGGCGATCGGCGTCCTGAGCTCGTGGGAGGCGTCCGACACGAACTGCGCCTGCTGCCGGTAGGCGGCGTGCATGCGGGCGAGCATGTCGTTGATGGCGTCCTCCAGCCCCTTCAGGTCCTTGTCGCCGGTGGAGAGCCGGTCGCCGATGTCGATCTGTTCGATGGCGTGCTCCAGGTCGTGAAAGCGCGCCTCGTCGTGCGAGGGGCGCGACGATGCCGCGTCGGAGAGGCGCTGAGCGGTCTCCGCGATGCGGTCGATCGGCCGGAGCATCCGCCGCGCGCTGCGCTTGCCGCCCAAAAAGCCGAGCAGCCAGAGCACGCCCTCCGCGATCAGCAGCGGGCGGCCGAACAGCGACATCAGCCGGATGAGCGGCAGCAGGGCCACGCTGTGCGTCGTCCCCGCCCATTCGAAGCTGTAGGTCAGCGAGCGCAGCCACGCCGCGCCCTTCAGCGCCGCGTCCGCGGTCAGGCTGCGGGGCAGCCGCCAGCCCGCGAAGGCGCCGGTGACCGCGGTCTCCTGGGCGTAGAGCCACGCCGCCGCGCACACCAGGGCCGCCGCCGCGTTCACCAGCAGCAGCAGCCACAGCTTCTTCCACTGCCACCTGTGCGCGATCCGCCGCGCGATCGAATTCACCCGCCGGTTGACGTTCATCGGCGCGCCCTCCCGTGACATATCTCTTTGTGCGCCGCCTTCGGCGCGGCGCCTCATGGCATCGTCCCCGTCACTCGCGGAGCACGTAGCCGACGCCCCGCACGGTCTGGATCAGCTTGAGCCCGAAGGCGTCGTCCAGCTTGCCGCGCAGGTATCGGATGTACACGTCCACGATGTTCGTCTCGCCCATATAATCATAGCCCCATGCGCGCTCCATCAGCGCGTTGCGGCTCATGACGATGCCCCGGTTCTCCATGAGGATCCTGAGCAGCTCGAACTCCCGGTGCGTCAGCTCCACGCCCTGGCCCTGGCAGGTCACCGTGTGCCGGCCGATGTCCATCGAAAGCGGCCCCACCGCGAGCGTCTGGGCCGGCGCTTCCCGTTTGGCGGACTTGCGCAGGCACGCCCGGATGCGCGCCAGCAGCTCTTCGATCTCGAAGGGCTTGGTCACGTAGTCCTCCGCGCCCATGTCCAGGCCCGTCACCTTGTCCATCACCGTGTCCCGCGCGGTGAGCATGATCACCGGCGTGTCCACGCTGCGGCGGGCGCGGCGCAGCACCTCGAGCCCGTTGAGCCCCGGCAGCATGATGTCCAGCAGCACCAGGTCGTAGTCGCCGGACGTCATCATCTCCAGCCCGTCGCGGCCGTCCGTCGCCTTGTCCACCGCGTACCCCTCGTGGGTGAGCTCCAGCTCGACGAATCGCGCGAGCTTCACCTCGTCCTCCACGATCAGTATCCTGTCCGCCATCTGCATCCTCTCCCGTCCGAAGGGAATCTCACGGCGCGCCGCCTGCGCAGATGGGAGACAGCGGGCCGCGCTGTCTCCACTATAGCCCTGTTCGGGCCGCCTGTCAATCCTCTTTGCGGATCTCGTCCATCACCTTGTCCGCGGCCTCGGCGGCCTTGTCCATCGCGTGGTTGATGCCCTCGCGGCCGAGCTCCGCGCCGCTGAAGCTGTAGTGGAACCCGGCGAACAGGCCGATCACCAGAAGCGGCACGCACACCCAGAAGGCCAGCAGCAGCAGCAGCACCATGACCGTCACCGGCATGTCCAGCACCAGGCTGTCCTCGCCCTTGCGGCGCACCTCGAAGCGGTTGCGGTTTCCCAGCGCCACCAGCTTCCGAAGCAGGCTGCCGATCCCGGAGATGGCGCCGC
This sequence comes from Clostridia bacterium, assembly GCA_017430945.1. The sequence continues at coordinate 7,997 of JAFRMB010000037.1, read as the reverse complement.
GATGTCCCTTCCGGGGCGCGTCCTCTTCGATCGATTTCCGGGTGGTGTAGGGGCCGTTCCCGCCGCCGTGCTCCTTTTCCAGCAGCAGCGCCGCGTCCAGCATGTCCCAGTCGCAGGCCTCCAGGGCCGTCTTGGCCTCCTCCATGGTGACGCCCATCTTCTCGGAGAGCTTCTCGGTCATCTCATAATTCGTCATGGTTTTTACCTCCTGTATCCCGCGGCCCATCGGCCGTCGGTCGTTTTGTCCTGTTGACGGTGTCATTATAACGCCGCGAGATGAAATGACAAGAAAAGTGGATTAGAATGGGATTAGAATCGCATTGTTTCCCTTTCATGCGCAGCTATTGCAAAGGCCGCCGGTTTGCGGTATACTGAAGTGGAGAGATCGCTCTTCCGGCCCGGACATCGCCGGACCCTGAGCCGCCCCGTCCGCGGCGCCGACACGACAGAGAAAGAGGTGGCAGCTGTGCCTGAAAGAAGACTTTTCAGATCCGACATGCTCAGGTGTGTCCTGTGCCAGGACGCGCCGTGCAGCAAGGCGTGCGGGAAGCTCGACGCGGCCGGCCTGCTGCGCAGCATCTGGTTCGACGATGAAAAAGCGGCGGCGGCGCGCCTTCCCGCGGACGACCTCTGCGCCGACTGCCCCGCGCCGTGCGAGGCGGCCTGCGTGCGCCCGCACGAGGTGCCCATCCGCAGCCTGATGGCGCGGCTGCGCGGCGAGGTCCTGCCGGAGCTGGAGACCGACGCGCCGGCGGACGAGGGCCGGCTGCGCGCCCAGATCTGCGGCATCCCGCTGGAGAACCCGTTCCTGCTCTCGTCCTCGGTGGTGGCGAGCACCTACGACATGTGCGCCCGGGCGTTCGAGGCCGGCTGGGCCGGCGCGGCGTTCAAGACGGTCTGCTCCATCGACATCCACGAGGCGTCGCCCCGCTTCTCCGCGATCACGGGCGACAACGGCAGCATCATCGGCTTCAAGAACATCGAACAGCTCTCCGACCACAGCGTCGCGGAAAACATGGCGATCTTCCGCCGGCTGAAGGCGAATTACCCCTCCAAGTTCATACTGGCGTCCATCATGGGCCGGGACGACGCGGAGTGGACGTCGCTTTCACGGCTGTGCGAGGAGAACGGCGCGGACGCGGTGGAGCTGAACTTCTCCTGCCCCAACATGGCGGACGGCGGCCTGGGCTCCGACATCGGTCAGGTGCCGGCGCTGGTGGAGCGCTTCACGCGGGCGGCCAGGCGCGGCACGCGCATACCGATCCTCGCCAAGCTCACGCCGAACGTCGACCGCATGAGCCCCGCGGCAGAGGCCGCCCGGCGCGGCGGCGCGGACGGCATCGCGGCCATCAACACCATCAAGAGCATCACCGGCGTCAACGAGCACACCTACGTGTCCGAGCCCGCGGTCCACGGCATGTCCGCCGTGGGCGGCTACAGCGGCAACGCCGTCAAGCCCATCGCGCTGCGCTTCATCGCCGAGCTCGGCCGCAACCCCAGGCTGGCCGGCATGCACATCAGCGCCATGGGCGGCATCGAGACGTGGAACGACGCGCTGGAATTCATACTGCTCGGCGCCGGCAGCGTACAGGTCACCACCGCGGTCATGCAGTACGGCTACCGCATCATTGACGACCTGAAGGCGGGGCTCGAACTCTATCTCGCCGAAAAGGGGCTGGACAGCATCGCGCAGCTGCGCGGGCAGGGGCTGGACTCCGTCAGCGAGACGACCGACGTGCTGGAGCGCGACACCGTGCTGTACCCCAAATTCCACAGGGAGCGCTGCATCGGCTGCGGCAGGTGCGCCGTGTCCTGCGCGGACGGCGGCCACCAGGCGATCCGCATGTCGGAGGACCGCCGCCCGCAGCTGAACGGCAGGAAGTGCGTGGGCTGTCACCTGTGCGTGCTGGTCTGCCCGCAGCGCGCGATCGTGCCCAGCCGCCACCGCGTGGCGAAGAAGGGCTGACCCGGCCGGCACAGCACCCCCCGGAGACCTGCCGAAGCCCGTCACATCCTCAGGCAGACAAACATCGAAGCCGCCCGGCGCATACGCCGGACGGCTTCGATCGCTTTCGGGCTCAGAACAGCTTGAATATGTCCGTCGCCTCCAGTATGATCAGCACGACGACCACGACCAGCGCCGCCGCCGCGAGCCAGACGATGACGTCCAGCTGCTTCACCGACAGCTTGACCTTGTCGTAGAGCTGCTCCTTTTTGGCCTGTACGGCCTGGGAGAAGGGGTCCAGCCTGGGCGCCCCTTCCCCATCCGGTCGATCCTTCTTCGCGCCCATCACTTCTTGGCGATGTACTTGCGGATATCCAGGGAGACGGCCAGCACGATGACCAGGCCCTGCACCACATAGTTGTAGTACGGGTTGACGCCCAGGAACTGCAGTATGATCTTCAAAAGCTCGAACACCAGCACGCCGACCAGTATGCCGGGCACGGTGCCTATACCGCCGGTGGTGGAGACGCCGCCGATGGTGCAGCCCGCGATGGCTTCCAGCTCGTAGCCCTGGCCCATGGAGGCGGACGCGCCGCCGGACTTCGCCGCCAGCAGGTAGCCCGCGATGGCGTACATCACGCCCGCGGTGGTGTAGATGCGGATCAGGGTGTTCGTGGTGTTCACGCCGGAGACCTCGGCCGCCACGTCGTTGCCGCCGATGGCGGACATATACTTGCCGTGGCGGGTCTTGTTGTAGATGAACCAGAACAGTACGCCGAAGATGGCCGCCACGAACAGCAGGTAGGGCAGATGGAAGCCCTTGGTGGAACCGATGCGGCCGTTGATCAGCGTGGTGTAGATCTTCTGGAAGCCGCCGATCGGCTGCGCGTCGGAGATGACCAGCGAGATGCCGTAGATGATGGTCTGGGTACCCAGCGTGGCGATGAAGGGCGGCACATGCAGCTTGGTGACGATCAGGCCGTTGATGAAGCCCCAGAACAGGCCCACCACCAGCACCACCAGGAACACCAGGCCGATGTTCATCTCAGGCACGAACTTCCACAGGCGGCCGTTGTAGTCGCCGCGCTGGCACAGGATGCCCGCCACCACGGCGGCAAAGCCCACCTGGCGTCCGGCGGACAGGTCGGTGCCCTTGGTGATCAGGCAGCCGGACACGCCCAGCGCGATCAGGAAGCGCACGGCGGTGTTGCTCATCAGGTTGGATAAGTTGGCCCAGGAGAAGAAGTTGTCCTTCAGGCAGCCGACGATGATCGCGGCGATGATCAGCAGGAAAACGATGGGGTTCCCCTTGACGACCCGCACGACTTTGTTGAACGCGCTCTCATTTCTCTTTTCCATTGTATGTCCCCCCTCGTCTATTCGAACTGCGTGGCAAGCGCCATGATGTTTTCCTGCGTGGCTTCCTTGCCGTCGATGAAGCCGGTCACCCGGCCGTCGCACATGACCATGATGCGGTCGGACATGCCGATCAGCTCGCTCATCTCGGAGCTGATCATGATGATGCTCTTGCCTTCTTTGGCCAGGTCGGCGATGATGCAGTAGATCTCGTACTTCGCGCCGACGTCGATGCCTCGGGTGGGCTCGTCCAGGATCAGCACGTCCGGATCATTGGCCAGCCAGCGCCCCACCAGCACCTTCTGCTGGTTGCCGCCGGAGAGGGACTTGATCTGGGTCTTCGAGGACGGCGTCTTGATGTTCATCTTCTTGACGTTGTCCTGCACCAGCTGCTCCACCTTGCCGTTGTTGATGGCGAAGCCGTAATCCAGATACTTGTTCAGGGAGGAGATGGAGATGTTGTCGGCGACGCTCAGCACGCCCATGATGCCGCTGCCGCGGCGATCCTCGGTCAGCATGGCCACGCCCTGGTCGATGGCGTCCTTCGGCCGGTCGATGTGCAGCTCCTTGCCCTTGTAGAAGATCTGGCCCGTGGTGTGCGAACGGATGCCGAACAGGCCCTCCATGAGCTCCGTGCGCTGCGCGCCCACCAGGCCGCCCACGCCCAGGATCTCGCCGCGGCGCAGGCTGAAATCCACGTGGCGGAACGAGCGGGGGTTGATGGAGGTGAAGTCCTTCACCTCGAACACCACCTCGCCGGGCACGTTGTGCCGGGGCGGATAGAGGTTCGTCAGCTCGCGGCCGACCATCTGGGTGATGATCTTGTCGGTGGTCAGCTCGCTGGCCTCCCAGGTGCCGATGTACTTGCCGTCGCGCATGATGGTCACTTCGTCCGCGATGCGCAGGATCTCGTCCATCTTGTGGGAGATGTACACGATGGCCACGTTCTCGGCCTTCAGGTCTTCGATGATGCGGAACAGCGCCTCGACCTCGTTGGCGGTCGGCGAAGAGGTGGGCTCGTCCAGGATCAGCACGCGGCAGTTGGCGGAAACGGCCTTGGCGATCTCCACCGACTGCATCTGGGACACGCTCAGCTCGCCCACCTTCTGATGCGGGTCGAAGCTCATGCGGACCTTCTTCAAAAGCTCCGCGGTGTCGTCATACATCTTTTTATGGTCGATGATCGGGATGAAGCCGAGCGCCTTTTTCATGGGATAGCGTCCGAGGAAGATGTTTTCGCCCACGGTACGGGCGGGGATGGGCTGCAGCTCCTGATGCACCATGGCGATGCCCTTGTTCAGCGCGTCCATGGGGTCGTGCACCGAAACCGGCTGGCCGTCCATGCGCATCTCGCCCTCGTCCATCTTGTAGATGCCGAACATGCACTTCATCAGCGTGGATTTGCCGGCGCCGTTCTCGCCCATCAGCGCGTGCACCTTACCGGGCCGCAGCTTCAGCTGCGCATGGTCGAGCGCCTTGACGCCGGGAAAAGACTTGCATACGCCGGTCATCTCCAGCACGAACTCAGACATGAGGCATGCCTCCTTTCTTTCGTTTGCGGCAGCGCACTTCACATCGCATCCGGACCGCCCGGGTGCGATGTGAAAGGCGCTGCTTTCATTTGAACTTCCGCTGTCACTTGAAATGTGGGTGAGCTATGAAAGCCCACCCACCATTTCTCATCCGTTTGACGGAATGACCGCGAATTACTGCGCGTCGACGTAGGCCTTGTTGACCTTCACGTAGTCGACCCAGTAGTAGTTCTCGATCTCTTCGCCATTGAGCAGCTTCACAGCCACGTCGACAGCCGCGTGAGACTGGCCGATGTGGTCGTTCAGCACGGTGCCGGTCATCTCGCCGTCCTTGACCAGCTGCACGGCCTCCTCCAGAGCGTCGACGCCCAGCAGGTAGATGTCCTCACCCACGGTGCGGCCGGCGGCGGTGATGGCGGTCGCGGCGCCCAGCGCCATGGCGTCGTTGTTGCAGAACACGACCTCGACCGCGTCGCCGTACTTGCTCAGCGCGTTGGCGCACAGCTCCTGGCCCTTGGTCTGATCCCAGTTGCCCACCTGGTCGTCCAGGCACTCGACTTCGATGCCCGCGTCGGTCAGCGCCTTCACGGAGAACTCGGTGCGGTACTGCGCGTCGATGTTCTCGGGGTCGCCCTCGATCATGATGTAGGACACCTTGCCGTCGCCGTTGATGTCGCCCTTGTTCTCCAGCTCGGCGACCATCTCGCCCTGGAAGGTGCCGGACTGACGGGCGTCAGCGCCCACGTAGCAGACCTGCGCGTTGTCCAGGATGCCGGCATAGGCCTCGTCGATGGTGTTGCCGTCGGCGTCATAGGCCAGAGGCTCGCGGTTGATCAGCACCAGCGGGATGCCGGCGGCGACGATCTCGTCGATGACCGCGTCAGCAGAGGAGGTCTGGACCAGGTTCAGGATGATGACGTCCATGCCCTGGGTGATGAAGTTGCGGACCTGGTTGGTCTGCTCGGCCATGTCGTTCTTGCCGTCGGCCATGGTGATCTCGTACTTCACGTCGTCGGTCTCGAGGGAAGCGAAGTAGCTCTCGATCTCGTTGCGGTAGAGGGTCATGAAGTTGTCGGTGAACTGATAGATGGAAACGCCGACCTTGTAGGTCTTGGCTTCGGCAGACGCGAAGCTGCAAACGCTGATCATCATCAGAACAGCCAGCAGGATAGCCAGAATCTTCTTCATGGGTTTCGTCTCCTTAAAAATATATTTTTCATTGCGGTCATGCGCCGCATTGAAAACGCGTTCCATCCGTACGCTACCGATTATAACATAAGCGCGGAAGCGTGTCCAGCGGAAAAAATTGCAAAATAAAACGATTTCATGGTGATTTTTTTGGTTTTTGGAGAACGATCCACTGTCAAAACAGCGCCGCGGACACAGGGGCGGACGCAAAAGGCGGGGCAGGGATCCGCTCCCTGCCCCGCACGAACCAACAGCCGTCAGGCGGGCTTTTTGCCGAGCCGCGTGCTGAGCACCAGCATGACGATGCCGACCGCCAGCGCGGCTGCGGTGGTGACCCAGTTGGGATCGATGAAGCCCAGCGCCACCACGAAGAACACCAGGCGCATCCACATCGGCAGCTCGTTTCGGAAGAATCCGGAGACGGCGAGCGCCAGGAAGTAGGTGCCGACCAGCAGCTGCGCCGCGGCGAGCACGATCTGGATCACGGTGCCCTGCAGCAGTATCGCCGGGTTGTACACGAACACGAACGGTACCAGGAAGCCCACCAGCGCGAACAGCATGCCGCGCAGGCCGGTCTTCATAGCATCCGCGCCGGCGATGCCTGCCGCCGTGTACGAGGCCACGCACACGGATCTCCTGAATGGCAGTTGTCTGCTCTTCCCCGAAAATGCAGGCGGCCCGCCCGCTCTGCCCGGGGTGCGCGGAGCAGGGCGATGCATCCGGCCGCGGTCATCGGGCGACGGGACGGATCGGATCCACATCAGTAGATCCTCGCCGTACTGACGCCGGCGTGATCCTTCGTCACCTCGATGCGGCGCTCGACGCCCTCTTTGACCTCATCCACGTGCGAAATGATGCCGATCAGGCGGCGGCCGGTGTTGGCGGTCGCGTTCAGCTCGTCCATGACCAGGCTCAGGAAGCTTTCGCTCAGCGAGCCGAAGCCCTCGTCGACGAACATGGTGTCGATCTGCACCGCCGAAGCCGCGCTGGCCTGTATGGCGTCGGACATGCCCAGCGCGAAGGACAGCGAAGCCAGGAAGCTCTCGCCGCCCGAGAGCGTGCCGACGGCGCGCCGCTTCCCGTTGGCGTGGTCCAGCACGTCCAGATCCAGCCCCTTCTTGCCGCCGCCGGATCCGTCCCCGAATTCCCGGCGGACCAGGTCGTACTGATGCCGGGACATTTGGTACAGGCGGCGGTTGGCATAGTCGATGATGCGGTCGAAATAGGTGGTCTGCACGTAGGTCTCCAGCGGAAAGTGCATGCCGCCGCCGCTGCCGCGTATGGTGTTGCACACCCCCTGCATCACGTCGTATTCGTGGGCCAGCGCCTGCGCGCGCCCCGCCTGTTCGCGCAGGCTGCGCCGCTGGGCGTCGTTGTTCGCCCGGCGCGTATGGATCGCCTTTTCCCGCTCTGCCGCCGCCTTGCACGCCGCCTGGGCTTCCCGGTACGCCTGCTCCAGCGCGTCCGCATCCATGGGCGGCGCACCCTTCAGGTCCGCCTCGAGCTTCTCCAGCGCGCCCTTCGCCCCGGCGATCTGCTGTCCGAGGTCCGCGACGGCATCCCGGGCAGCCGCGACGGCGCCCTCGATCGCCTGCTTCTCCCCTTCCATCTCCCGTATGGCGGCCCTGCACTCGGCCTCGGTCCCGAAGGGCAGCTCCCGGCGCAGCGCGTCCACGTCTTCCCCGCACTTCCGGCGCTTTGCCGAAAGATCCGCTCCGGCCAGCTCCGCCGCGTGGACGGCCGCCTCCGCCGTCCGGATCGCCTCCGCGACGGCTGCCTGTTCGATCCCGATCGCGTCCAGCCGCTCCACGTCCGCCTGCGCCCGTTCGAGCGCCCGCGCCTGCTCCTTCTGCTGCGCGGCGTTTTCGGCGATGGCGTCGCTGACGTCCAGCGCGGTCCAGTCCTCCGGCATGACGCCCGCCGCGGCGCTGTCCAGCTCGCGCCCGGCCTGCGACAGCCGCGTGCGCGCCCCCTCG